>CAIWUA010000001.1 GCA_903915735.1 Candidatus Adlerbacteria bacterium
CGTGGCGGCCTGCGCGGCAAGACCTCGGGTCGCGGCACCAAGGGTCAAAAGGCGCGCGCCGGTCACCGCATCCGCCCCGACGTCCGCGAAAAGTTGAAGAAGCTCCCTAAACTGCGCGGCTACAGCTTTGCCAGCATTCAGGTCAAGCCGACGGTCATCAATGTTAAGTCGCTCGACTTTGCTTTTGCCTCAGGCGACAGCGTCAATCCTAAAATGCTCATCGAACGCGGCGTCATCCGCGCGCGCAAGGGCGTCACCCCCAAGGTCAAGATCCTCGGCGACGGCGAGCTTACCAAAAAACTCATCGTCACCGGTTGCACGGTCTCGGCCTCGGCTAAAGAAAAGATAGAGAAGGCGGGCGGGTCAGTAGCCTAAACCATCATGCCGAGCTTCACTCAAAAAATCGCGCTCCTCTTTGCAGACGCGCAATTGCGCGGGCGTCTTTTGTTTGTGTTCGGCGCGCTTGCGGTGTTTCGGGTACTTGCGGCTATCCCTATCCCGGGTATCGACGCGGCGCAACTTGCAACCTTTTTTAACAGCAACCAGTTTTTTGGCCTGCTCAACCTCTTTAGTGGCGGCGGCCTCTCCAACCTCTCTATCGTGATGCTCGGCGTGGGCCCCTATATCACCGCCTCGATCATCATGCAGCTCCTGACCCTTATGGTGCCGAGCCTCAAGGCGCTGTATCAAGAAGAGGGCGAGGCCGGTCGCAAGCGCTTTAGCCAGTACTCGCGCCTCTTGACCTTGCCGGTGGCGCTCATCCAGGGCATATCGTTTTTGCTTATCTTGCAGCGCGAGGCGGTGTTGCCGGCGCTCGGCGCGTTTGGCTTTATCGCCAACCTACTTATGATCGTTGCGGGGTCGCTGCTCCTCATGTGGATAGGCGAGCTTATCTCGGAGTACGGTCTTGGCAACGGTGTCTCGATTTTGATTTTTGCCGGCATCGTGGCGCGCCTGCCGCGCGACTTTAGCCAGCTCCTCTTTAGCTTTGATGCGACGCAGTTGCCGCTGTACTTGGCCTTTGCGGTAGCGGCGGTGGCCGTGGTGGCGGCGGTCGTGTTTATCACCGAGGCCGAGCGCCCGGTGCCGGTGACCTATGCCAAGCGCGTCCGCGGGATGAAGTTTTTTGGCGGGCAATCGACCTACTTGCCGCTGCGTCTCAACCAGGCCGGCGTTATCCCGATTATCTTTGCGCTCTCGCTCTTGCTTATCCCGCAAATGTTTGCGAGCTTCTTCCAAACCTCATCGCACCTGTGGCTGGCCAACCTTGCGCACGCGATACTCGGCGGGCTGCAAAACCTCGGGCTCTACGGCACGCTGTACTTTATCTTTGTCTTTTTCTTTACCTACTTTTACACCGCGGGTACCTTTGACCCGCACATGATAGCCGAGAACCTGCAAAAGAACGGCGCCTTTATCCCCGGCGTGCGCCCCGGCATGTCGACGCAAGAGTATTTGGGCAAAGTTATCACCCGCATCACGTTTGTCGGCGCGCTCTTCCTTGGCATCATAGCGGTCTTGCCGATCGCGATGCAGTCTTTGACCGGCATCACCACGCTCGCACTCGGCGGCACGGCGCTGCTCATTGTGGTCCAAGTGATCCTCGACCTTGCACGCCGCATTGACGCGCAGATCTCTATACGCGAGTATTAAAGGATGTCTAACATCCGTACGTTTTTAATGATGGGCAGGCCGGGGTCGGGCAAGGGGACCCAGGCCAAGCTTTTGGCTACTAAGATTGGCGCCGAGGTGTACTCGTCGGGTAACCGCCTGCGCGAGATGGCCAAAGGCCACGGCTTTGTTAACGAAAAGATAAAAAAGACCATGGACGAGGGGGGCCTGTTGCCGGCGTGGTTTTCGTCACACTTGTTTGTCGACGCACTCCTTGGGATCTCGCCCGAGGACAGTATTGTTTTTGAGGGCGCGTGTCGCCGTCTTGAGGAGGCCGAGTCGTTTGACGAGACGGCCGGCTGGCTCGAACGTCCGTACACAGCAGTGTTTTTGGATATATCCGACGCCGAGGTCGAAAAGCGCTTGGCCCTGCGCAAGCAGCTGCAGGGTCGCTCGGACGATGCGTCCGACACGGTTGACCATCGCATCAAAGAGTACAACGAGCACACCGCGCATGCGGTCGAGCTGTTTCGCTCGCGCGGTCGGCTGGTTAATATCAACGCCGACCAGCCTATCGAGGCCGTGCACGCCGAGATTTTAAAAGCGCTCACTATTGCGTAGCTATGATAGCCACCACCGACGAGGATTTTAAACAGCTGCGCGCCGCGGGCACGATGCTCTCGGGCGTGCTCAAAGACTTGGTAGCTGCAACCAAAGAGGGTATGACAGCGGCCGAACTCGACCTGATGGCCGAGCACGCTATCAAAAAGTATGGGGCGGTGCCGTCGTTTCTTAACTACCAACCCGACGGCGCGGCCTACGCCTACCCGGCCACCTTGTGTGTGTCTATTAACGACGAGATCGTGCATGGGATACCGACGCCGCAAAAGATTTTTCGCCAAGGCGATGTGGTTAAGTTTGATATTGGCTTGTCGTATAACGGCTACTTTGTCGACATGGCGCGCACGTTTACTATCGGCGAGGGCGACGAGCGCGCACGCAAGTTGCTTAGCGCTACGCGCGAGGCGCTCGACGCCGCCATTGCTGCCGCGCGCCCCGGCGCGCATACCGGCGACATCGGCGCGGCTATTGCGCGCGTCGCCGCCAAACACCGACTCGGCATTGTTAAAGACTTGGGTGGCCACGCGGTGGGCAAAGCCGTGCACGAAAAGCCCTACATCGACAACGAGGGTGCGGAGGGCGAGGGCGACAAAATAGAGGAGGGGATGGTGCTCGCTATCGAGCCGATGCTCTGCGAAGGCAAGGGCGATATCACGGTTGCCAAGGACGAATGGACGATAAAAATGCGCGACCGCTCGCGTGCGGCGCAATTTGAGCAGACGGTTATTGTTACCAAAGGCGCCCCCGAAGTTTTGACCGCGCTGTAAAAAAGGCTTGCAAAATATAGATTTATCTTGTAAGGTTAGCCGCAATGCAACACCCAAAAGAAGAGAAGACTTTTGTGCTCATCAAGCCCGACGGCGTCCGCAAGGGCCTTATTGGCGAGATCATCAACCGCTTTGAGAGGCGCGACCTTAAGGTGGTCGCCATGGAGATGTACCAGCCAAGCAAGGCCGAGATGGACAAGCACTATCCTAAAGACGAAAAGTGGCTTACCCGCATAGGCGAGCGCACGAGCGGCAACTATCAAAAGTACGGCCATGATGTAAAGCGCGACTTTGGCACGACCGACACGCTCAAAATAGGCAAAGAGGTGCGCAAATGGCTTGTTGATTTTATGGTTTCGGCCCCGATAGTTAAAATAGTGGTCCAAGGGCCGCACGCGGTCGACATGGTCCGCAAAATAGTCGGCCCCACGATGCCGCACTTGGCCGAGATGGGTACTATCCGCGGCGACTACTCGGCCGACTCGGCCATTAGCGCCAACATCGAGCACCGCGCTATCTACAACCTTATCCACGCCAGCGAGACTCCGGCCGAAGCCAAGCACGAGATACAGCATTGGTTTGGCAAGCACCCGGTCTTTAAATACAAGCGTTTTGGCATTGACGAATAGTCAAACAAATTCTCGAAAGCACTACTCACAGGCGTTACAGATTGGCTTTGGTATACTTGTCATTAGGAGTCCGAAGGTAAAATCTTAATTATACGTTCGGGAGCTTGAGGCGAATATCTTAATTGATATTTGGTAGAGCACCCACCTAGTACTACTAGGATGAACCTTCGGAATCCTATCAAAAATTCTCCCTTTAATGGGGGATTTTTTGTTATAATATATAGCAATGCAGTCTACAATATCCTTTTATGGCGCGGCGGGCACGGTAACCGGTTCGAATTTTTTAGTTGATACAGGCAGTGCAAAATTTTTAATAGACTGCGGTCTTAAGCAGGGGATGGACGAGGCGGGCAACTGGGAGCCTTTTGCCTACGATCCTAAAACAATTTCGCACCTTGTTATTACCCACGCGCACCTCGACCACATCGGCAAGATACCCAAGCTGGTTAAAGACGGGTTTGTGGGGGAGATTATCTCGACCAAGGCTACGCGTGCGCTGGCCGAGCCGCTCTTGCTCGACGCGCTCGAGATATTGGCGCGCAACGCACAGCATCATGGCCGCCCCGAGCTCTATAGTGACAAAGATGTGGCTGCCGCAATGCACCTGTGGCGCGGCGTCTCGTATCACGAAAAGGTTTCGTTGCCCGACGGTGTTGAGTTAGAGCTTTTGGACGCCGGACATATCCTCGGGTCGGCCATGGCCCTACTTCGCCGAGGCTCCGAAGGGCAAGCGCGCTCAATTTTGTTTACGGGAGATTTAGGTGGCGGCAACTCGCCCTTGCTGCCACCCACCGACGAGGTGTCGCCAACCTACCTGGTGATCGAGAGCACCTATGGAGACAAAATACGCCCCGACGACGGCAAGCGGCTCGAGATGCTCGAGGATGTTATCGAAGAGGCGATGGCGCGCGGCGGCACACTGCTTATACCCGCGTTTTCGACCGAGCGCACGCAGGATTTGCTGTTTGATATCCGCAAATTGATGATGGAGGGCCGCGTGCCCGAGGTGCCGGTGTATCTCGACTCGCCCCTGGCCGAAAAGGTGACCGCCGCATACTTGGCGCACCCCGAGTATTTTGCCGACGATATCCGCAAGCGCGTCGAGGCCGGGGAGAAGATATTTAGCTTCCCCCAGTTACACTTTGCCCTGCAAGTCGACGACTCGCACAAACTCGACTCTATGCCCGAGCGCAAAATAATCCTCGCCGGCTCGGGGATGTCGAGCGGCGGCCGCGCCCTGGGGCACGAAAAGCAGTACCTGCCCGACCCTAACTCGACGCTGCTTATTGTCGGCTACCAGGCCATTGGTACGCTCGGCCGCAAATTGGTCGAGGGGGCCAAAGAGGTTGAGTTTTATAAAGATAAGACAAAAGTGCCCGTGCACGCCCGCGTGCAAACGCTGTACGGATACTCGGCACATCGCGACGGCGAAAGTTTGCTTGAGTTTGTTAACAAGGGCGGCGACGCGCTAAAAGAGGTGTTTGTGGTGCACGGCGAGCCGGCCTCGTCGATGTTTTTGGCGCAGCGCATCCGCGATTATTTGGGCATCAAAGCGGTCGTACCCGAAGCAGGTCAATCGGTTACGATTGATTTGTAAATCTCAAATAACAAGCATCAAACAACAAACAAGCTCCAAAGTTCAAAATTTCAAATGGAACAGAAGCCAAAATATGACTTGGAAGAGCGGACGGCGAAATTTGCACGAGCTGTGAGGAGTTTCGTAAGCAAGTTGCCTAAGAGTGTCGCTTTTATCGAGGATGGTAAGCAACTTGTACGGTCGTCGGGCTCGGTTGGCGCGAATTATATTGAAGCGAATGAGTCGTTGAGCAAAAAAGATTTTGTAATGCGCGCAAAAATTTGCCGCAAAGAGGCAAAAGAATCTCGGTACTGGTTGCAAATGTTCGAAGATTTGCCGCAACCCCTAGTAGGGGAGCGAGACAAACTAATCCAAGAATCCACCGAACTTTTGCGTATCTTTAGCGCGATGATTGCTAAGTTTTAGGATATTGGGTATAGTGCCGCCAGAGAATAAACAGGAGCAGGTCTATGAAAATGAATGGTCTTTGGAGTCTCACCACTCGTGAGCAAGTGTTGCGTCGCATGAGCGAGACGCTGCCGGCGCTCATAAAGACATGTCAAACCATGGCGCTGGACCACTACACGCCCAACGACGAAATTGACGAAAAGAAAGTCAGCCTCGTTGGGTACCTATGTGCTTCGGTTTTCCTGGTGAAGAAACAAGGGCACTCAGGGCTGGCGGCCGATATTCAGGAGCTCCTGGATGTTGTTCTCTCAGCTGATTTGGCCAGTGGGGACGGGCGGAAGGCGGTGTTGAAGAAACACTCTGAGACCAATCCTTTTTCTGCGCAAATCGGCCCCCTGGACCTTGTGGTCGCTTGAACTTCTTTGTCCCGGCTTCGGCTGGGACTTTTTTTTATTTGTTTTTTTGAGTTTGTTTGTTGTTTGATATTTGCGATTTGATATTTATTTAGTGCTACACTAAATTGATGGATCCAAAGCACGAACATTTAGAGATGAAGTTTTGCGTCTCGGGCGCAGCCGAGACCGGCCACTGCGGTATTGATGCGTATGACAAGGGGATAGCCCTGGGGCGCGAGATAGCGACGCATGGCGGAGTTTTGCTCGAGGGCGCGACCACCGGCTTCCCGCTGTGGGCGGCGATGGGTGCCAAGGCGGCGGGTGGGTATACTATTGGTTTTTCTCCCGCAAACTCAGAGAAAGAGCACATCGAGGCCTACAACCTGCCGGTCGAATATTTGGATTTGATAATTTATACCGGCTTTGGCTATCCCGGCCGCGACCTCATACTTACGCGCTCGGCCGACGCGGTCTTTTTTGGCTGCGGGCGCATCGGGACCATCCACGAGTTTACGATCGCGTTCGAGGACCAAAAGCCCATAGGCATCCTCGAGGCCGACTGGGAGACCGACGAAGTGATCAAAGCCATTTTGGCCGCCGGCCATCGCGCCAACGACCACATCGTCTTCGACTCCGACCCTAAGGCCTTGGTCGAGCGCGTCATCGAGCTAGTCAAAAAAGACAAAATAAACAGAGCCTCCTTCCGCTTTGCCCCTGCCACAGCCCAAAACACCGGCGCGCTTTAAAATCCTAGAGGCGACGCCTCTAGGATTAGACTTTTTGAATAGTATGTGCTATTGTATTTTTAGGTAGAAAAATGGAGGTTCGAATGACAAAGCTCGAAGTGTACGCCCTGCAAGGCACACCTTTTAACGACCGCTGCAGACTTACTCGCGAGTACCTGGAAGAGGCACAGAAGAGGATGTCGCCTATTCTGGATGAGCATCTTCAGTACGTGGATAAGGCCAGGAAAGATGCACAGGAGCGAGCGAAACAAATTCCTGCCGCGGCTGAAGCACTTGAAAAAATGTACCAGTATCGCAAGAAGGTACTCGACGAGCAAATGCAAGGCACGAATGCTCTTGTGTGGAGCTTTGCCGTCGAAACAGCCCGCGATTTGTACGGCTCCGACGCGGTCGATGCAGTTCTTAAGGACTTCTCCCAAAAAGGGAAGGCCAACTAAATCAAGAGCCCTTCGGGGCTCTTTTTCTTTGATATATCATAGTAACTAATACGCGTTTCAATACTTGGTCGTCCGGGTAAATAAAAACGCCCCGGAATGATCGGGACGCTAAAGTTTGCGCGGGTCGGGAGATTTCCATACCTCAAGCCAATCGTTAGGTCTTGAACGCAAGCGAGTCTGCATACCCTTACACCAGGGACAACCACGCAGATGTCTGAACACAAACGTCTTTTCGCGCCGACTCAGCGTATGCGGAGCAAGTACATAGCGGTCTTGCAACGGAAACGGCGGATGCTTTTTGTATTGAAGATGTTGCGCGTTATGTGAGATACCCATACGCGTGTCAAAATCCTCTTGCACAGGTTTTCTCCTTGTTTACTCTAGTAGTAGATAACCGCCACCCGTACTGAGTAGTTACGGATTTTTGAAAAACCGCCTTTCGGCAGTTTTTCTTTACGCGACTTGTTTGATGATGGACTGGATGCGCTTTATGGCTTTGGGCATGTTTCGCTGTCCTTGCCCAACCGGGTAGTACGTCGGATAAACATTATACGCGACTCCATTGAGAACAAGTTTTTCAGACTCGCCGTTCAAATAAGAAGATACTGAGATAGGTTTTTGTAAAAGAATCGAGCTAACCTGATTGCCCAGCGTTATTATTTTATTCGGTTTAATGGACATAATTTCTTTATGCAAAACAGGCAGGTACTCTCGAAAAATTGAGTCGGACAGATGACGCGCGTCTGGTTGGGTGCAAGATGCTAAGTTGGTTACATAGAGTTTTCGCTCCGCAATATGTGTATACAATTTTTCTGCCGAGAGTTCGTCCCACCCACGAGGCACAGCTTCGCCGTCTATCAAATTTAAGCCAGCAAGCATGTTCCAAACTTTTTGGACTCCAATCCAAGGAGCGCGTATCCCTCTCCAGCTTGGTGCAGAAGCAACATTTCTTGCGGTTGGATTCATAAAAACCAGCATCATGTCCGGAGACTGTATGCAGCCTCCTCCATAAATGCCTTCGATTCCGGGATGTCCGTATATTTTGTGCAGATCCCGCTCCTCTTTTGTACGGGCAAGTTGAAGTAGTTTATAAGCCATGTTTGGTATGCTACTGGCCCAATTGGGCCCAAAGATGATTGATGTTCGGGTCTTTAGCCCAGAGTGTTTCTATGCGTTTGCGAAGTTCTTGATGCTGTGGGTAGCCAGCATCCTCGACGCCTTCGGGTAGCAGGTCTTTGCATTCGACGTTAAGCAATACGGTCAGCGACTCTTTGGTGTCGTTGTACTTTTGTTTACCCAATTTGTCTTCCCATTCTTGTCCGAACTTTTGCCAGGTGTAAAAATGCCACAGCTCGTGCATGGCCGTTTTTCGTGCCGAGGTGGCAGGCACTGCGATGAAAAAGTAATTTTGTTGCAGGTTATAGGGCGAGCGGCTGTTTATAGAAAGATAGGCGGTTATATCGTGGGGGAGAGTGACGCCAAACACTGCCTCAGCGCGTTTTTGGTATTCTTCGGCTATCGTGTTCCACTCACTCTGATATTCGGTAATGCTCGCCGATGTATCGATGTTGTTGTCGGTGATGTATTTGTCTATAAAATCGGTAGTTGTTATTTCGGTCGGATTCTCTCCGACAAAAGCGACTAACTCTTGATACTGCTTGGTTGGCTGCGCCGAGTTCGACGAGTTTTTGCCTTTGTTAAGCAGGCACCAAACATCCTTCTGTTTATCGTATGCAAAAGTTACTTTCATTTGGTAAGTATAACGAAAAAACCGCCTTTTGGCGGTTTTTGTTTACGCGACTTGTTTGACTATCCGCTCAAAGACGGCGGGTTTTTTCTCTGCGAGTTCGGCCAACATTTTGCGGTTTACCAAGACGCCTTTTTTATGCATGGCGCCTATCAGCTTGCTGTACGAAAGTTCCTTGCCGTTTTCGCCCACGATGGCCAAGGTGTCGAGGCCGGCGTTGATGCGGACGTTCCACAAGCGGCGAAAGTCGTTTTTCTTATCCTTGCGGTGGGCAAAGGCGTACTTGCCGGCGTGGAATATAGCCTCGCGCGCCATGCGCTTTTTGCTCTTGCGACCATGGCGGTAGCCCTTGGTCATCGCCAAGATATTTTTGCGACGTTTGTTGCTGGTTACCCCTCCTTTTACGCGTGCCATAGTAGTATCTTAAAATTAATTACTTTTTACCGATTTTGCCGATGTAGCGCTGCATCACTTTGGGGGTCATGGTGTACTCGGATATAACCTGCGAGCGGCGGCCGCTCATTTGGGTCGAGCGCTTTTCTTTAGCGTTAAAGTGGTTTTGGCCCGGCTTGCGCGCAACAATCTTCCCCTTACGGGTAATCTTAAGGCGCTTGCTGAATGATTTGTTGGTCTTCATACAAATTATGATTGCTTTTTGGCCCGCTCGAGCACCGTCGCAAGGCCTTTGGGGCTCTTTTGGATAGGGTCGGCGAGCTTGTAGTCGGCGGGTATCAGTTTAAGGAATCGCTCCAATCTTTCTTTAAGAAAGGCAAACTCCATGTACTTGTACCGCCCCCACAGGAAGAGATCCACTTTGACGCGATGGCCCTCTGTCAGCCATTCGGCTGCCTTTTTGGCCTTTAACTGCATGTCGTGGTCGCCGGTGCCAATCTTGACCTGGACACTCTTTGTCTCGGTCGTATGCGATTTGGCCTTTATTTCACGGCGCTTTTTCTGCTCTTCGTATTGGAATTTACCATATTCCATGATCTTTGCAACCGGGGGGACGGCATTGGGGCTAATCTCGATAAGGTCGAGCCCAAACTCCTGTGCCTTGGCCAAAGCCTCGCTTAGGGGCAAAACCCCAAAGTTTTCGCCTTCGGGGCCTAGGGTGCGCACTTCGGCGGCGCGGATCTGGTGGTTGACTCGAGTATCCAAAGCGTTGTTAGGTGACAGTATAGCACAAAGTGATGTATATTGTCATTATATGAGCCTCGTCTCCGGCAATAAGGCTGTTTTTGCCCTTTTGGTCGCCCTTTTTCTTGTGGCGAGTATAGGAGGCGTGTTTTCTTTGTGCGGCATGAGCCCACTCGACCACCTAACACACTGGCAGGCACAATCGGCGGCAACAGCGCAGCAAATGCCAGCTGTCGCGCTTTTGCTGCTTATGACCGTGGTCGCTTTTCTGTATTTTTTGCAAGATACACTCCTTGGGTCACAAATAGGGGAGAGTGTGTCGCGATACCGCGACAAAAGTAGAGGCAGATTGTTTGATCCTTTGCGACTGGCGTTTGCCTGCGGCATTTTAAATACCAAAGCATTTTAATCTTAAAGACGGGTTTAGTTATCACTAACCGTTCTTTATGATCCAAACCTATAAAATCAAAGGGATGCACTGCGCCTCGTGCGCCAGCATCATCGAAAAAACGTTCAAGAAAAAAGAGGGCGTGCACGAGGTAACGGTAAACTACGCAACCGAGACCGCTAAAGTTGAGCATAATGCTCACAAAATAAGTGCCGAGCAATTGTCTAAATCGATAGAGCCGCTCGGCTACTCGTTGGTGTTGCAGCCTGAGCACCATCACCCCAAAGGCGCCGAACTTGTTGCCATGCGCAATCAGTTGTATGTAGCGCTCCCGCTTGCAGCTGTAGCAGCCTTCGCTATGGTGTTTGACATAATCCCGCAGCTGCTCCTGATGCTGATGGCGACGTACATGCTGTTTGTTGTCGGGCAACCCTACCTTAGGGGCGTATACCGCTTTGTGCGCCACGGCGCGGCCAACATGGACACGCTTATTGGCATCGGCACGTCGGCCGCCTACCTCTATAGCGTCGTCGCAACATTGCGCGGCGTGAGCGAGACCTACTTTGACGTGGCTATTATTGTCATTGCGTTCATCACACTTGGCAAATATCTCGAGGCCCGCTCAAAATTAAAAACCGGCGACGCGATAGAAAAACTGCTTAACCTGCAGGCCAAGGTGGCGTTGGTGTTGCGCGACGGTAACGAAGTCGAGGTCCCTATCGACAAAATAATCCGCGGCGACACTATTGTTGTTAAACCGGCCGGCAAAATACCCGTTGACGGCGTTGTTGCCGAAGGCTCATCTTATGTCGACGAGTCAATGATTACCGGCGAGCCGATGCCCGTTGCAAAAACTGTCGGAGATAAAGTGGTGGGCGGCACACTCAACACCAGCGGCTCGTTTACTTTTGCCGCGACAAAGGTCGGGTCCGAGACGCTGCTTGCCCACATCATCAAAATGGTCGAGGAGGCACAGGGCAGCCGAGCGCCTATACAGGCGCTGGCCGACAAAATCTCGGCTGTCTTTGTACCGGCTGTATTAGTGCTGGCGTTTGTCTCGCTCGGTGTGTGGCTGGCTTTCGGCAATGTGCAGCTGGGGCTGATGTCGTTTGTCGGCATCTTGGTTATTGCGTGCCCATGCGCGCTTGGGCTCGCGACGCCGACCGCTATTATTGTTGGTGTTGGCAAGGGGGCCAAAGAGGGGATATTGATCAAAGATGCCGCAACGCTGCAAAAACTGCACACCGTAGACACGGTCGTGCTCGACAAAACCGGCACGATTACAAAAGGAAAGCCGGAGCTAGTGTCGATCAAAAATATGTCTGACAAGAGCGACGAGGATATTGTGGCGATTCTTGCATCTCTTGAAAATAAGTCAGAGCACCCTATTGCACACGCGGTTGTAACCTATGCTAAAGAAAAAAATACTGCGCTTCTCCCGGTCGAACAGTTTGAGGCGATACAAGGCAAAGGGATCGTCGGCACTATAGACGGCGTGCCGTACCGCGCGGGCAGCGGGAAGTTTGTCGGACGCGATGCCTCGCTCGAGGAGGAAACGCGCGCGGGTAATACGCCGGTATTTCTTGCCGCGGGAGACAAAGTACTTGCGCTTGTTATGGTCGCCGACGCGATTAAAGAAAATGCCAAAGACGCGATAGCAAGCTTGCACAAACTTGGCATCAAAGTAGTGATGCTCACCGGCGATGACAAAAACACCGCCCGCTATATCGCGCAGCAAGTGGAAATCGACGAAGTGGTTGCCGAGATGCTGCCCGAAGATAAACTCAACATTATTAAAAAGTTGCAGGCCGATGGGCGCGTGGTTGCCATGGCGGGCGACGGTGTCAACGATGCCCCCGCGCTGGCGCAAGCCGATGTTGGCATCGCCATGGGGACCGGTACCGATGTGGCTATCGAAACCGCGGGCATCACCTTGCTCGGCGGTGACATCAGCAAACTACCGAAAGCCATCGCACTGTCAAAAATCACGATGCGCGGCATCAAGCAAAACCTGTTTTGGGCCTTTGCCTACAACGTGGTCGGGATACCGCTCGCTGGAGGTTTGTTTTATCCGCTATTTGGCTGGCTGCTTAGCCCTGCGTTCGCCGGGGCTGCGATGGCGTTCTCGAGCGTCTCGGTGGTTGGCAACTCACTCCGCATAAAATCTAAAAAAATATGAACACTCAAACACTCACACTGCACATCACGGGCATGCATTGCCCTGCGTGCGTACTACTTACCGAAAGCGAGGCGCAAGAGTTGCCCTACATTACTCGCGCGCACTCTGACCTTAAACATCACACTATTAACCTAGAGGGGGATTTGGCCGACAAACTGCCCGAGGAGGTTGCTCTTGCCCTGACCGAAAAGTTGCACAGCCACGGCTACACCGTTTCAGTTGAAAGACAGACACACCAAAAAAATTGGGCTGACTTTAAAGTTGCCGTGCCTGTTGCACTGGCGTTTATCACCGGCTTTGTCTTGCTGCAAAAGCTCGGCATTGTTAACCTCGTGCCCGGCGGCAGTGTGACCTACGGCACCGCGTTCGTGCTTGGCATTGTTGCGTCGCTCTCGACCTGCATGGCGGTGGTGGGCGGGCTCGTGCTCTCGATGTCGGCCACCTTTGCCAAAGAGGGCGACCGCGTGCGTCCGCAAGCCCTCTTCCATATCGGGAGGCTTATATCGTTTCTGGTGCTCGGCGGCGTCATTGGGGCAGTCGGCTCGGCCTTTGCATTGAGCGGGGCCGCTTCGTTTATACTGAGCTTGCTAATAGCGGTTGTAATGCTGGTACTCGGTATCAACTTGCTTGGCATATTCCACTGGTCAAAACGCCTACAGCCTGCGATGCCAAGGTTCTTGGCCAAGCACGCCTATGGTGTGTCAAAACTCAACCACACGCTCACGCCTTTTGTGGTTGGGGTGGCGACGTTCTTCTTGCCGTGCGGATTTACTCAGGCAATGCAAATCTACGCGCTCTCAACAGGCAGCTTTGCCGCGGGAGCGCTCACCATGGGGGCCTTTGCCCTTGGCACGCTACCGGTGCTCGCGCTGGTGAGTTTTAGCTCGTTTAGTATCCAAAAAAAGTCGTATGGCGGGATCTTCTTCAAAACCGCGGGGCTTGTGGTTATCCTCTTCGCGCTCTACAACCTGATGAATGCCCTCGTGGTCGCGGGGATTATCCAGCCATTATTCAGCCTCTAACTTAAAATCATGAAACCAGCTTCTGTAGCTATTGTAATTGCCGGTGTGTTTATTGGCGGGGCCATACTGTTTTCGGGCATTAAGTCCACCAACACACCTGATACTCCCGCAAACAATGTGAGTATTGTCGACGGCACACAAATCATCGAGGTGTCGGTGAGTGCCGGCTATCATCCGCGCAAAAGTGTCGCCAAAGCAGGCATCCCGACCGTGCTTCGCTTTGTCACCAATAGTACCTACGACTGCTCGGCCTCGGTGCGCATCCCGAGCATGGGCTACTCCGCGTTTCTCCCCGCGACAGGGAAGACGGATGTAAGTCTCGGCACGCCGCAAGTGGGCACCCTGCGCGGTATGTGCGGCATGGGCATGTACACGTTCGAGATAAGCTTCGACTAGGCCGCTCATGTAGTCTTCAGACAGTACCCGCTACGATAAAGGTTCGTTTTAATAATTACTAAAACAAACATATGGTAACGGTCATAAATACTCCCGGGTCTAATACACCCAATACAAACGACTCTGGTGCAGGGTGGGCGGTCGCGGTCGTGATTCTTTTAGTAGTGGCAGGGGGTCTCTTTTGGTACTTCCGCTACTATCGCGCGGCGCCGGCTCAAGCGCCGGCCACGACCATCCAGGTCAATGTGCCAACCAGCAACTCTCCGGCCCCAACTCCGGCGCAGTAAATAAAAAAGCCCCGCAGTTAGCGGGGTTTATACGTTCATCGTGTCGGCCATGATTTTGCGGATATGCCCAAGCTTTGCCGGCTCGAGCGTGTGTTCGCCAAGCGTCGGTTTGGCATAGTTAAGACCCCATTCGCGATCCTCGCACCGCAAATCTATCTCCGGTAGCACGATAGGATGTGCCGAGCGGGGGATAAAGTGCCAGTGCATGTGGTGATTATGTCCGGGCAAGTTTGCCAAGTAGCACATGTTAAGCAGGAACTTGGGGCCGTATTGGTGTGTCGAGTAGCCGAGTGCTCGGCAAGCCACCATCACCTCCCAATAAATCGTACTGAATAGCCAGCCGAGGGCCGGCTTGGGGATGGATCCGGGCTGGAGCCCTTCGCCGTCACCGGGCCCTTTACCTTTCCACCAGGCGTAACAGCGACCGACATAGGGCCACTGCTTTTCATTGAGTACGAGTGTCCAGTGAGGATACTCTTTGATGATCAGCGGTTTGTAAGCCTCGCCTAATTTCACAATAGCCTCCCGTGTCTGTGTCTGCGGGCACTATACACAAAGAGGGGAGTTGGGGCAACCGAGGCGCAGTTGAAACTTTTTTGTACGTGGTGCATTATATATTCCGTAAGGACTTTTGATAGGGAGCTATATCATGTTTGGAACGACAGGGTACAGCGCGAGCTCGTATCTTCAAGACCGCTTCGGCGTCCGTATGGCGAGGGGGCGGTGCACTCACAGTGGTCCGCATGGCCCCAAATACCACACGGGCTACGGTCACGGCTACTGCAGACATTGCTACCTCTGCAACTAGCAGGTACCGGCAAAAGGCAAAGGGCGGGATTTCTCCCGCCCTTTTTATTTTTGAGGATGCTTAACCCAAAAAATGTTTCTTGGTAAATGCGTACCCGGAACTTGATTTTAAATACCTTTCGAAGCCATAAGCAGTCGCTCTGTTCAAAAATGCGCAATACCAAATAATTTTATAAGGTACTTTTGTTTTATTTGATTTAGTTTCTCCTGCATTATGTTCGGCAAGGCGATTTTTTAAATCGGTAGTGGTGCCAATATATTTTGACTTGTCTTGCGAGCTTTCCAGGATGTACACGTAAAACATATATAAAGTTTACCCCACGTCGCTCTTCGAGCTATGCGGGGTCCACCACTCCCGGTGCCCGAAGAGTGCGTGCACCGCGAAGCACGAACCCGCCTTTTGGGCGGGTTGTGCGGAGTGGTGGAGATGCCGGGAATTGAACCCGGGTCCAATGGATGAACGAGCAAGCTTCTACGATGCATAGTTTGCTTTATATCTTAGGTCCAATCCGTAGGAAACAAACGAAATCGGATTAGACCGCAGCTTTGAGTTTTAGGTGCAACGATTAAGCGAACCGTTGCTGCCGAGTGTAGCTGTATAACACGCTAACCCCACCCGCCACACTGGTAGGAGCGTGTCCCCTTAGGCCTTAGCGTAGGCGAAAGAGAAGGCGTTCGCCGTAAAGTACGGCGACGTAACTGATTTGGCAGTTATTGGTTTGAAGCATTTTTAAGAAGATGCCTCACTTCTGCCTCGCGCATTGCGCGCGTCAGTCCATTGTCTAGGCCTGTCATCCCCGAAAAGTTCCCGACGCTAAACCGGCTCTTTTCGTGTCTGATATGCCCAGCCACTTTTATTGATTTTTCAATGACCTATCTATGTCTCGTTTGGTGTCGCGCTCTTTTAAGACCGCGCGCTTGTCGTACTGCTTGCGTCCGCGGGCGACACCTATAGCCACCTTAAGGTGACGCCCCTTATTATACACCCTAAGTGGCACTATTGTCAACCCCTTTTGGCCCTCATAGGCGGCCAAATCGGCTATTTGGGGCTTGGTTAAGAGCAATTTGCGGGTGCGCTCGGGCTCGTAGCCTTTAGGCATATTGGCGCTCTGGTAGGCGGGGATAGAGCTCCCCACCAAGTAGCCCTCGCCGTCCCTGATGACGACATGAGAGCCCTCGAGCTTACCCAGTTTGTTGCGCAAAGACTTAACCTCACCGCCAAGCAGCTCGAGGCCCGCCTCGATCTCCTCGAGGATCTCATAATTTAGCCGCGCCTTTTTGTGCTCAATGAGGCTCACCTCAAAACTGTAGCACTTCTTTTGTGTAAAGACAGCTCTGTAGTATTATGTAAGCTCAATGGCACCCAATCCCAAGCAGGCCCCCAAGGCCCCGCGTCCGCGGCGCAGCATGCCGCAGTTGCCCGGGCGGGGCGACTCTTTTTGGCTCAACCTGGCTACCGCTATCGTGGTGCTCGTTTTGCTTGCGGGGGCCTACAGCTACTTTACCGGCGCGGGCGGTACGGCGGCCCCCACGGTTGTCCCGGTCTCGCAGGTGGCAAGCGATATTAATGCCGGCAAAATATCGTCGATAGTGGTCGACGGCGACACGCTCAACCTTACCTATACTGATAAGTCTGAAAAGACTTCTAAAAAAGAGCCCGACTCGTCGCTCAGCCAGACGCTCGCCAACTACAGTGTCGACAAAGCGGCGCTCGACAAAGTTACCCTTACTATCAAGCAGCAAAGCGCGTGGCAGTTTTGGCTCGAGGCACTGGCGCCGTTTTTGGCACCGCTCCTCTTGATTGCCTTTTTTGTCTGGTACCTCTCGCGCCAAGTTAAGGGCGCAGGGATGCAGGCGTTTAGCTTTGGGCAGTCCAAACCCCGCTTGACCGACCCCAACGACGCCGCCTCGCGTGTGACCTTTAAAGACGTCGCGGGTGCCAAAGAGGCCAAAGAGGAGCTGCTCGAAATAGTCGACTTTTTAAAGAATCCTAAAAAGTTTTTGGACATCGGCGCGCGCATCCCCAAGGGCATCTTGCTCATGGGCGCACCAGGTACCGGCAAAACTTTGCTGGCGCGCGCGGTGGCGGGCGAGGCGGGGGTGCCATTTTTCTCTATCTCAGGTTCTGAATTCGTCGAGATGTTTGTCGGCGTCGGCGCGTCGCGTGTGCGCGATCTCTTTTTGACCGCTAAAAAAGCTGCACCAGCGATTATTTTTGTTGATGAAATTGATGCCGTCGGCCGCGTACGCGGCACTGGCGTAGGCGGCGGCAACGATGAGCGCGAGCAGACACTCAACCAAATTTTGGTCGAGATGGACGGCTTTGAGCCGAACGAAAAGGTAATTGTGATGGCCGCGACCAACCGCCCCGACGTGCTCGACCCGGCCTTGCTGCGCCCCGGCCGCTTTGACCGCCGCGTCGTCATCGACCTACCCGACCGCGGCGACCGCTTGGACATCCTTACTATCCACGCACGCAAAAAGCCGTTTGCCGAGGACGTCAATCTTAGTGTGGTGGCCGAGCGTACGCCGGGCTTTAGCGGCGCCGACCTCTTTAGCTTGATGAACGAGGCTGCCATTTTGGCCGCGCGCGAAAATCGCAAAACCATCGGCCAGTTTGACCTTATCCGCAGTATCGAAAAGGTGATGCTCGGCCCCGAGCGTAAGTCGCATGTGCTCAATAAAAAAGAGAAGGAGATTACCGCCTATCACGAGGCCGGCCACGCACTGGTCGCGAGCCTCTTGCCCTACGCCGACCCGGTCCACAAAATATCGATCATCAGCCGCGGCCGCGCTGCGGGGTACACTCTTAAACTGCCGTTTGAGGATCGCCGCATGCAAAGCAAAAAAGAGTTTTTGGACGACATCGCCATGTCGCTTGGCGGCTATGTGGCCGAAAAGATGGTCTTTGACGACGTCACGACCGGCGCGAGTAACGACCTGATGGTGCTCACCAACTTGGCGCGCAGCATGGTTACCTCCTACGGCATGAGCGACAAACTCGGCACCATGACCTTTGCCGAGCCGTCCGAGAAGGCCGCCGCCGAGATAGATGCCGAGGTTAAAAAGATAATCGGCGAGGCGTACGCCAAAGCCGAGGATATTATTACCACGCACCGCAAGGCACTTAACGCTATTGCCGCGCAGTTGGTCGACAAAGAGACCATCGAGCGCGAGGAGTTTGAAAAGCTGCTGATCGTTAACGGCATCACCCCAAAGAAAAAAGAGGAGATAGTTATTGAGCCGAAGGTAGTCAATTTTTAGACCCTACTTCGCTAAAGCTTCGAAGGGCAAGAAAAAATCCCCGCCAACTCGGCGGGGATTGTGCTAGTGGCACCAGTTGAATAACCAGCAACTGGTTTTGTCGACGACGATCCAGATGCCCGCAAAAGCAAAGGCGAAGGCGGCAATGATGCCCGCTATGGCTGCTGTTTTTGCTTTTTTGTCGTCGGCGGTCGGCAGCTCGGTGGGGGCGTCGCCATTGAGCTCCTCTTGGTCGGTCGAGGTGCTCACCAGCCCGAGCACAAGACCTATGAGTCGAAGAGAAAGCTCTTTAACAGCCGCCCACATATGCCACTCGAAGACCACATAGGTGAGCCACAAAAAGAGTCCGCCAGCCATCGCTTCGGCGACATGCCACCTTGGGGTGTTTTGCCCAAAAGTAAAACATACCGCTAGTGCCAGCAGGCAGCCCAGCGCCACGGCGCTAAAGACACGCTGCGCCTGCGGGTTGCCGACCCCGTCGTGCGCCAGCGTGTCGTTGTTTGCACGCAGGTAGTACAGCATGCCCACCGGCCACAGCGGCCCGTAGACAAACAGCAGCCCGCACAGCATGGCAATCGCTGCCCCCACGAAACCGATCATGGCAACGAGCAACACATCGACAGGACGCTTAAACTCGATTCCCCGCAAAGACATGGTCGCCTCCCACAGGTTGCATCTGCCGATAAAGTACCACGCAGACGCTACTTCGCCAAGGCTTCGAAGTGCACAGTAAAGAAAAACCTCCCGCGGGTGCGGGAGGGGAGTGTCAACGCCAACAGTCGACGGTGTTGGTTTGGGGAGGCGCCTCCTGCAGCAAGGTAAAGCCCTGCTCGTCGCGGTAGGCGTCGTAGTCCTCGTCGTAGGTCCACCCCAACACTCTGGCGATACGCACGTTGTGCGGATGTAGCGGAGGCAAGGTGTGATCATAGTCGGCGAGCGCCGCTTTGATTTTGTGCGTCATCAGCTCCTCCTGCAAAAAGGTCTGCTTCTCTAAAGTATTAGTATACCACTCTAAAAAAGTGTGTGGATAAAAACCTCTAATATAGTATTCAAATGATATTATTTAGAGGTTCATTTATGGCACGAATTAAAGACAAAGAGAAAGCGCGGATGCTTCGCAGGCAGGGAAAAAGTTACTCCGAAATCAAATCCACTCTTGGGGTTAGTAAGGGTACTCTTAGTGCGTGGTTGCATGACATGCCTCTTTTGCCCGAACAGATACGGCAACTAAGAGATCTAAATCCAAGAAGGATCGAAAACTATCGTGAGACTCGTCGTAAGCAAAGGGAAGCGCGTTTTTCTTTAGCATACGAGAAAGCAAAGGGAGATATAGGTGAGTTATCCAAACGAGATCTATTTATTGCTGGTTTGTATTTGTATTGGGGCGAGGGTGCAAAAACCACTAAGAATGCCTTATTGTTGGCCAATACCGACCCGGCAATGATTCGAGCTTTTTTGGATTGGCTCGATATTGTAGGAATTTCGCGCACCGCGGTGCGTATTAAGGTCCATTTGTACAAAGATATGGATGTTAAAAAAGAGATTCTCTATTGGTCGAAAGAGATAGGATTACCATTAAAAAATTTTAGGCCGCCATATATTAAAAAATCAAACCTGTCCGATATTACTTATAAAAACGGATTCGGGCACGGTACCTGTAATGTGGTCTTTGAAAATGCGCGCGTTTGGGAGTACATTAGTATGGCGCTTAGTCGCTTAAAAGAATTGCACGCCCGTAGCTCAATGGTAGAGCACTCGCCTTATACGCGATTGGTTGGGGGTTCGAGTCCCTCCGGGCGTACCAAGAAGTAATTACTCAAAATGCATGGTGCCTGCGCGCTCGGCCAAGGTTTGCGCAAGCAGGGGATTGGTTTTGAGCGTGCTGTCTTTGGCAATAAGCGCGGTCGCCTCGGCGCGCGCGGCCTCGACGAGTTTTAAGTTCTTGAGCGCCTCCATGCCGACATCCGAGATGCCCCACTGTTTGCCGCCGGCAAGCTGCCCCGGGCCGCGCTGCAAGAGGTCTTGCTCGGCCAACTCAAAACCGTTTTTGGCAGTAATCAGCGACTTGAGTCGAGCCAGTGTTGTCTCGCCGCGACTCTCGGGGCAGACAAAGCAGTAGGCTTGGTGATTGCTGCGCACGACGCGACCGCGCAGCTGGTGCAGCTGCGCCAGGCCAAACCGCTCGGCCCCCTCGATAAAAATCATCGTCGCGTTGGGCACGTTGACGCCGACCTCGACCACCGAGGTCGCGACCAAAATATCTATTTCGTGCGCGGCAAACTTTTGCATCACGGCATCCTTTTCGGCCGGCTTCATCTTGCTGTGCAAAATTTCGATTGAGTAGTCGGGGAAGATTTCTTTTTTAAGCCGCTTGGCCTCCTCTTTGACCGACTTGGCCATCAAGGCAAAGGCTTTGTCTGGGTCGGGCTCGTCGATGCGCGGGCAGATAACGTACGCTTGGCGGCCTGCGGCCAGCTGCTCGTGCATGAGAGCATAGGCTTTGGCGCGCTCGTTAGGTTTAACCAGCTCGGTAATGATGGGTTTGCGCCCCGGCGGCATCTCGTCGAGCAGGGTAAGGTCGAGGTCGCCATAGACCGTGAGCGCGAGCGTGCGCGGGATGGGTGTGGCGGTCATGCTGAGGAGGTGGGGGAGTCTAACTTCTTTTCGCGCCAACTTTTTGCGCTGGTTGGTGCCAAAGCGATGCTGCTCGTCGATGATAACCAGCGCCAGATGCTTAAACTGGACCGACTTTTGTATGAGCGCGTGTGTGCCAATCACGACCGGTATCTCGCCCCCTGCCACCCACTTTAACAATTGCGTGCGCGATATAGCGGTCGCCGCGCCGCGCTTAACTTTGGAGGGAAATTTGTAGCAGCCACTGCCGGTAATAAGCCCGATATTGATAGGGAAGTGCTCAAAATATTTGATAAATGACAGAAAGTGCTGCTTGGCCAAAATCTCGGTCGGGGCCATGTAGGCCACCTGCAAAGTGCCAAACGTCTGGCCCTCGGGCCGCGTGCGCACGGCGGCAAACGCGGCTGTGGCAGCAACTGCTGTCTTGCCCGAGCCCACGTCGCCCTCAAGCAGGCGCGACATCGGGCGGCCTGAGTACATGTCTTTGAGTATCGCGTCGATGGCGCGCTTTTGGGCGGTGGTCGACTCAAACGGGAACTCACGCATAAACGCGTCAATGTCTTGCCGCGGTGCGTTGATAGAGTAACTTTTTTCGCGTGCCTGCTCGGCGCGCTCGCGGCCGCGCTCGAGTTGGATCATAAACACCTCCTCAAACGCAAAGCGCTTGCGCGCCGCCTCGGCATCTTTAAGGTTGTGTGGCGTGTGCACCCACACGAGTGCTGTGCGTAGCGTGGGCAAATTATATTTTTTAAGCATCGAGGCCGGTATAGGATCTTCGGCCTCTATTTTTTGTTCAAGTATTTTTTTGACTGCGCTGCGAAACCATAATGAAGAAACACCTCGCGACTCGGGGTACACCGCAAAAAAGTCGGAGGGAGACGGAGCAGAAAAGTCCTGAAAAAAATGGTCTGGCCTGCCGGCCTCCTGGGGCTTGGCCGAGACAGGAGATCCGAGGACCTTTTTTTCAGGACTTTTCTGAGAAGTAAATAATCCTACTTCAGTTGCAGAAACTTTTTGGAGTTGCGGGTTGGCCATGTACAGCTTGCCTTCGCTCCCTGTTATTTTGCCCGAGGCGCGCACCAAGGTGCCGTTTGCATACATCTTGGCAATGTACGGCTGGTTAAACCAGCGCAATTTAATTTTGCCCGAGGCATCCACCAGATACCCCTCGGTCATCGGGATACGACTCTTCCACCCCTTTTTGGCCTCCAGCTTTTCGAGCGTGCCGACCAGCGTTATTTCTTGCCCGCTCACAACGCCCGCAATCTGCGCCTCGCTGCCGGCCGCCTCGTACCGGGCAGGGAAGTGATACAGCAGGTCGCGCACTGTCTTGATGCCGAGCTTAGCCAAAGCCGCCTTGTGCGTGTCCGCAAGGCGAAAGTGGTCGGTCAGACTGTCCCCAAGGTGCATGGCGTACAGTATATCGGTATACTTGTCACTATGTCTAAAAACGATCAAAACAACAAGAAGGCTATCGCTCTGCACAAAAAGTTGGGGGGCAAGGTTACCATTGGCTCGGCTATGCCGGTCACCAGCCGCGCCGAGTTGTCGCTGGTCTACACGCCCGGCGTGGCGGCGGTGTCGTCACTTTTGCACAAACACCCCGAGCTTGCCCGCGACTACACTATTAAAGGCAAAACAGTCGCGGTGATATCCGACGGCTCGGCGGTACTGGGGCTCGGCAACATCGGCCCCTATGGCGCGCTGCCGGTGATGGAGGGCAAGTGCGCGCTGTTTAAAACATTTGCCAACGTACAGGCGTTCCCGATAGTGCTCAGCACCCAAAATGTCGAGAGAATAGTCGAGGCGGTGTGTGCCATTGCGCCGGTGTTTGGCGGGATCAACCTCGAGGACTTTGCCGCACCCAATTGTTTTGAGATAGAGGAGCGGATCAAGGCGCGGCTCGATATCCCGGTGATGCACGACGACCAGCACGGTACCGCGATTGCCGTGTTGGCGGCACTTATCAATGCGGCCAAAGTAGTGAAGAAGGATTTAAAAAAATTAAAAGTAGTAATATCGGGCGCGGGCGCGGCAGGCACTGCGATTGCCAAACTGCTTATCAAGGCCGGTATAAAAGATATTGTCATGCTCGACAGCAGGGGGGTCGTCGACAGCACCCGCAAAGAGTCGCATAAAAAAGAGTTGGCTAAACACACCAACCCGCGCAAAGTTGCGGGCGGCCTGCGCGAGGCCTTGGTGGGGGCGGATGCTTTGATAGGTGTCTCGGGCCCGGGGCTCGCGACCGCAGCCGACATCACACTAATGGCGCCCAAAGCAATTGTTTTAGCGATGGCTAACCCGACCCCAGAGATTTTGCCCGAAGAGGCCCTAAAGGGCGGCGCGGCGGTCGTGGGCACCGGTCGCTCGGATTACCCTAATCAAATTAACAACTCACTCGTATTCCCGGGCGTGTTTCGCGGGGCGCTCGACAATCGCGTGAGCAAAATTACCGATGAGATGAAGTTACAAGCCGCCAAAAATTTGGCCGCACTTGTTAAACGCCCCACAGCCGACAAAATAGTGCCCGGCCCGTTTGAAAAGGGCATCGCGGCGGCGGTCGCTAAAGCCATCAGGTAGGAGGTAGACTGCGCGGTAATCACAGGCTACTATATCCGTCTATATGAATGGCAGAGAAAGGGAGTTCAGCCACGCCTTCGAGGAGTACAGCGACGAGCTCTTTCGGCATTGCGCCCTGCGCCTGCGCGACCGGGAGCGCGCGGTCGAGTTGACCCAAGAGTGCTTTTTGCGCACGTGGGACTACATCCAAAAAGGCCATACGGTTGAGCAGATGCGCCCGTTTCTCTATCGGACGCTGCGACACCTGATTATCGACGAGTACCGCAAGAAAAAATCGGTCTCGCTCGAAAAGATGGTCGAGGGCACCGAGGGCAGCGTCGAAGATATGTTGCCGCCCGACGAGAGCAACACGCTTGAGCGCGCGATAGAGCGCTTTGACGGCGAGCGCGTGCTCGAGGCACTGACCCGTTTGCCCGAGCCCTACCGCGAGTCGGTCACCATGCGCTATGTCGACGGGCTCTCGCCCCAAGAGATAGCGAGTATATTGGAGGAGAGCGAAAATGTTATATCGGTGCGCGTGCACCGCGGATTAAAAAAACTCAAAGAGATGCTCGGGCCGGACGAACCTCAAAAAAATGACTAACCTTTATAAAAAACTAAATAGGGAGTCCGACCATATTCGGCTTACTGCCGAAGAGAAAAACGCTATGCGTGCCCTACTTCGCTCTGCTATGCAGAGCTACGAAGGGGACGCCGCCGTTGCAAGCCCCTATGCACCTGCCCTTCGAAGCTTCAGAAGCGTAGTAGGGTCGCACCGCTTGCTTACCGCGCTCGCGGCGCTGGTGTTGGTTGTCTTGGCCGGTGGATCGACCGCTGCCTATGCAGCCAGGGGATCGTTGCCGGGCCAACCCCTGTATGCGCTCAAGACCAAGGTGCTTGAGCCGGTTGAGGTGGCGCTTGCCGCAACACCCGCAGCCAAGGCGCAGGTTGAGACACAAATAGCCACACGCCGCGTGGCAGAGGCGCAGGCGCTTGCCGCGCAAGGCCGCCTTGATGCCACGACCACGCAAGAGCTCGAGGTTAATTTTAACGAACATGCGGCACAGGCACTCGCGTTGGCAGGAGAGGGCGAGTCGGCGACCACCACGCTAACGGTTGCCCTTGCCGAGGCGCCCAAAACCAAAGCCGCCCGTCCGCGCCGCGCCGCGAGCACCTTTGCGATATCGACCACGAGCGCTACCACCACGTCGGATAGCGCCTCGAGTACCGAACGCGCCCACGCAGGCGAAGCGTCATCGACAGCCGCCTCGACACCGCAGGAGCACGCACAAACAGAAAATGAGGGCATCCACGCCTCGATAGACGAGCAGCGGAGCATTCTTGATCAAATCATTGAGGTCCAAATTGGAGGCCACACTACCACCACTACCAGCCACAAAAAGAGAGGGAATTAGCTAGTCGTCCTCACGCTCTCCTCCGGTCCCGCGTATGTGCGGCTTAACGGTTGGTGCCGGCGGCGTCGTAGTGGGCGAGCTTATAATAACGGTTGACGTGTCGGCGGCGGGGGCCGGCGGCGTGGCTGGTGGTGGGGCAGAGGTTTTGTTTTGCATTAATGAAGATCCCACGATAAGCGCTACCAAAAAAACCGTACTTACAATAAATACTTTATACTCAGTCATAATTAAGCAAACCCAGGGAAGAAGTCCGTCTTTATTTTAAAGCGCGACACGCCCATGCCGACGAGCGTCTTTTTAAACGCCTCAACCATCGCGCGCGGCCCCGAGATATAAAAGTCGCGTTCGCGGTAGTCGGGCACCTCGCGCGCAATCATCGCCGCATCGATGAATGCACCGGTTGCATACACGGTTTTTATTCCCAACTCGGCCTCTGCGCGGTCAAAAATATCTTTGTAGGCGATATCCTCGGCGGTTTTGTTGGAGTAGAGCATCACGATGTCGCGCGCCTCCTTCGTGTCGAGGAGGGAGTGGATCATACTGCGGAAGGGCGTGACGCCGATGCCGCCGGCGATGAAGGCGAGCTTCTTCTTCGTATCCCTCGGCATCACGAAGCTTCCGGCCAGCTGCGAGGCAGAGATAGTGTCGCCCGGCGTGAGCGCGGCGAGCGGCGTGAGCGTAACGGGACCGAGCAGTCCCGAGGCGCGCGGCGCCCACCGGGCCGCACTGAGCATGCCGTCGGGGCCGCGGTTCTCCCGCAGGTGCGCCGGATAGTTCGCGTTGTAGAATCGTTTCCACAACACGCCGCGGCGGTCCAGGTC
>CAIWUA010000002.1 GCA_903915735.1 Candidatus Adlerbacteria bacterium
AGGCCGACCTCGACCAGCAAAAAGGGGCCTTTGACCCGGCGAGTATCCAGGAGCTTGTGCGTATCAACAGCCGTATCGAGCAGGGCAAACTCTTGCTTAATCGGCATGTAGCACCGTCGGCGTTGTTTACTTTTTTGTCACAACACACCAAAGTTAATGTGCAGTTTAGCAGTTTTGACTATGCGCTTAACGCCGATGGTACCGCCACGATACAACTCGACGGTTCGGCCGACTCGTTTGCTACCATTGCGCTGCAGAGCGATGAGTTAGGAGCAAGTTCTATGCTCAAAGATGTTATCTTTTCGGGGATAACTGTTGGCACCGGCGGGCGGGTTACCTTTAGCGTGCGGGCCACGGTCGACCCGAGCCTGCTTTCATACAGCAAACAGCAGCTCGTGGCTCCGGCCTCTACTCAATAATATGCGTAGTCTACTTCCTCTCATCCTTGTAATAGCAGCGGTCGGGCTTTTTGCCGGATACGTCAACCCGACGTACCAGGCAACCAAAACTATCGCTGCCCAGGTAGATTCGTACAACCAGGCGCTTACAACGTCTAAACAATTGCGGGCGCAGCGCGACACACTGTTGTCAAAGCGCGCCACCTTTTCGACCGACGACGTACAAAAGCTCGAGCGGATGCTCCCGGACAACGTTGACAACATTAGGCTTATTATCGACATCAATAATATAGCCGCACGGCACTCGTTGACGCTTAAAAACGTCTCGCTTGGCACCGTCTCGAGCGCCTCTACGGCGCGCAGTGCGGTCGCGGTCGGCGCTTCGGGCGACCCGGTAGGCTCGGTTGAGCTTGGGTTTACCACCTCGGCTTCGTATGCCAATTTTGCCGCGTTTCTTACCGACCTTGAGCACAGTTTGCGCCTGGTTGATATCGAAAAACTCAACTTTAAAGTTGCCGACCCCAAAATAGACATCAACGACTACACGTTTACTATCCGCACCTACTGGTTGCACTAGTATGTAAATAAAAAACATGGACTTTCTTAAAAAAAACAAAACAACCATTGGTGGCGCTGCGATTATTATTGTCTTGGCGTATGTCTACTTTACCTACTTTAGCGGCAGCAGCACCTCGGCGCCGCTTACGACGGTCGACACGGCCGTCTCGGGTGACTTGCTGGTTACCCTAAAGAGTTTGGGCACCATCAAGCTCGACAGCTCTATTTTTAGCAATCCGGTATTTGTCTCGCTCTCTGACTTTGGCTCGGCTATCCCTCCGCAGGATGCAGGACGCCGCAATCCTTTTGCGCCCGTGGGCCAAGGCAGCCTCGGTACCTCGACCGCACAGTAATATGACCTATGAATCTTATATCGCTCTTAGCTGATACCGGGGTCCTCGACCGCAGTCGCATACCCGACATACAGGCTGAGATTAAAAAGACCGGCGCAGCCGAGGAGGTTGTACTGCAAAAGGCCGGCGTCTCGCTTAAAGACATACTCAAGGCCAAGGGTGAGTATTATGGCGTACCCACGCGCGAGCTGGGGGAAAAGCCGGTGCCCTTTGATATTTTGCGCTACATCCCCGAGGAGTCGGCGCGGTACTACCAACTTTCGCCGGTTAGCGTCACCGACGGCGTGCTCGAGGTGGGCATTGTCGACCCCGACAACCTCGAGGCGCGCGACGCACTTACGTTTATATCGGCAAAAATAGGGATGCCGTACAAGTTGTTTCTTATCACGCAAACCGACTTTGACCGGCTGCTCACCCAATACAAAGGCCTCTCGGGCGAGGTCGGCAAGGCCCTCAACGAGCTTGAGACCGAGGTCAAAATAGAGCCCGAAAGTAGTAAAAAGAAGTCTGTTTTTGACGACGAGGGCATTACCGAGACCGAAAGCGGCGCCATAACCGAAGACGCGCCGGTTACCAAAATAGTGGCGACCATTTTGCGCCACGCAGCCGAGGGGCGTGCATCGGACATCCACATCGAGCCTATGGCCGAGCAAACGCGCGTGCGTTTTCGTGTCGACGGAGCGCTCTTGACCAACATTACGCTCCCGCCTAAGGTGCACGCCGCGGTGGTGGCGCGCATCAAAGTGCTTTCGAACATGCGCTTAGACGAAAAGCGCAAACCGCAAGACGGCCGCTTTAGCGCCCGCGTCGGCGGCAGCAAGGTGGACTTTCGTGTATCAACCTTCCCGACCTACTATGGCGAAAAGGTGGTGATGCGTATTTTGGGCAGCCAAACCAAAGACTGGAAGCTCGATGACATCGGGCTGTCGGCGCGCAACTTGGCGCTCATCAAGGCGGCAATCAAAAAGCCCTACGGCATGGTGCTCATTTCGGGCCCGACCGGCTCGGGCAAGTCGACCACGCTCTACACACTGCTTAACGAGGTCGATCGCGATCGCCAAAACGTACTCAGCCTCGAGGACCCGGTCGAGTACACCATCTCGGGCGTCTCGCAGTCGCAAGTGCGGCCCGAAATCGGCTACACTTTTGCCAACGGCTTACGCACGACGCTGCGCCAAGACCCAAACATCATCATGGTCGGCGAAATCCGCGACAGCGAGACGGCCAACTTGGCCGTGCAAGCGGCCCTGACCGGCCACCTGGTGCTTAGCACCATCCACACCAACAACGCTATCGGTATCGTGCCGCGCCTTCTCGACATGGGTGTCGAGCCGTACCTGATACCGCCGGTACTTATCCTCGGCATCGCGCAACGTTTGGTGCGCACGCTGTGCCCGGGCGGCGGTAAGCGCGTTAAGGTCGAGGGCAGCATGCAGGTGATGATGAAGAATCAGTTTGACGACCTGCCCGAGGAATATAAAAAAGACGTACCCGACCTAAGCGAGGTGTACCGCATGGAGATAACGCCCGAGTGTCCGGCGGGGACCAAGGGCCGCATTGCCTGCTTTGAGGTCTTTAGTATGTCGAGCGAGCTCGAGCACGCTATTTTGGATCGCAAGCCCGAGGACGAACTCTTTGGGGTTGTGCGCCGACAGGGCATGTTTACGATGAAAGAGGATGCTATCATGAAATCAGCCCGCGGCGAGATCCCGTTTGAAGAGGTCAACACGCTCGGCGGCGAGTTTGAGTTGCCCGAGGCGGATCAAAAACCTATCGAGGCACCCGCGCCCGAGCGCATCGAGGCCGGCGACATCGACGAGGCGGCCGCCGTTGCCGAAGCGCAAAAAGGTACCGGTAAAGAGTTGAGTGTTTAAATTTGATATATGGATTACAAACAAAGACTCAGCGCGCTCATCAACCAGCTTATTGCCCAAGGCGGCTCTGACCTGCATTTGGGGCAGGGGGTCTCGCCGGTTATCCGCGTGAGCGGCGTCTTGACCACGTTGGTGTCCGAACCGCCCCTTACACGCGAGGATATGATAGGGTTTTTGACCGAGATGCTCTTGCCCGAGCGCAAAGAAGCCTTTTTAAAGACCCAAGAGGCCGATTTTAGCTATGCCTACGGCGACCAAGCGCGGTTTCGCGGCAATGCGTACTTTGAGCGCGGCCGCATCGGCGCAGCTTTGCGCCTTATCCCGCGCGCTATCCGCTCTTTGCAGGAGCTTAATTTGCCGCCCAGTCTCGAGGGGTTTGCCGCGCGCGAGCAAGGATTCTTTTTGGTGGTGGGGCCGGTGGGGCAGGGCAAGACGACCACGCTTGCCGCACTTATCGAAAAGATAAACCAAGAGCGCACCGAGCACATTATCACTATCGAAGATCCTATCGAGTATTTGTTTGAAAACAAGCGTTCGCTCATCGATCAGCGCGAGGTGCGGGTCGACACGGCCGACTTTCCCCAGGCGCTCGAGTCGGTATTTCGCCAAGATGTCGATGTACTCATGATAGGCGAGATGCGCACGCCCGAGACTATCGCTACGGCCGTCACGGCTGCCGAGACCGGCCACCTCGTGTTTTCGACCTTGCACACCAACAACGCCGCGCAAACCATCGACCGCATTATCGACAGCTTCCCGCCCGAGCAGCAGGGGCAGATCCGTATCCAGCTCTCGTCATCCCTTGCGGGTATTTTTAGCCAGCGTCTTATACCACGTGTCTCCGGCGGGCTTATCCCGGCCTACGAGCTACTGGTGGCAACGCCGGCGGTACAAAACTTAATCCGCGAAAAGCGCACCCACGAAATCCAAACCCTTATCGAAACAGGTGCCGAAGAGGGCATGATAGACCTCAACCGCAGCTTGGCCGAGCTGGTCCGCAGCGGCGAAATAACGCCCGAGTCGGCCTACTCCCGCGCCCTTAAC
>CAIWUA010000003.1 GCA_903915735.1 Candidatus Adlerbacteria bacterium
AAGAGGGTATCGCGCACCTGACCGACTTTCTTATCAAGTACAAAAAGACGGTTATCGTCATTTCGCACGATGCGGAGTTTTTAAACAGCTTTACGCAGGGTGTGCTGTACCTCGACGTGCACACGCGCAAGGTCGAGCAGTACGTGGGGACCTACAAAGACGTGGTCGCCGACATTAGCGCCCGAATAGAGAAAGAAAACCGCAAAAACGCTTTGCTTGCTAAAGAGATACAGGAGAATAAAGACAAGGCAAACTTTTTTGCCAACAAGGGCGGGCAAATGCGCATGGTGGCCAAGCGCATGCGGGAAAAGGCCGAGGAGCTCGAGGAGGCCAAGGTCGACGTGCGCAAAGAGGACAAGGCTATCCGCTCGTTTCGCATCCCGTTTCAGGACGGGCTTGTGGGCGAAATTCTTACTGTTACCTCGCTCACGGTGATACAAAAACACAAACCAACCCAGCGCAAAGTTAAGGTAGTGCTGCGCAAAAACAATCACTTGTTGCTTGCCGGCCCCAACGGCATCGGCAAGAGCACACTGTTGCAGTCGCTTGCCGATGGCACCGCCAAAGGTGCGACCCTTTTGCCGGGCACGCGCATCGGCTATTACCGACAAGACTTTTCGAACCTCGACTTTGACAAAACGGTATACGAGGAGCTGGCGGCCGTGCTCGAGCGGCCTATCGAGGAGGACCTGCGCAAGGTGGCGGCCGGCTTTTTGCTCAGCGGCGAAATTTTTCACTCTAAAATAGGCACGCTCTCTGAGGGCCAAAAAGGGTTGGTGGCTTTTGCACGCCTCGTGTTGCTTAAGCCGGGGTTGCTTATCCTCGACGAGCCGACCAACCATATCAACTTTAGGCACTTGCCGGTTATTGCCGAGGCACTCAGCCACTTTGAGGGGCCGATGATAGTGGTGTCGCACGTGCCCGACTTTGTCGAGAAAATCCGCATCGACGAAGTGCTCGACTTGGCAAAATAGCTGCCCCACCATGTACGACCTTATTGTAGTAGGCGGCGGGGCGTCGGGGATGATAGCGGCGGGGCGCGCGGCCGAGCTGGGTGCACGTGTCTTGCTGCTCGAAAAAAATAAAACACTCGGGGCCAAACTGGCCATCTCGGGTGGAGGCCGTTGCAATATCACTAATGCCGAGGAGGATGAGCGTGTACTACTTAAAGCGTACGGCAAAGCCGAGCCGTTTTTATACTCACTATTTGCGCAGTTTGGGGTCAAAGACACTTTTGCATTTTTTAATTCTCAAGGACTACCCTTGATAATCGAGGCCAACAAACGCGCCTTCCCCAAAACGCAAAAGGCTACCGACGTGGTCGCCGTGTTGCGCAAATATTTGCAAGCCGGCAAAGTAACCATCAAAACCTCTTCGCCTGTCACTAAAGTGATAACCAAAGAGGGGAGTATTCTCGCGGTAGAGTGCGGCAAACAAACATACGAAGCCAAGCACTTTATTTTTGCCACCGGCGGCGTGTCACACCCCGAGACCGGCTCGACCGGCGACGGTTTTGCCTGGCTCAAAAATCTTGGCCACAGCGTACTGCCGCCGACGCCGACCATTGTGCCGCTGAAGGTGAGCGAGCCGTGGATTAAAAGTTTAAAAGGTATTGCTTTGCCGGGCGTCAAAATAACTTTTTTTATAGACGGTAAAAAATCTTTTAGCAAAGAGGGCAAAGTATTGTGCACGCACTTTGGCGTTTCGGGGCCGACCATCCTCAACAGCGCGAGCGCGGTGGCCGATTTGCTGCACAATGGCGTCGTGACGGCCGCTATCGGCTTGTACCCCAAACTCGACCAAGGCACGCTCGAGCGGCAGATTTTAAAACTATTCGACGAAAATAAAAACAAAACGCTTAAAAATGTTTTAAAGCTGTTGGTACCCGAAGGTGCAAGTAGGGGAGTGTTAATGCTGTTGCCACTGCCTTTAGTCGAGACCAAAGTACACTCGATTTCTAAAGAAGACCGCAAATTGTTGGCTCGCACGCTCAAAACTTTGCCGCTTACTATCGAGGGGCTCATGGGTTTTGATAGGGCGGTTATCTCCGACGGCGGCGTGCCGCTGGCCGAGGTCGACCTCAAGACTATGCAGTCTAAAAAAGTCCAAAATCTCTATATTACAGGCGACTTACTGAACATAAGCCGCCCGTCGGGAGGCTACTCGCTGCAGCTCTGCTGGTCGTCGGGCTATGTGGCGGGTATGCACGCCGTACAAGCATTGTAGCGGATGAAATTTTGTGGTGATTATGCTATACTGCTCGCATGGAACAGCATGGGACATTCCCAATAGTATTACAGAAGGAAAAGGAAGGGGGATACTCCGTTACTAACCTCGCGCTTGAAGGATGCTACAGCCAGGGCGAGACGGTAGAGGAGGCCCTCGCCAATATCAAAGAAGCAACACTTTTGTGTCTTGAGGACGAAAAGACTTCTATGGCGGAGAATGAGGATGTAAGCCTCCATTTAATTACGGTTTAATCTATGCCGAAGCTGCCCGTACTGTCCGGCGCGGAGATGATTAAAATTCTTGAGAGGAGAGGTTATTCTCAAATGAGAACACGGGGTAGCCATGTGCGGCTTTATCCTCCTGATTTCCTTCCCGACGCGAAAAAAGTTACTGTTCCTCTCCACAAACAACTCAAGGCGGGTACACTCTCGAGTATCATGAAAGATGCGGGATTAAATCCAGAGGATTTGAGGTAGTGCCGCCACAGCTATTGACAAGTAGTCCTATTTAGGTGTATAATTGCCAGCGGCTGATGGGACCTGATTCCGGGCCTCAGGACAGCTCATTTAAATCGTTATAGCAGGAAGGAACACCCCAATGTCTGGGAACACCCTTTCGCTTGGTCAGCAAGCGAATTTCCACGCGGCAGTCATCAAGGCTCTGCCTCGCGATATTACTCCCCAAGACGCGTTGTCATGGGAAAAGAACGGCGAGAAACTGGCTGCGGCGCTCGCAAGCGCTTTGTGTCCGCTCGCCACGCCAACCGCCAAGCCGCCGACGCTCGTCCTCGTCAAGACGACGCCACTCGGCGAAGTCGCCGGCAAGAAGACCAGCAAATGCCTCACGGGCAAGCGCTGGGCCTACCGCGACAGCGATATCGACCGTTGGCTCCCCGCACAGCAGCCCGCGCAAGCGGCCTGCCAAGTCGGCGTCTACCAGCTCCAGAACTCGCAAGGCACCACTTTTCGGGAGATGGCCGCTGCGGCATTGAAGATTGGGTCGGGCACCTCGCTCGACCTGCTCGCCAAGGCGCTGAAGGAAAACAATCTCACCTTCACGCTCCAAGCCATCGAGCAACTGGTCGAACGGCAAGAAGGCGGCGAAGATGTTGGCCTGCTCACCAATGGCTGGGCCAACTTCGCCTTCGTGGAGGACTCGGACGGCAGCGTCTCGGTTCTCTACGTCAACCGCCTCGGTGGCAGGTGGTTCGGCATCGTCGACCGGCTCGACCGCGACGACGGGTGGTTCGCCGAGTACCGTCTCCTGCTCCGCAACTCGGACACTCAGACCCTCTGACACTTGGACCCTGTCTTTGGTCCCGTACCCCGCATTTTTGGCAACAAAAATGCGGGGTATATTTATATCTGAACACGCTGGCATCTCCGGCTTTTGTTTTGGCTTGGGGTGGCGAGGTTCGCACTTCTTCAAAAAAAGAAGAGAGTTGGTGTCGTGCGCTAGGGAGTTAACGGCTCCGCATCAGATACAGTCCGTATCGAGTACTCGAGGGACAGTGGCACGGATGGCACATGGCACAAAGCGTCTCGGTTCTCAACGTCAACCGCAACGATGGCAGGTGGAACGGCAACGTCAACCGGCTCGACAACGACAACAGGTGGAACGCCGAGAACCGTCTCCTGCTCCGCAACTATTTCCTTTCTCCCCCACGCTACCTTTATCGGTTTGGCGGGGGAGTTTTCTTTTGTAAATAAGCCTTCCACCCGACGAGCATTTTGCTAGACTCTACGAGCGGTGCCGACAGGTGTGCGTATTGCTTGTCGGTAATCATATTTATTTCCCAAGCAACGAGCAAAAAGAATTTAACCAGGTCGAGCCGCACTATAGCACTATCAATTGTCGCGATTTTTTGCGGCCCCGCGAGGTAGTTCGCACGAAAGGCGTATTCAAGCGTCTCAAGAAACAGAGCGTCTATTTTATCGCCAAGCGTGTGCCGCTGGATTTTGCTGCTGTGGGGCAGGAGTTGCTGCCAAAGGCCGTAGGCGTCTTTTAATGTAAATACTACCGGAACGAATTTTTGTTGCGAAAATGTCGGGGGGGGGGGTACGCTCAGGAGAATGGGTCGGATTCTTTTCAGCCATACGTATGAAGATATCATTTCGGTAGAAAATTTGCTTGCGGCGTGGCGGGAGTTTTTAAAGGGTAAGCGTAAAAAGCGCGATGTGCGGCAATTCCAGTACCACCTATTTGACAATATCCACGCCCTTCATCGTGATTTAGTAGGTCTGACCTACTGCCACGGCGGCTACGAGCATTTCAAAATCTCCGACCCCAAGCCTCGTGATATCCACAAAGCCTCCGTTCGAGATAGACTTTTGCACCACGCCATATACCGCAAACTCTACCCCTTCTTCGACCGTACTTTCATATATGGAAGTTACTCCTGCCGCTTGGGGAAGGGGACACACAAAGCGATGAATCAATTTCGGGTGTTTGCCTATAAAGTCTCCAAAAACCACACCCGCACCCGCTGGGTCTTAAAATGCGACATCCGCAAGTTCTTTGCCAGTATTGACCACCAAACTCTCTTCGCGATTTTAGAGAAATATATACCCGACCAAAATATCCTGTGGCTCCTGCACGAAGTGGTAGGCAGCTTTAGTGTGAATGGTGCCCATTCACAGGGTCTGCCGCTCGGTAATCTCACGAGCCAGCTGTTGGTTAATATCTACATGAACGAGTTTGATCAGTATATAAAGCACACACTTAAAGCAAAATACTATATACGGTATGCCGATGATTTTGTTTTTCTTTCCGATTCAAAAAAACAACTTGAGCTTTTACTCCCATATATCATAGTAAAACTTAGTGAGTTAAAATTACAGCTGCACCCGAACAAAGTCTCGATACAAACATTTGCCACTGGCGTGGACTTTTTGGGGTGGGTGCATTTTGTTGATCATCGAGTGTTGCGGACGAGTACTAAGAAAAGGATGTTGAGGCGGTTGGCCGAGTGCGCGGGGCAGTCAGGGGAGCAGGCTACCAAAGAGTCGTATTTCGGTATGTTGAGGCACGGAAATACCAAGCAGTTGCAGGGTATATTGGCAGCTGGACAATAAACTCAATACCTGCTATACTGAGGGGGTCTTAAGAGACTAAAGAAAGCGGGTCGGATTTCTCAAAGAAAAAACAAAAATCAAAAGTATGACAGGAACCATCAAGACCCTTACGGATCGCGGATTTGGATTCATCTCTCGCGAAGGCGAGGCGAAGGACCTCTTCTTCCACTCTAAGGATCTCAACGGCGTCATGTTTGACGAGCTTAAGCAAGGCGAGACCGTTTCCTTCGAGGTGAAGGAAGGCGAGAAAGGCCTTAGCGCCGTCAACG
>CAIWUA010000004.1 GCA_903915735.1 Candidatus Adlerbacteria bacterium
CAGACTTTCGTCCATTGTGGAAGATTCTCGACTGCAGCCACCCGTAGGTGTATAGCCCGTGTCTCAGTGCTATCGGTGGGGGTCAGCCTCTCAGCTCCCCTAGGTGTCATAGCCTTGGTGTGCCTTTACCACGCCAACTAGCTGATACCACGCAGGCCGCTCAAAAAGTGGATTGCTCCTTTACCCTCGCGGGACCATCGGGAATTACCTACTCTTTCGAATAGCTATGCCCGACTTCTCGGTACGTACCTGTATATTACTACCTCGTCTGCCACTGGCCTTGCGGCCCGTTCGACTTGCATGCCTTATCCACGCCGCCAGCATTCATCCTGAGCTAGGATCAAACTCTGAATAAAAGACGAGCCTTGCGGCTGTCTTTATCTAACTCGATGAACGGAACAAGAGAAAAATAACTTCTCTCTCGCTTTGTGTTTCCTTCAAGCTCTCCTAAAGCTTTAAGAAACTTCTTTTGCTTGCTTAATTGCCCGTCACACTATTGCAGTGTGTCGGGTCTTTGGTGTGATCAATTCTTACAATAACTTCTATTCAGTTTTCAAGGTCCGACTGTCGTCACTCATTGCGCAATCCTGAACCCCCAGACCGTCCGGGTGAACAAAAAACCGCCGTGCGGCAGTGATAGGGACAGTATATACAGCCTATAGAGCAAGTCAAGCCAGCTCAGCTGGCTCGAGCCGGCCCCCGTATAGTCAAAATAAGGGTATTTTAGGGGGTTGCATTTTAGACCCATATATGGTATAATAGCCCCGCTGAGTCGCTGACCAGCGGCCGCCACCGAGGGTGGATGGGCCAACTACTGGCGCTGCCAGAGGAGGTTCTTATGAAAATCAAAGTCCTTACTGGGGTTGCTTCAATTACATTCGAAGTTCCCATATATATTGGAGCAACGACGGATGATCAAGGCTCTCCCCGCTTCTACTACTCGGGAAGAGAATTTGTCATCAACCCTAACAAGAACGACTGGGGAACAGTGGTGTTCGACCACCCCGATGAGACGCAACGTGGTCCCGACACACCAACCTTCCTTCACTTCTATTGGGACCGCACTGGTCATCTACAAGTAAGGCCGGGTTTGAGGCGTGGCATATTGAGAACCCATATATACAATATCCAAGACGGGTTCTCGTATATCGACGAGGCATCTAATACTGCATACCACACAGGCGTCCTATATCCAGGCTGGAATCAGGTGCCTAACAAAAAGAAGGTGGGGGTCCTAGACATGCTCCGTTTTCTTGAAGAAAAAACAACTCTCGAGAAACTCAATAAAAAAGTCATTGAATAACCGCTTCGGCCCGCCGGTACACCACCGGCGGGCTTTTTTTATTTATTTTTTTAGAGCCTCCTCAACTTGTTTATAAAGCTCCTCGGGGCTCCCATTGTTGGTCAAAACGGTGTCGGCCATGGCCATAACCCCAGCCATGTTTTGCTTGGTCGGATCGGTAGAGTTAAGTTCGCGGTCTTCTTCGATAACAAACTTCTCAAACGGCACCCGGTCGAGCTCTGAAGCCCTTTTCATAATCCGATCAAAGCGAGCACGGCGATCTGCATCGACCGCCCACACGAGCGCACTTTTTGATTTTAAAAACTGAGCTTCGCCAATGACGCGCACCGACTCGAGCACCGCATCGCCCCCCTCTTTTTGTGCGCGCTCAAACAATTGTTCAAGAATGTACCCGGGGCCGTATTTGGCACGCAACTCGTTGGCGACCGGCATGGTGTTGTCACGATTGAGCGGCAACCCGCGACGCGCCAACTCTTCGGCAATAAATCCGCGCGCCGAAAAATGCGTAAACCCTTTTTGTTTGACCAAATAGTCAACCACCGTACCCTTCCCCGCCCCGTTGGTGCCCGTAATGCCGATGATCATTTTTAGATAGTATCTTTTTTAAGCAGCGCGTGCACCTCGCCTTCGGCCGACTCGAACCTTTTTAACACCTCTTCGCAAAAGGGGTTAAAGCGGTACACATCCTTAAACAGCGCCGTGTCGTGCTTAACGCTCTCGACTGCGTCCATCAGGTAGCCAAACGACACCGTGTCGATGGCCGTGCGGTCAAAGCCGCCGCGGCTGACCGTCTGCCCGACAAAGTGGGTCAAAAATAATGTCTCGGCCAAATGTTTGTCGTGGTCCTCGGCGGTCATCGACACCACATCAAACCCGCACTGTTTTAAAAACTCAACGAGTACAGCCCGCTCGGGTGCTTGCAGTGTACTGTCGGTAACAACGACACGAAAGCCCGCCACGTCGCCGCCTTTTTTGTCATAACTCTCGGGGCCAAACATCGGGTGTGTGGCTATATATTTTTTGCCCGCAGCCACACGCTTTAAAATCTCGACCGTGTGCATCTTGACCGTCGCCACGTCGATAATAGTTGTATGTGCGCCAAGGTGGGGTAAAAGCTTTTGCACCGTCTCCTCAAACACCGCAATAGGCACGGCTAAAATAACCGCATCGCACTGCGCCACCTCCTCGAGCGAAAAGAATTTAGCCCCATCGGGTTTAAACCGCGACGAGTTAATTTTGATAGAAACGGCCGGAGCAAACCGCCGTATAAGCTTTTCTAAAAAACCCCCGAAACTTCCGTAGCCGACAATGCCGACCGTACGTGGCATAGTTTATTTTGCGGACCACTTTTGCCAGGCCACCAAGAGCGGCGCGGCGAGGAAGATTGACGAGTAGGTACCCACTATCATGCCCACGGTGAGCGTGAGTGCGAAGACTTTGGTCGACGCAGGGCCGAAGAAGTAAAGCGCCAGCAACACAATAACGACAGTGAGGCTGGTGTTGATAGAGCGCGCAATGGTTTGCGTAATAGAGCGGCCCACTACTTCATCAAACGGCTCTTTTTTGGAGCGGTCGTTGTTAAGGCGCAAATTTTCGCGGATGCGGTCAAACACGACAATTTTGTCGTTGATAGAGATGCCCATGATAGTGAGGAGCGCGACGATAAAGAGCGTGTCCACCTCGGCTCCGGTAAAGTGCCCTAGCGCGGCAAAAACGCCTATCGGTATGAGCGCATCAAACAACAGCGTAACCACCGCGACGATGCCGTACTTCCACGACTGCACCGGTTTGGACACTCCACGAAAGGCGAACGCGATAAATGCGATAATGCACAGCAGTACCAGCGCAATTGCGAACCACGCCTTTTGGAGTAGCTCCTGGCCGATAACCGGGCCGACCGAGGTAAACTCATCTTCGTGGAAGCTGCCGAGTACGCCGAGTGCGGTTTCGAGACTATTCTTTTCGTCGTTGTTGAGCGCACGGGTGCGCATAACGTAGCCACTCTGGCCGGTTGATTGCACGCGTACCTCGCCTAGGTTAAGCGGCGCGGCGGCCTGCTGGATTTGGCTGACCTGCGGCACGGCCGTGCTGTAGGTCACCTGCAAGAGCGAGCCGCCCGAAAGATCGATGCCCGGCCGCAGGCTCCACATAAAAATCGCAAGCAATGCCGCAACCGCAAGTACCGCCGGCAGGATAAAAAAGTATTTAAGATTTTTTGAGGAAATAGTCATATATTATTTACGCAGGCCTGAGCGCATAAAAAAGCGTCCCACACCGCTCTCGGCATTAACCCCAAGAGCCAACAGGAACGTGCGCGATATGGTAATAGCCGAGAGCATCGACACGACGACGCCGAGCCCAAACACCAACGCAAAACCCTTGATGAGCGAAGTCGAGAACCAAAACAGAATAACCGCCGCGATAATGTGCGCGATGTTAGAGTCGCGGATGGCGAGCCACGCGCGAGCAAAACCCTCGCGGATGGCCGGCTCGGCTTTTTTACCCGCAGCAAGCTCCTCTTTGATGCGCTCAGAGATAAGGATGTTGGCGTCGACTGCCAAACCGACCGAGAGGATAAAGCCTGCGATACCGGCGGCCGTAAGCACCACCGGCACCAACTTAAAGAGTGCGAGCATAATCGCGACATAAATACCAAGAGACACCACCGACACCAGTCCCGGTAGGCGGTACCACAGGAGCATAAATACCGCGACCGCCAAAAAGCCGATAATGCCCGCCATAAGCCCCGCATGGGTCGCCTCGGCACCCAAGGTTGCGCCAATGGTCTGCGTCGACTCAAGTTGGATAGGTACCGGCAATGCGCCCAAGTTGAGATTGGTCGCGAGCTCTTTGGCTGATGCAGCGGTAAAGCTGCCGCTGATGATGGCTTTGCCGTCGGTTATCGAGGTTTGGATAACCGGTGCCGAAATAAGGTTACCGTCGAGGAATATAGCCAACTGGCTGCCGACGTTTTGAGTGGTGATGTCGCCAAAGAGTTTGGCCCCTTCGCCATTAAAGGTCACTTGCACCACTGGGGTGGTCTGTATAGCGTTGCCGCCACCGCCAAACTGCAGCGACGCGCCGGTTAGGTATTTGCCGCTCAGCCCCGTGTCGGTAAAGGCCAATGGGTTTGGTGTGCCGGTTGCGTTGGTAAGATTATTTTCAAATCCTTTGTTGACGAGTTTAAACTCGAGCGTCGGCGTTTGACCGATAAGCGCAATAGCTTTGTTGACATCGGTAATGCCCGGGAGCTCGACAATAAGCCGGTAGGCGCCCTGCCCAAGCGCACCGCCCTGCTCGGTCTGCACCACCGGCTCGCCCACACCAAAGGCGTTGACGCGGCGCTCGATGACCGTTTGCAGCGCGTTTAAAGAGTCTTGAATGTCGGCCGGCGCGAGTTTGCTGGTGTCGGCGTTGTACACCAAGTGGGTGCCGCCCTCGAGGTCGAGGCCGAGCTTAAAGGCAAAACGGCTCTGGGGGGTGTTGGTCGTGTATACAAAAAAGCCCAATATCCCCGCAATAATGAGCACCACGACGGCGCTATAACGTATGGCGAACATGAGGTCTACCTTATCCGATTTAGGCCCGTCCCGCAAGCCCGTCGTCATGCCGGTCAAGGGTTAATAAGTTCTTAAAAAGCATGGCGACCGCTATGGGGCCCACCCCGCCCGGGACAGGGGTAAAGACTCTAGCAACCTCGGCACAGCGCGGGTCGCAGTCCCCCGCCAGTTTGCCAGCCGACTCGCTCGTACCCGCGTCTATCAAAACTACCCCCTGCTTGAGCGTCTCGGGCCTAATAAGCCCCGGCGACCCCGCCCCCGACACGACAATATCGGCGTCTTTAAGCTCATCAAGCGAGCCCTGCTCGAGAGTAACGACCGACACGTTGGCGCCCATAGCACGCAATAGCTGCGCGACCGGTGCACCCACCAACTTGCCCTCGCCTACTACCACCACTTTTTTATTATTAGGGTCAACATTTGTACGAGCCAAAATCTCGGCTACAGCGGCGGCAACAGGCGCAACCGGATAGTTGTCTACATCTTTAGTGTGCGGCACCTGCGCCAGCAGTGCGTCGGCACCCTCTATCGGCAATTGCACCACTACCGCGTCGCACTCGGCAACAGCTGCGGCACTATCGGCCGGTGTGTACTCTTTAACCACTACCCCGAGCCGCTCGGCCACGCGCGTTTTTATTTTTACAAACGAGCGCGTCGCCGGGTCACCCGCGTTCATCACAATACCAAGTGTCATACCGCGCAAGGTGTCGCCTAACCCGGAGACAATTTCATCGGCTATATGTCTGCCGTCAAGTATCATGTTTATTGTTGAGGATCTTTCAGCGAAAGAAGGAACTTTTGATTCTCTTTGAACCAAAAAACAAAATCTCCAATACCCTCCTCGATTCCTGTGCGCGGCTTATATCCTAATTCTTTTCGCGCAAGACGCACATCAGCAACCGTCTCCTTAACATCACCCGCCTGCATAGGCCGCAGTTTCGTACGCGCGCGGAGCCCGAGATTCTTTTCGATGAGCGCTACAAATTGCTTTAACGATACCGCTTGCGCGCCGCCGAGATTGTATAGTCGATAACGGCTCGCTGGCTTTTTTTGCAGGATGTGCTCAATACCGGAGACTATATCGGAGACATGAGTAAAACTGCGCTTCATATCTCCGCGATTATAAAGCTCGATCGTTTTACCCTGCAATATCTGTCGGACAAACTTAAACAACGCCAAGTCCGGTCGTCCCCATCGCCCGTAGACGGTAAAAAAACGCAGGCCCACCATCTCCATGCCGTACATGTCGTAGTAGGAGTATGCGAGAGACTCGTTTGCTTTTTTGGAGGCGGCGTAAATAGATATTTGCCGGTCGGTCCGGTCACCTTCCGAAAACGGCATTTTGGTGTTGCTGCCGTATACCGAACTTGATGATGCATATATCACGCGGTTAATTCCTGTACGACGAGCGGCTTCAAACACGTTTAATGTGCCGAGGTAGTTTGATTGCGCGTATGCCCAAGGGTTTTTAAGCGAGTACCGCACGCCCGCCTGCGCCGCCAAGTGGACTATCTCCTTGGGTTTTTCTTTTTTTATGATGCGTTCAAACACCGCGTAGTCGGCGATGGATTTTTGGTAGAACGTAAACCCCGGGTACGCGCGCAAAAATGCGAGTCGTCTACGCTTCATCCTAACGTCGTAGTACGGCTCGAGAGAGTCGACGCCGACAACCGTGCAGCCCTTTTTGAGCAAAGACTCGGCGAGATGAAATCCGATAAAACCGGCGACGCCGGTTATGAGTATTTTTTTATTCACAATTTTGAGCGGCGGGCGACGGGCGGAATATGACTCTCATATCTGCCATCGGTGTAAAAGAACGAATCCAAAGAAGAGTGCTCATACTGATACCCAAGCGTGCGGGTTATTTTAGAACCGTCCACCGTTATCGGGTAGGAGTAACCGCGCCACGCGCCACGGCCGGTGGGTATCTTGCCGCGGGTCAGATGCCAGAACACAAAAAACGGCAGCCTCACCATCCATGGCCACACCAGCAGTGTGCGCTTGCCCACTGCCTTTGCCATGTCCTTGCCGCGCACTACCTCGCCCGGCGGGCAGATATTGTATGCCTCGTACCCCGCAACACCGTCGCCGAAAGCCAGCCGCTCGACAATACCGACAACATCATCTTCGTGTATAAATTGCCGCACCCACTTGGGGGTCACCGGTACAAACGACACCATGGCCGATACCACACGGTAAGCGAAAGAGTCCTTCATTTGGCCGGCAAGCGTTGCCTGTAGACCAAAACGTATCCGCATAAACCTGCCACGCGGGCCGGTAATAGCAGCGGGACGCACTATCGCGACAGCCACACCTTGATTGGTGCGGCTGTCGTAGCGCTCTTTAAGATGCTCTTCGGCGATGCGCTTTTCTTCAGCATAGAGATACTCCGACTTACGAAACGGCTCATCTTCTTTAAAACGATGTTCGATAGTGTTGCTCGCAAACGCACCGTACGAGGCCACCGTCGAAAAGTGGACGAGGCGTTTGACCTCGGCATTGGCAAAGCTGTAGTCAAATACTTTGTCCGAGCCGTCGATATTCCACCGCCATGTAAGCGCGTGGTTGCCGTATATCTCGCGTATCTGCCACGCTGCATGAATGATAACGTCGGGAGCGTGCCGCTTTACCTCCGCCTCCCAGCCGTCGGCGGTGTTCATCTGCAAGTAGACCAGCTTAGGCAGCCCTTCAAGGAATTCCGGCATAGGTTCTTTGTCGAGTCCTATTATTTTTTCGACGTCTTCGCGCGCGGCAAAAGCACGCACGAGCATGGCGCCCACATACCCTGCGGCTCCGGTGATAAAAAGGGTGTGTTTTTGCATAGCGAGTACTTTACCAGATGCTTACCCGAAACAACATACGCTTCAATGTTTTTAGGGCGATTACTATGTCGAGTGCAAATGAGCGATGTTTAATGTAATAAAAGTCGTACGCCAACCGTACCTTCGTCTCTTCTATCGACTGGGGGGAAAGATTGCCGGGTTCGTAGCGCTGGTTTATTTGTGCCCAGCCGGTGATGCCCGGCTTAACGCCGTAGCGTACATTGTAGTACGGAATTTCTTTTGCGAGCCGCTCGGCGAGCCCTGCGATATCGTTACGCGGTCCGATGAGCGAAAGTTCTCCGCGCAACACGTTTATAAACTGGGGAAATTCGTCAAAAGATGTTTTGCGCAGTACGGCGCCCACTTTGGTAACGCGATTTGCCGTGCCTTCAGTGACCCACTCGCGCGAGGATGCGTCGTCGAACAACATTGTACGGAATTTGTATGCCGTCATACGCTTGCCGTTTTGTCCGATGCGCGCTTGCCGTAAAAATAAAGGCCCTCTCCCCTCGAAACGCTGTGCCACAAATACAAACGGTATAAGAATAATCGTAATGAGGCCCATAACAACGCCTCC
>CAIWUA010000005.1 GCA_903915735.1 Candidatus Adlerbacteria bacterium
AAGGCCTACCAACTTAAGTTTTATGAAATCCCGGAGGGCAAACGCTCGACCAAGGGTCGCCCGATTGTTAACTTTTTGTCTATCACCGACGCCGAGACGGTGACCAGCGTTTTGCCGATGCGCAAAAATCAAAAGGAGGGGGAGAAGTTTTTGTACATGATCACCAAACAGGGTGTGGTTAAAAAGGTTGATGCGACGGCCTTCCACGATGTGCGCCGGAGCGGTTTGATTGCGCAAAAATTGCAAAAGGGTGACGAGCTTATCGCCGCGCTGTTTGTCGAAAAGGGCGACGAGATATTCCTCTCGACCGCCAAAGGTCAAAGCATTCGCTTTAAAGAGTCCGACGTGCGCCCGATGGGTCGCGCCGCGGGCGGCGTGCGCGGTATGCGGCTAGCGGGTGGCGACTTTATCGTCGGGGCCGACGTCGTTAAAAAAGGCGCTAAAGACCAAGAGGTGTTGGTGGTGTCGCGCAACGGCTACGGCAAGGCGACCAAAATAGCCGAGTACAAGGTGCAGGGCCGCGGCGGCAGCGGCATCAAGACCATGAGCTCGACGCCTAAAACAGGCCCGCTGATCACCTCGCGCATCATCACCCGCGGCGAGGGCGGCGAAGAGGAGATAGTCGTCATCTCCAAAAAAGGCCAAGTCATCCGCACCGGCTTAGACGAAGTCAAAACCCAATCGCGTTCAACCCAAGGAGTCCGCCTCATGAAACTCAGGGATGGAGATGCGATAGCTTCTTTCGTTTGTTTGTAAATTTATAAAGTAGCAAGGGTAGTCCTTGCTAAACCACAATGAAACCCCGGATAGTTTACATACACGGCAATGGGGCTTCGCATTGGAGTTTTGCTTGGGCCAAGTGGCTCAAGGAGGAGCTCGAGAAGGCGGGCTACGAAACCTTTTTCGAGACTATGCCCGACTCGGTTATTGCGCGCGGCAAGTTTTGGCTGCCCTTTTTGGAGAATCACGTTAAGGTGGGGGAGCATGATGTGTTGGTTGGCTGGTCCTCCGGCGCCATTGCCGCGATGCGCTATGCCGAGACGCACAAGATTAAAGGCTCGGTGCTTGTCGGCCCCAGCTCGAGCGACTTGGGCGACGAGCTCGAAAAGCAGAGCGGCTACTTTGACGAGCCGTGGCAGTGGCAAAAAATTAAAGAGAATCAGCAAAACATAGCGCTGGTCTACAGCGACGACGACCCGTTTATCCCCCAAGAGCAGTTTCAAATTATCGAGCGAGAGTTGCAGCCCGACCAGGTTCTAAAATTCTCCGGCCGCGGCCATTTTATAGAAGAAAAAACTTTCCCCGAGCTGTTGGGCTATATTCTTAAAACGTATCAATAAAACCCGGAGCTAAAGCTCGTGGGGAGTAGGTTCTGGCTCAAAGATAGAAAATAGGGTAGGATTTTGGGCAGACTGTCAGAGGAGGAAAATCATGTCGATAGAGACCATAGGCGAAGGGCTCACCGCCGAGGGTGTCGCTCGCGTCAGGCAAGCGATTGCCGACCGGAATGTCGCCGAGGCCGAGGCACGCAAAACTTGCGTGCACGCGGATCACGACTTCCCAAAACACGGTCGTTGTTGCCCGACCTGCGGCACAGTGATGACCGATTTTGGCGACTAGTTGTCCATGGAGTGCCCGCGCAAGATGCGCGGGATTTTCTTTTGTAATAAAAAATCCCGCAGAGTGTGCGGGATTGTGCGCATGGCGGATTTTGATTATCCGCCGGATTCTTTGATGATGCCGAACCCGGCACCCTCGATTCCTTCGCCTCCACCGGGCGAGATGATTTCGGTACCGCCGTCGCCGGCAATGCCACCGTTACCTTCGGTGGATACACAGAGTCCTGACCCTTCGATCAGGAGAAGGCTTTTCACCATCTTCATATGCAACCTCCAAAGAGCTCGCTTTTTCAGGTCGGATTGATCCGACTCAGCGTCGACATTGGGATGCCCCCCTCCGTCGCATCTTCAATATATCACGGGTATTTTGCTGTCAAATTGAATACATAGGACTACCTTTGATAATAAAAAAGTTCTGGCTCAAAAATAGAAAGTAGGGTACACTCGGCGCAGATTAACAGAGGGAGAACTGGCTATGAGTGCCTCGGCATACTTTGGCGGCGGTATTGTCATGCAGGTGAGTTTTCTTGTGGCGTTTCGTTCGGCGATATCGCCGACGATGCCGCATGAGCCCATGTTGGTGATCGTATTTTTTGGCTCGATCATCGGCATCATTGCTGCGATCATATTCTTCAACGAAATTAAGTTTGGCTTCACTGGCCGCTCGCTCTTTGGCTGATACGACCCGCGCGGATGCGCGGGATTTTCTTTTGTGGTACGCTCTTGGACAGACTGAACAGAGAGGAGTACCTAACCCCATGACTCGCAAGCAGCGTCGGCGTCGCAATCGGCGGCTCGGCAAACATGTCCCTTCGTGTCGCGCTTTTAGGGGTGTGCCCAACTATGCACCCTCTGTGGTGCCCGACGAGCCGCGTCGGCCGGCTCGTCGCACCCAAGCCCGCTCGCGCTTTGAGGACGACAACTTCGGATTCCATCGCTTTCGCGGCGGTATCTAACTCATCTGCCCGCATCACCGCGGGCTTTTTTTATTGCTACACTACTTGGATGAGCAAAGGGGACCCGGTGCCGCAACTGCCACACGACGCTCCCATGGCGGGGGAGATTTTTAGACATTACAAGGGCGATCAGTATCGCGTGACGGGTATTGCCTTGCACAGCAACGACGAGGAGTGGATGGTGGTGTACGAGCCGCTCTACGCCAACCCGGCGGCCAAGCTTTTTACCCGCCCGCTGCGCGAGTGGGCCGAGATGGTCGAGTGGCAGGGCGTGCAGGTGGCACGGTTTGCAAAAGTCGTGATAGTCTAGCGGGTAGAAGGTTTACAACGCTAAGAAACTAGGGAGAGAAGCCATGCTGGGTAAAGCGCTGCTGCTCGCCGCCGTGGTACTTATTGTTTCTTCGGCGATTGCCTTGGGCTTTGGCAAAAAAGTCCCCATCAAACCCGCCCGTGTCCATTTTTCGGCCACGGTCATTGCACCCGCCCCCAAGTTGGGGGCGTTTTTTATTTTCAGGCTCATGTAAGATTCACGCGTCTTGTGCGTATATATAGATATGAAGACGATACGCAAATATAGCCGCAGTGAGCTCGCAGGGATATTGCTCCTCGCGCTCGTGGTCGTAGTTGCCTACTCGGCCTGGGGCTCGTACATTTTGCATCATGTATAATTGAGTGGTGGAAAGTTCGTTTCTTAATCCTGCAAAGACGCTTGGTGCGCTCCAGCTGATGCCGGGGCAGACCGTGGCTGATTTTGATGCCGGCAGCGGGTTTTTTGCGCGCGCGGCCGCGCGCGCGGTAGCACCGGGCACTGTGTGGGCTGTCGATGCCAACGCCGACCTTTTGCCCCGGCTCAAAAGTTTGGCCGCAGGCGAGGGCCTGCACAATATCGAGGTCGTGGCAGGGAATATAGAGAAGGTCGGCGGCACCCACCTGCCCACGGGCACCTTTGACGCGGTCACCATAGCCAATAGCCTCTTTGCGGTCGACGACCGGGCCGGCGTCGCCGCCGAGGCCGCGCGTGTACTTAAACGCGGCGGCCAAGCGCTGGTTGTAGACTGGCAAGACTCGTTTGGGGGCCTCGGCCCCGCGCCTAAAGATATTGTCACCGCCGCCGAGGCGGTTAAGCTGTTCGAGGCAGCGGGCTTTGAGGCGGTCGGCAAAACACAGGCCGGCGCCTACCACTGGGGACTCATTTTTAGGAAGGTATAATTTATACAGCGATGAAATCAGTCAGCACCTTTCAAGTTATTGTGACCGCCGTGTTTGTCGCCCTGACCGTCTTGGGGGTGGGCGTCTTTGCGGCCTTTGGCGGGCTCTCGGGCAGCTCGTCGCTCGGGCAGGTGGTTATTTGGGGGACCATGGACAACCAAACCATGTCCAACCTGCTCCAGACGCTGCGCGCCACCGACAAGGACTTTCAACAAGTAACCTACATACAAGACTCGGCATCGTCGTATAAAAACGACCTTATCAACGCTATTGCTTCGGGCAATAGTCCCGACCTTTTTATGGTCGACAACGAGCAGCTCGGCGCCTTTACCGACAAAGTAACCACCATGCCCTACAGTATGGTGTCGCAGTCGACCTACCTCAACTCATATATAGACGAGGGGACGCTGTTTCTTAACGGGCAGGGCGCGTGGGCATTGCCGTTTACTATCGACCCGCTCGTGATGTACTACAACAAAGACCTCCTTTCGAGCGCGGGGGTTGGCACCGCGCCCCAGTATTGGAAGGATATCCTTGCCACCGCACCTAAAATAACCTCGCTCGACTCGTCGCAAAACGTCCAACGCAGCGCGGTGGCGCTTGGCACCTGGAGCAATATAAAAAATGCCAAGGCCATAGTGTCGGCTTTGTTTATGCAAGCAGGCGACCCCATAGTCGGGCACGATGGGCAGGGCTACCTGGCAAGTGTGTTTGGTGCAACCCCGCCCGGCTCGGCCGAAAATCCGGCCCAATCGGCGCTGCGCTTTTATACCGAGTTTGGGAACCCTGCCAAAACCAGCTACTCGTGGAATCGCTCCCTCCCTAACTCGCAGCAGGCGTTTGTTGGCGGCGACCTTGCTATCTACTTTGGCTTTGCCAGCGAGATAACCGCCATTGCGCAACAAAACCCCAACCTGCACTTTGGGGTGGCATCGCTGCCGCAACTTGAGGGCTCGTCGGCGCGGTTGACCTACGGCATGCTTACCGGCCTTGCTGTCCCGCATACCGCCCGCAACCCAAGCGGCGCCATGGTCATTGCCCAAAAGCTAACCAGCCAAGCGGCGGTGCAGGCGGTAGCGTTGGCCACGGGCTTGCCGGCGGTGCGCCGCGACGTGATGCTCGACAGCAGCTCTAACGCCTCGTTTGCCGTCTTTACCCAGTCGGCGCTCATTAGCCGTGGGTGGTTTGACCCCAACCCGGCGGCGACCGATAACATCTTTCAGGGCATGATAGAATCGGTAACGACGGGCAAGTCAGACCCGTCGCAGGCGGTCATCGACGCATCGCAGGCATTTACCGCCCTCTTTCAACACTAAAAATGATTTCAACGAAAAAACTTTCGATAGCGATAACGCTCGTACTTTTTGGGCTAACAGTGGCACCGGCAATGGCCAGCGCTGTGACCAGTTTTAACGATACTTCAGGAATCCAGTCCCAAAACAACACCATACCTACACAGAGCAGCAACAGTAACTCTATCTTTGCCCTCCAAAACCCGCTTGGCAACGGTACCGACTCGTTTTGCAAGCTCATCAAGACGCTCCTCGATGTCATTATCCTCTTTGGTATCCCGATAGCGACCTTTTTTGTTGTGTACGCCGGCTTTCGGCTGGTGATAGCGCGTGGTAACCCCGAAGCGCTAAAAAAGGCCCGACTCAACCTGTTTTATACCGTCGTTGGGATAGCCATATTCCTCGGCGCGTGGCTGCTTGGGCAAATTATCGCCGGCACCATCAAAGACCTCAACGTCACCACGCCGGGCTTAAACAGCTGCTAGTATGACCCTTGCTACTTTAGTCGGGCAGATTATAGGGCTTATCAACACCATTATCCCGGTGTTAATGGGGGCAGCGCTGGTGTTGTTTTTTGTCGGGGTTATCCGCTATGTCTACCAGTCGGGCGATGCGCATGGGCACACCGAGGGTAAAGAGCTGTTTATGTGGGGGCTGATAGCGTTGTTTATCTTGGCATCGGTATGGGGGATACTGGCGGTCATGCGGCAGGCTCTTAATTTGTAGTTTATAATGATGATACGCTAGTATAGTTATGAAAAAACAAGCCCTTATCGCTTTTGCACTGTTCTCACTCCCGCTCCTTGCCTCGGCACAGCAACTTGCTCCGTTGCAAACACTCATCGGATCTATCGGCCGCCTCGTCGCCTCGG
>CAIWUA010000006.1 GCA_903915735.1 Candidatus Adlerbacteria bacterium
GATCGAGTCCCTAAAACTTGGTTATTCGAATGGTGAGTTACCCGAGGATATAGACTTTCCGGATGGTTTCAGGAAGTGGTCACACAGTTGACCCACACACTTACTTATTTGTGCTACGCAATCCTTCTTAGATACGACCAGTAGCTCAGCATCCCCAGAACAAGGCACAAGGTCCCGAGGATTAACAGCGAGTTAAGCAAGCTGAGATGCCCGACAAGGAAGCCGAACCCTGTAAGTCCTGCGACAGCCGTTAGATTCGCTACGGTAGTTTGAGCCGACATCACGGTTGCCCGAATGTTACCGCTCTCGGACGCGCTTATATGGTAGTGGATGTAATCCTCGAAGAAGGGCCTCATGAACCCCCGGACGACATTCTGCACCACCACCAGGTAGGCAAACGGGTGTATGGGAATGAGGGCCATGAGCATGATAGGACCTCCTACGCATAAGACCGTCACCAGTACGCACCTCCTTTCTCCCAACGCTTGCTCAATTTTGTACGCGTAATGGCTTGAGAGCCACGCCACGATGTTGAGGAGGAAGAAGATAATGCCGAAGTGTGCTATAGGCATACCCACAAGCTCGAAGTACGGGTTGTACGTGAAGAACCATACTTTCGAGGTTGACATGATGAGTGCTGCGAACCCAACCATCCACCGCACCTCGACTGACCGAAGTACAAAGGATGCACCTTGCATGAGTGTCTCCACCTGCTTTTGCACCGAATACTTTTCCGTCTGAATCGGCTCTCTCCAGAAGAAAGACGATACGAGCGGAATCAGGGCAAACGGCAGGCAGAGCAACAAGGGTAACCGCAGATCAATCTCTGCGAGTAACCCAACCACTAATGAACAGAATGCTACAAGGACCAGCCGCGCACCGACCGCTTGTCCTTGGACTTTCTTGTATTTGTCCTCCCTGCCTCGCTCTTTGAGCGTTTCGTAGAGGAGCGAGGTATCAGCTCCGGATTGCAGTGTGTAGCCAATAGCCCAGAGGATGTTGCCGACCCATGCTTCTGTCGCATTTGTCATTATCGCGAAAAACAATATGCTCCCGAACAGGAACACTCTTCCGATAATGATTGTCTGCTTTCGGCCAATGACATCTGCGAGAGCACCTGACGGGATGTCGAGCACAACGCAGATGCAGAGCACGATCGCTTCCATGTAATAGATCTCCGGCAAAGACATGCCGGCAAGCTTTTGCAACGATACGATGAGGATAGGTCCCCAAAACAACGGCTCGTTGAAGATGACATAGAGTCGGTAGAGCAGTACATTGCGTCTGCTTTCGCCCTCGTTCATTTGTTCGCTCCGTGAGTGTGTGAGTTTTCAAAGATCTTACTGAAATAAAAAGCCTCGGCTCTCTATCCAGCCGAGGACTTTCTAGGGTTTTGTTTTCTTGGTCTAGGAGGTCGTACAAAATCCACGGCTGAATACAAGCGGTGCGCAGTCGCCGATAACGGCAAAGAGCGCCCAGGACGGCTGGGTCGAGTACTTGGTATTCATTTCGTGAATCTGGTGATTCATATTTGGACTCTAGCACAACAAAAAGGCTTGTCAACCAAGACCGCCTTTACTCCTCGGGTCTAAAGTGCGCGTCGTACTCTTCGCGGGGTAGATTGATGCGATAGATATCAAAGCTATTCTCCCCCTCAAACATGTCCGAGGGGTTGGGCAAAAATACCTTCATGTTGGCGAGCGCCTCGGTCGCGTCGCGCACCAGCCGGTTAAAGATAATAAACTCCTCCCTAAACGGGCGAAAGTCGATGATGTGCCGCCGCATCTGGGCCGAGCCGTCGGCATTGCGGCTTATTTTGCACTCGTGGATGATAAAGCGCCGCACCGGTTTGTTAAAAGTCTTTTTGACCGTGTAGTAGTTAAATATGGCCTGCAGGACAAACAACGCTTTGTCGGCCTTGTACGGACTAAACGCCGCGACAAACTTATGATCGACAATGTCCACGCCGCGCGGGTCGACCTTGCTTTGCACCACCAGGTCGCTCACCGCCTTGATAGGCAGCGGCAGACCCTCGACCTCGACCGTGGCCTTGGTCTCGACCCCAAGCACCTTGTAGCGCGGCGGCCGCGCTAGGTAAAAGCCTATAGCCTGCAGGTACTCGCGCTCCATCGACTCGCGCTTTTGCCGCTGGGCCTTTTTGGTCTTGGCTTTGCCGAAGTTAATCTCAAAGTCACTCACCCCGCGCAGGTACTCGAGCCCAAGCGCCGTCGCGCCGTCTTTATCTATCCCGCCATAGTAGTGCTGCAGTGCCGTGTGCGCCGCGCGCCCCACCACCGATGCCGGCCCCGACGGCGTGTCATACACCTCCTCGACATAGCGCTTGTGCCACGCCAAAGGGTTGCGCAAAAAGGCCATGAGCGATGAGTGGCTCCAGTGCTTGATAGGCAACTTGGCTTGCATCCCCTTAGTATATTGTGTACAACAAAAAGAGCGAGTTCTCGTGTGAGGAGTGCGTCATGGTGAGGGAGATAGCCATCCACTTAGGCTGGATACTCCCCACCGGAGTCGTCCTGCTTGTACTTTATTGTGCGTATAAAGAAAGCAAAAACCCCGCCAAATAGCGGGGCTTTTTAATAGCTGCGGAGGCGCTTTGCTTTTTCGTGGGTGCGGATGCGCTCGAGCGCCTTGGCCTCGATTTGGCGGATGCGCTCGCGTGTGACGCCAAACTTTTTGCCCACCTCTTCGAGCGTGTGGTAGATGCCGTCCTCAAGCCCGTGGCGGAGCTTCAAAATCTCGCGCTCTTTAGGCGAGAGCTCGTCTAAAATCTCCTTAAGCTGGTCGCCCAAGATGCGGCGCGACACCTCTTGGTCGGGGCTGAGTATCTTGTCGTCTTTGATAAAGTCGCCGAGCACCGACTTGCCGTCGTCGTCGTCCGAGCCAACCGGGCTCTCGAGCGACACGGTGTCTTGGTCGATCTTCTCTATCTGGTATATCTTTTCGACATCAACACCCATCTCGAGTGCTATCTCCTCGGCCAACGGGTCGCGGCCGAGGTCCTGCGCCAGGCGGCGCGACACTTGCTTGTACTTGGCGATAGTCTCGACCATGTGCACCGGGATGCGGATGGTGCGGCTTTGGTCGGCAAGCGCGCGGGTAATAGCCTGGCGGATCCACCACGTGGCGTAGGTGCTAAATTTGTAGCCCTTGGTGTAGTCAAATTTGTCTACTGCTTTAAAGAGCCCGAGGTTGCCCTCTTGGATAAGGTCGAGCAATGTGAGGTCGGGGCTGCGGCCGACATACTTTTTGGCGATAGACACCACGAGGCGCAGGTTGGCGCGGGCAAGCAGGTTGCGCGCCTCGGCGTCGCCGTCGACGATGCGCTTGGCCAGCGTCCTCTCTTCCTCGGCATTAAGCAGCGGATACTTGCCTATCTCGCGCAGGTACATCTGGATAGAGTCGTAGGATGAGTCGCTGCGGCTGTAGCCCTTTTCCAGCGGCTCTTCGGTTATCTCGAGCATGCCGCCGCCCTCGAGCACATCAATATGGGCGACTGAGAACTTTTCGTACAACTCTTCAAGAAAGGCGACGTCAGTCTCGATATTAGGAAATGACTTCAAAATTTCGTCATAGGTGACAAACCCGCGCTGGCGGCCGTGGGCCAAAAGTGCTTCGGCCTTTTTCTCCTGATCGTGAGCCTTGCGGGCAAGTTTGGGGTTGGCCTTGGGGGCGGGGGCGGCCTTTTTAGCCTTAACGGCCTTTTTTTTAGGTACGAGCTTGGCCCGGCGCTTGGCTGCCGCGGCTTTAAACTTCTTAGCCTTCACGGTGTTTTTAGGACGCCGCGCGCTCTTTTTAGCCTTCTTTTTTGCCATGGGTATTGGTGATTACTATATCACAAAAACTTCATTTTGAAACGCTCCTTCTCTACCACCCGTTCGAGCTCGGCGAGCATGTCACCGGCTATTATCTCGTCACTAAACTCGCCCAACTCCTGCTCAAACCTAAACCGCAACTCTTCGGCCTGGCTGCCGAGCGCCTGCTCTATCTCGCCAAGCTTATCACCAAGCAATGCGGCAAGTTTTTGCCCAACTACCGAGTCGCGACCAAAATAAAACAAGAGCATGCCTACCTTTTTATCGAACGGCGACGCCTTTAAATCTGCGCCAGTTTGATGAACGTCCGGTGAATCCAAAACTAGGACATCGGATGTCCTAGTTTTGGCTTTCTCTACTTCTGTACGTACCGCGAGGTCAGAGACACCGAGCTTTTGCGCGACCAACCGCACAAAATGCTCCTGTTCGATGCGGCTGCTTATTGCTGCCACCAGCGGCAACACTTGCGTCTCGACAATTTTTTTATACGCGCGCTCATCGCGCGTGCCGGGGCGCAGCGCCTCACAAAAGAACTCTATCGCCGTCTTACTGGTGCGTATAGCCGCCTTAAGCAGCTCGGGGTTTTCTTTAGCGACATCGGCCGGGTCTTGGCCTTGCGGGAAGGTCGGCACCTTAACATCAAACCCCGCCTGCAAAGCCATGTGTGCCGACTTGAGCCCCGAGCGCAAGCCCGCCGCATCGGCATCGAGCGCCAGCACTAGTCGTTTAGACAAGCGCCCCAACAGCGACAAGTGCTCGGACGTCAGAGCCGTGCCCGACAATGCGACCGCAAACGGCAGCCCCGATTGGTGCGCCATAATCAGGTCAAACTGGCCCTCGACCAGCAAGATGCAGTCGGCCTTGCGGATAGGCCCGCGCGCGCGGTCGAGCCCGTACAGTACACGCGACTTTTTAAACAGCAAGGTCTCGGGCGAGTTGACATACTTGGCCGGCTCGGTGCCATCGTCGCGCCCGCCCGGCACCTTTTCGAAGAACCGCCCCGACACCGCGATAGGCGCGCCCGCCACGTCGAAGATCGGGAACATAATCCTGCCCCTAAAGCGATCAAAAATCTCCCCGGGCCTCTTCTCCGACTTAATAGCAAAGCCTGCCTCGGCTATCTCGTCTTTGGCAAAACCTGTAGACATCAGATGTCTACACAAATCCTCCCAATGTGCGGGCGCATAGCCGAGCCGCCACGTCGCGGCCGTCTCGGGGTGGACACCGCGATTTTTAAGATATTCCTGTACGTCCTTTCTTACTACAAGCTGGGATTCAAAATATTTCACCGCCTGCTCGCACACCTCGCGGAGCCTCTCCTCCTTCTCCTTCTCCTCCGGCGGACGCTCTCGCCGAGCCTCGAGTTTGATGCCCGCCTTTTCGGCCAGCTGCTTAAGCGCGGTGGGGAAATCTATCCCGTCCATCTTTTGGATAAAGCTAAAGACGTCGCCCTTCTCGCCGCAGCCAAAGCAGATATACGTTCCTCGTTCTGGACTCACATGAAAGCTCGGTGTCCGCTCTTTATGAAAAGGGCACCGCGCCGTCCAGCTCCTGCCGGCGCGCTTGAGCGTGACATACTGCCCTACCACTTCGGTGATATTAATCCTTTCTTTTATAAGCTGTACCTGCGGGTCCATAGATACCGTATTCTAGCCGTTTTTACCCAATCGTGCAGAGGTACTTGACAAAATACACTACTGGGTGTACAATAGAGGCAGAATCGATTGAACATAGGGGCCCACTCGCATGAGGAAAATCCTTAACAACTACGGCGTTTTTATTGCCGTAGTAGTGATGACCGCACTCGTGGTATTTGTACTGTCGGTTCAGAAACCGGCTTTGCAAAAAGCCGAGACGGGTTGCAAAATCCTGTTGCTGCCAAACTCCAGCAACAACTTCACCTATATCCCCGTCTGCAAATAAAAGCCGCGCGCCCCTCCCCGGGTCGCGCGGTCTTTTCTTTTGCTAACTTATTTTAATTACTCTGCGCTGCGGGACATCGTCGGGCGGATGCGGGTGTCCTCGGCTACCTCGCCGGCTGCCGGCGCGTAGCGGTTTACCAACTTTTCCTTAACCGAGCCTTTAAAGCCCGTGCCCGCCGGTATCAGGCGGCCGATGATGACGTTCTCCTTCAACCCCTCGAGCTTGTCGACGGCGCCA
>CAIWUA010000007.1 GCA_903915735.1 Candidatus Adlerbacteria bacterium
AGGTCGTTGCAAAACTCTTTAAAAAACTCAAAGTCATCCTGTGTGTACACCCGGCCCGACTCGGCATATCCAAGCGAAAGCGCGCCGAGCGTCTTACCAAGCGCCGATATAGGGATAATCATCAGCGACTTGAGCCCCAACCGCTGCATCGCCTCGAGGTGCTCGGGCGAGCGGGCGCCCTGCCGTATCGTCTCGTCGGTGACCACCGGCACAAACTGCGCCTCGCCGGTCCGGATGGCGGCATACAGGTCGGCCGAATTTTTTTCGGTCGTAGGAAAGCGCTTTTCGAACTCAAACAAATAGTCGGTCATCTCCTGGTCGCGGTGGATGACGGCGATGCGCTCAAGGCCCCCCTGCTCGTCGAGCACGTCGATGGCGCACCAGTCGGCGAGCGACGGTACGGTTAGTTTGGCCTTTTCGAGCAGCCAGGTACGAAAATCCACCTTGGCCGACAAGATTTTTGCCGACTCAAGCATGAAGTGCAGCTTGTCGTCGCGTAATTTATTCATTTGTGTCATGCATACAGTAGGACTATGCAAGGCACACAGTTACATGCAGTATACACACCCAACCTGTAGGCAGCCTGAGGACAGCAGGTAAAAAAAACACTACTTGAGCGTAATGCTCTCGAGCACGACGGGCTTCAGCGGCCGGTCGGATGAGTCGGTCGGCGTGTTATTTATCGCTATCGCAACATCAAGACCGCTGGTTACTTTGGCAAAGACGCTGTATTTGCCGTCAAGAAACGCGTTGTCCGCCGCGTTGATAAAGAACTGCGATCCGTTGGTGTTGGGCCCCGAGTTGGCCATCGCCACCACGCCGACGCCGTTGTGTCCGGCCGCGTTTTCGTCATTAAACTTATATCCCGGTCCGCCGGTGCCCCAGCGCGCCATCATCGAGTCGTCTTTAGTCAGCGGGTCGCCGCCCTGGTCCATAAAGCCTTTGATCACGCGATGAAACTTGGTCGCGTCATAAAAGCCGGCTTGCGCGAGCTTGATAAAGTTGGCCACGGTGTTGGGCGCCTGGTCCGGCAAAAAGGTAAACGTGATGTCGCCCAGGTTAGTGTGCAAAACGGCTTCGGTAATATTGGCTGGCATAGGGGTTGGGTTAGGAGTAGTAACGGCTGCAGGAACACTAGTATCTGTTGCGGGGAGTTGCTGCACGGTGGTGGTCGCATAGCTGTCGGCAACAGGTGCCGCGGTCACTGCCGGCGCAAGCGTTGTTAAATACCACACACCGCCCCCAACTGCGGCAACCAGTGCCGCGATAATTAAAACTGTTTTTAGCATCCTTTTATTTTAGTGGGGCAACGCGCCGAGCGCAATGTGTATTAGGCTACCTCGACAAGCACCTCGTTGCGGGTCATCCACGGCGGCGTCCACGGGGCGTTGTATCCGGCATACTGCGGCTCGCCGCGCACACCCACGCTGTCGCGCTTAAGCATATCAAGCAGCTCTCGCTTTTTAGCTTGCAAGCGACGGTCGGTGCGAAACCAAGAAAATCGTATGACCGCCATTCTTTTTTCGGGAATGGTAACGATCTGTACGCGCGGATCCGTCGGAGTCGGCAGCGTCGCGAGCGTGTACGACCGCGGCATGCCAAAGGCCACCGTATGCGACTCGCCCTCGATACTCGCCACAACAGGGGCCGTCATGGCGATAGATTCGCCGACCTTTTGCTCGACAACGGGGGCGGTCATAGCGATGCGTTCCTTTTTGGTATTGCCTCCAAAAATATACCCGGCCACGATCCTAAACCCTTGGTTGAGGGCGGTTTGGTACGGCCCTTGCACCACCGTCTGCGCGACGATATGCGACGGATAGAGGCGTATCTCATACTCCTGTGCGGATGCGAGTACGGTATATTCGGCCTGTTCGGTTCGTGATGACATATATCCCCACCAAGACCAGGCGACGCCAACTGCAATAAGCGCGAGGATAAAATACATATGTCTATCTTACCTTTTATTAAGCCTAGTGAGGCAAGGCGCTCAGTGCAACCCCAACGTAGTAGGGCCAGATAACAATGGCCAGCACCCCCTGCCAAAACGCGAGTTTAAGAAACCCGATAGTAAAGAGCCACGCCGCAAACCACACCCCGCCGCTAAACATATGGTTCTCTATTTTAATTTTAGGCATACCCCCATTGTATACCCACGTGCCTACATATTTAACTACGTAGTTAACTACTGAGTTTTGCGGAGAGTGAGGGATTCGAACCCTCGGACCGGTTTCCCGGTCAACAACTTAGCAGGTTGCTCCATTCGACCGCTCTGGCAACTCTCCAGTTGCTCATTGAACCTTTGACTTGAGCCCATATTTCTTTCTAAGCTCCTCCCGTTTATACCCTTTTTTATACTCTTTTTCCAGTAGACGGGCTTCTGGCTCTGACGAACATTTAATAGATTCAAGAAGAGTCAGAGGAATTTTTGACTTTAAAGACTGCGTATGGCCACTGTTATGCTCAGAAATACGTCTGTTTAAGTTATTGGTTTTCCCAATATATAAACTCTGGTCCTTTTCACTTTTCAAAATATAGACGCACCACATATAAAACTTAGCAGGTTGCTCCATTCGACCCCTGCCTGCCGGCAGGCAGGGCTCTGGCAACTCTCCGTAGCACCCACACTAACATTTTTGTGCGAGCCGGCAAAGCTGGGTGTATAGTGGGTTTGTGGCAAAAATCACTTCCCTTTCGGCTAAAGAGATACTCGACTCGCGCGGCAACCCGACTATCGAGGTTGCTGTTACTACTACGGGCGGCACAGGTACGGCGGCGGTACCCTCGGGCGCAAGTGTAGGCGTGCACGAGGCCAAGGTTGTTGCACCGGCTATTGCTGTCCCCCAACTCAATGGCGAAGTGGCCGCGGCGCTGGTTGGCAAAGAGTTTGACCAGGCGTCGCTTGATGCTTTTTTAATCCAACTCGACGGCACATCTGATAAAAGCCGCTTGGGCGGCAACGCCACACTCGGCGTGTCTGTCGCTTTTGCCCGCGCAGCCGCGGCCGAGCAAAAACTCGAGCTGTATCAATACTTGGGCAACTTGGCGGGTATAACAAAACTTGCGATCCCCCAGCCGATGTTTAACATCCTCAACGGCGGCAAGCACGCCCACAACGGCCTTGATATCCAAGAGTGCATGGTGGTGCCGGTTGGGTTTACATCTATGCAAGAAAAGGTAGATGCAGCCGCAGCCTGCGTTGCCTCGCTCAAAAAAATATTAGACGAAAAGTCTCTAGGCACCAGCGTGGGCGACGAGGGCGGCTTTGCACCAACAGTGGGAGGCAACGACGAGGCGCTTGAGTTACTGGCAGCCAGCATCGCACAGGCCGGATTTAGTAACGAACAGATTAAAATCTCGCTCGATGTGGCGGCAAGCAGCATCGAGCATCTTGATAAAGAAGCGATGTTTGATTGGTACCTTGCCATCGCGCAAAAGTATCCCCTGCTCTCTATCGAAGATCCTTTTGCCGAAGATGATTTCGACAATTTTGCCAACCTGTACGCGTCTATTGGCGAGCAGGTGCGCATTGTCGGCGACGACCTAACCGTGACCAACGTCGAGCGCATTGCGCTTGCCGCGCGCAAGTCAGCCATCAACGCCGTCATTATCAAACCCAACCAAGTGGGCACGCTTACCGAGACCGTGGCCGCGGTTGCGGCGACACACACCAACGGCTGGGCCGCGATAGCGTCGCACCGCTCGGGCGAGACTATGGATACTTTTATTGCCGACGTCGCCGTGGGGCTCGGGTGCGAATTTATTAAGGCCGGTGCTCCCACCCGACCCGAGCGAACGGCCAAGTATACTAGGCTTATCGAGATAGAATCGATGCTGGCATGAAATCCCGCGCACAAATAATAGCCACCATAGGCCCCTCGAGCGAGGCGCCCGACGTGCTGTGCGCAATGATAGGCGGCGGCATGGATGTAGCACGCCTTAACTTTGCCTGGCTCGACGTCGAGAGCGGCGCCAAACAGATAGACGCTATCCGCGCCGCAGCCAACACATGCGGCCGCGGTGTCCCGCCGATTATTGCCGACCTGCCGGGCCCGCGCGTGCAGCAGGCGCACGGCCACACCTACGACGCAGCAGCCCCTACCCTGTTGACCCCCGAAGACGAGGCAGTGATTAAACTCTGCGCCGACAAAAAGGTTGAGTATATTGCACTATCGTTTGTCGGCAGCGCCGCCGATGTCGAGGCCGGCCGCGCGGCTGTAGCCAAGTACGGCGGCTCGCAAAAAATCATTGCTAAAATCGAGCGAAAGGTTGCCGTCGAGCACATCGACGAGATACTCGCCGCCGCAGATGCGGTGATGGTCGCGCGTGGCGACTTGGGCAACGAGGTGCCGCTCGAAGAAATCCCTTTTGTACAAAAAAGTATCGTCG
>CAIWUA010000008.1 GCA_903915735.1 Candidatus Adlerbacteria bacterium
CTACAAGACCCGCGTCGGCGACTTGGTGGGCTACCAGATTACGCTCCGCGGCCAGCGCATGTTCGACTTTCTTAACCGCCTCGTACACGTGGCCCTGCCGCGCACCAAAGACTTTAAGGGCATCTCGGCCGCAGGCATCGACGATGTCGGCAACTACACCTTGGGTATCAAAGAGCACACCGTCTTCCCCGAGACGGCCGACGAGGACATCAAAGATGTCTTTGGTATGGCGGTCACCGTGGTCACCTCGGCCAAAGACAAAAAGGCTGCCAAAGCCTTCCTCGACGAACTCGGCTTCCCGTTTAAGAAGGCGAAATAATTTAAAGTTTTAGAAAATAAAAATCCCGCGGCCTTAGTTGGCGGCGGGTTTTTGTTTGGGCGCGAGGACGAAGTCCTCGATGATGGGAATGGTCTCCGAGTAGGGGAGACCGCTCTCCTCGTGGAACACCTGCATAAGGTGCGCCAAGTGCAAATCGGGATCTTCGTCCTGATGTTGCGCATGAAAGAACTCCGCCGCCGCGAACGCGCGGTCGAAACTTTGAACGGCCGCCAGATTGAGCTCGGCGGAGTTTTTGTAGTCGATGCGCTCGGCCAGGTGTCGGATGATGTGGGGGACCACTTTTGTTCGCAGTTCCCCCAAACGGTCAGAGGCACTCATGACATATCCTCAAGCTGTTTCGGGGGCTTCCTTTTGCACCGTAACCCAGCAAGGTGTCGTATGTCAACAAAAAACGAGGCCACCCGGGTGAGGGGTGGCCAGTTGGGAGGAAACAAGACTTAGAGGACGCCGGCGACAGCCAGAGTGGCTACGAAGGTCGCCGCAGCGATGAGTAAGTACATGATGGGCTCCTGTGTGACTACTGGTATAATAATACACCTAAACACACTATTTGTCAAGTGTTTTGGATGGGTGTCAAAATAGGCCTATAAATAAGGGCTTTTTAGGGTCTTTGAAAGCTTGTGCTTATAAACCACCTATGCTACTATCTGCGAAGCCCTACAGGGCTCCTTTTTTCTCTCAGGTGCCGCTTAGTCGCCAAGGGCGACCTGCCTGCCGGTAGGCAGGGGTAGACCAAGAGAATCGTAACTCCCAAGGAATGGGGAGTAACCACTAATAATGGCAAAGAAATCCACTGTCGCACGCTCAAACCGCCCGCCCAAGTTTAAATCGCGGGTCGTTCGTCGTTGCTTCCGCTGCGGGCGCAAGCGCGCCTTTATGCGCGACTTTGGTATGTGCCGCCTGTGCTTCCGCGAGGCAGCTAACGAGGGTTTGATCCCCGGTGTTCGCAAAGCATCCTGGTAATTAAATTGTATGGTAACCGACCCTATCTCAGACCTGCTTGTCCGTTTGCAAAACGCTTCGCGCGTGGGGCACACCACGGTGTCCTTGCCGTACTCGCAGATGAAGCACTCTATCGCGCAGATCCTCCACAAAGAGGGCTATGTCGGCGATGTGTCCAAAAAGCAGTACGCACTCAACATCACTCTTAAGTACAACGCTGCCGGTACGCCGGTTATCACCGGCACCAAGCGCATCTCCAAGCCGTCGCGCCGCATGTACATGGGTGTGCGCGATGTTAAGCCGGTTAAGCGCGGCCACGGGTTGCTGGTACTCTCGACCCCGGGAGGCATCATGACCGGCAAAGAGGCTCAGGCTAAGCGCGTTGGCGGCGAGGCCCTGTTCGAAATTTGGTAAATGCTTGCCCGTCTTAATTAAATTGTATGTCACGACTTGCTAAAAGACCTATAACGATCCCCGCTAAAACCGACATTACCGTCGGCGGCGGTTTGATTACGGTCAAAGGCCCCAAGGGCACACTCAGCAAGCCGCTCAACCGCTTGGTTAGCATTGAGGTCGGCGCCGAAGGCGTGCAAGTGTCGCCCAAGTCTGACAGCCTCGAAGCGCGCGCCACGCTCGGCACCTATGCCAGCCACGTGCGCAACATGATCGAGGGCGTCAACAAAGGCTTTGCTAAAAAGTTGCTGGTCGAGGGTGTCGGTTACAAGTGGGAGGTTAAAGGCAAAGATCTTAACCTTGCGCTCGGCTTTAGCCACCCGGTTAAGGTTGCTATCCCCGAGGGTCTTACGGTCACGGTAGAGAAGGGCGCACTCAACATCGTCGGCTTTGATAAAGAGTTGGTAGGGCAGTTTGCCGCCAACGTCCGCGCCCTCAAAAAGCCCGAGCCGTACAAAGGCAAAGGTATCCGCTACGAGGGCGAGGTGATCCGCCGCAAGCAGGGTAAGAAAGCCGCATAATATATGAAAACTAACATCCAACGCCGCCACAGCCGCATACGCGCCAAAGTTAAGGGCACTCCCGAGCGCCCGCGCCTGGCGGTGTACAAGTCGAACCGCTACCTCGAGGCACAGGTTGTTGATGACACGGTCGGCAAGACGTTGTTTAGCGCCAAGATGGACGATGCGGTCAAACTTGGCGAGGCGGTTGCCAAGGGCGCCAAGGCAAAGGGGATCACCAAGGTGGTCTTTGATCGCGGGGGCTTCCGCTACACCGGCTCGATAGCGGTGTTGGCCGACGCGGCACGCAAGGGCGGACTCGAATTTTAATTTACATTTATGGATGATACTGAAATCAAAACTGATATAGTCGAAACTCCCGAAGCGGCTGCTCCGGCGGTCGAGGCTGCGGCTGCGCCCGCTCGCAACAATCGTCCCGAGCGCGGTGGCCGCGGTGGTGCCCAAGGCGGCCGCCGCCCCGAGCGCCGCGGTGGCGCCCGCCCGCCGCGTGCTAAGAGCGAGTACGACTCGAAGATGATTAACATCCGCCGTGTTGCCCGCGTCGTGGCCGGCGGTCGCCGCTTTTCCTTCTCGGTGGCGATTATCATCGGCAACAAAAAGGGCAAGGTTGGTGTGGGCCTCGGCAAAGCGGGGGACACCACGCTTGCTATCGACAAAGCAACCCGCGATGCCAAAAAGCACATGATCACGGTCAACTTTGCCAAGGGCAACTCTATTGCCCACGAGGTTAAGGCCAAGTACAACGCCTCGATGGTCAGCATGATGCCGGCCCCGGGCCGCGGGTTGGTGGCCGGCTCGTCGGTGCGCCCGGTGCTCGAGCTTGCCGGTGTGACCAACATTGTCGCCAAGATACACTCGGGGAGCAAAAACGGTCTTAACAACGCCCGTGCCGCTATCGAGGCCCTCAAGAGCCTTAAAGCATAATTCTTAATTCTGACTTTATGCAACTCAACGAACTAAAACGCAAAACACCGAACAAAAACATCAAGCGTGTTGGTCGTGGCGGCCTGCGCGGCAAGACCTCGGGTCGCGGCACCAAGGGCCAAAAGGCTCGTGCTGGTCACCGCATCCGCCCCGATGTCCGCGAAAAGTTGAAGAAGCTCCCTAAGCTGCGCGGCTACAGCTTTGCCAGCATCCAGGTTAAGCCGACCGTCATCAACGTTAAGGCGCTCGACTTTGCCTTTGCCTCGGGCGACAGTGTTAACCCCAAAATGCTCATCGAGCGCGGCGTGGTGCGCGCGCGCAAGGGCGTCACCCCCAAGGTCAAGATCCTCGGCGACGGCGAGCTGACCAAAAAGCTCATCGTCAGCGGCTGCACGGTCTCGGCCTCGGCTAAAGAAAAGATAGAAAAGGCGGGCGGATCGGTTGCTTAACACAATTATGCCGAGCTTCACTCAAAAAATCGCGCTCCTCTTTGCAGACGCGCAATTGCGCGGGCGTCTTTTGTTTGTGTTCGGCGC
>CAIWUA010000009.1 GCA_903915735.1 Candidatus Adlerbacteria bacterium
GGTTCTCGGGTAGGCGAGATACCAATTTTTAATTTACAATTTACAATTTTCAAATAATAAAAACCGGAATTTGCACTGTTTTAAACATTTTTACATTGAGACATTCATTGCAAATTGAAAATTAGAAATTGAAAATTGACCCCCCGTTCTCCACACATTTGGCCTTTGGTAGGACCGTTATTTTGATATGCGCCGTATACTTAACGTAAGGCTCACTCCATGAGGAAATTTTTTAACCACCTACGAAAGCTCTCGCAAGACGAACTTACGTCGTTGGCGGGTTTGTGTGCGGGTGCGTCGTTTTTGCTGCTGGTGGCGTTGATGCTGAGCGGCGGCGCAACCTTTTTGCCGCAGTCGCTGCGCGTCGCGCTCGAGCGGGTGCACCTGGTCGCCGCGGCACAGGCCGCCGCGGTGCCATATTGGCAGACGCCGTACCCGGCCGCCGGTGACGGATATCTTAGCCCCGGAACTTATATTTATTTTGATAACTACGCCCCCACCTGCGGCTACAACGGCAACTATCCGCTTTTAAATTCGTTGGTCGGTATCGGGGCGCTTAGCGTATCGCAGGGCTCGAGAGGAGCAGCCTCGTACATATTGGCCAATAGTACCACCGGTGGTACGGGCGGTTTTGTCATGCTGCCCGGCAGTTCGATGCAGATAGACTACTCGTGCCGGCCAACGTACGGCGAGGCCCACGAACACGAGGAGTGTCACTACCAGTTCCCAAGCGGCACTCACTGCGGTTGTTACGGCGGGCCTGGCTACTCGTACACCTCTTCGAACCAGGCAACCCTAAGCGGGCCGGGCGTTAGCGTTACTAACACGTCGTCGTTGGCAGGCTCACTAACGGTTGCTCCGCCCGGCAACGCGGGCGACACGCTGACCTATACGCTTACCTGCAGCGGCGCCAGTACCTGGGTTACCACTATCCCGGTTAGGCTTACCACGGCAACACTGTCGCTCGACGCCGACAAAACGACCGTGCCGTCGGGCGGGACCTCGACGCTCAGTTGGAGGACGACCAACATCACCCCCAGCTCGTGCACCATTAGCGGCCCCAACGGCATCATCGGCGCAAAAGGGCTTGGCAGCGATACTTCGGGCACCGCCAACATCTGGACGCTCAACAATATCGACGCCGGCGACCAAACGATCGACACCCCGACCAACAACTTTGCCGCGCTGAACCAGATCTACACCTACCCGTACAAAGCCACCGTGCAAGAGGCGGGGCTCGCGGTCAATGCGGGTGGCGTGTGGGCGTCATCACCGGGTTGGCAACTTACCTCGGGCAAGTGGTACTGGGAGGTGACGCCGCTCACCGGCGCCGACGTCAACACTATTAACGGCGTACAAAAAGACGCTAACAGCGGTTTTGGCGGCCACGCGTACGCGGGCCACGACCACGATACCGGCTACGGGTGGTTTGGCGATGGGCGCGTGCTGAGCGATGTGTACAGCACCACCCCGCGACCGCAAGGGCTACTCCCCAGCTATGCCGCCGGCGACACCATTGGCATTGCCTATGATGCCGACTCGGGCAAAGTGTACTTTAGTAAAAACGGCACCTGGCTGTCGGGCGACAACCTTATACCGACCATGACCGCCGCGACCAACGGTAGTGTTGTGATGTCGGGCTCGACCGAGTACCAGCCGGCGTGGTACGCGGGCGACAAAACTCCGGGCAACTATTGGGACAGTTACAGCAACATACCGTCGGTGTCGGTGCCGCAGTGGTTGCAAACCGACTTTGGCAGCGGCAACGCCAAGACCGTCAACTCGTACTCGGTGCGTATCTATGCCGGCGCGCTCAACTACCAGCCGGCCGACTGGACGCTGCAGGGTTCGAACAATGGCAGCTCGTGGAGTGTGCTCGATACACGCAGCTCGATAGTATGGAGCGTCGCAGGACAAACAAAAATATTTACCGTGGCAACACCGGGCTCGTACCGCTACTACCGGCTGAGTGTCACGCGCACCGGCGATGGCGCGCGCGTTATCATCGCTGAGCTCGGGCTCTACCCCGAGGCCTCGCCGAGCCCCGCCGACGGCACGAGCTACATCGGCATCGTGCAAGGCGGGTGGCCGAGTGTGGCGAACTACAGCTACAAGTCGCTGGTCAACTTTGGGCAATGGCAACCGGCCACTAAGTTGGGTGCGGGCGCCGCGTACTTTAACGGCACCAACGCATACCTGACGACACCCACGACCGCCGACCTGGTGCCGCAAGGCGACTACACGGTCGACTTGTGGGCGATGCCGACCACCGTCGGCGGTGCCCATGGGCTTATTGGCAGCGACACCGCCAACAGCTATGCACCGTTCGTTATATATCAAAGTGGGGGTTCGATTCTCTTTTACTCATCCAACACCTCCAACAGCTGGAACATAGGCACCGGTCAGCCTATCTGCAGCAGCGTCAACGTTAACACTTGGTATCACTTGGCGGTGGTGCGCTTGGGGAGTGTGTACTATCTCTATTGCAACGGCACACTTACATCGACCTTTACCAATGCCGCGGCGCTGTCGTGGACGCCCGCGAACCCGCTGGTGATCGGGCGACAAGCTCAGAGCGGACCGTACTTTCAAGGCTATCTAGACGAGGTGCGTATCAGCAACAAGGCGCGTTGGGTAGTTAACTTTACGCCGCCGACCGCCCCCTACAGTACTGATGGCAATACGGCGCTCTTGCTGCATATGGACGGCCCAACCTTGCCCGACTCGTCGTCGAACGCGCACCCCATGACTCTTAACGGCGACCTGCATTACTCGGCAGCCTCTGCCTATGCCGCCGGCTCGGGCGGGGAGTTTGCGTACCAACCGCCGAGCGGATTTAAAGCGCTGTCGACCGCCAACTTGCCCGCGCCGGCAGTCAACCAACCGAGCCAGTACTTTAATGCGGTAACGTACACCGGCAACGGGGGCAATCAGACGATAGGGAACTTGGGGGTTACTCCCGACCTGGTGTGGATTAAGAGCCGTGCAGCGACGTATTGGAACACCCTTACCGACTCGGTGCGCGGGCCCAACAGCGACCTCTTTAGCAACGATCGCAGTGCACAGACACAAAACGACCCCAATGGCTGGGTCAACGCGATTGGCGCAAACAGCTTTGGTGTGGGCGGCCAGTGCTTGGTCGCGCCGCCCAACACCAACCTCATCGGCAGCAGCTATATATCCTGGGCGTGGAAGAAGTCGCCAACCGCCGGCATCGACGTGGTTGCATACACCGGCGATGGTGCGCCGCAGCGCGCGGTTAGCCACAGCCTGGGCACCACACCCGACACTATTATTATCAAGCGCACCGACCAGCCAAGCGATTGGTTTGTGTGGAACTCGGGGCTTGGCTCGGCGGGCGCGTTTTTAAAACTCAACACCACCGACGCGCCGACCATAACCAACTCGCCGTTTACCAACGACCTTGTCCCGACCATGACCGGCCCGACGACTAACGGCGTCACCATGTCGGCCTCTACTATATATAGCAGCGGCTATCCGGCTTGGTACGCGGGCGATAAAAATACCGCCAACTATTGGAACTCGACGACGTTTACCTATCTGTCGACCACCTCGCCCCAATGGTTGCAGGTGGACTTTGGGGCCAATAATGCCCAGACGGTGGGGGCGTACACGATTACTCCGTATACCGGCAACATCGTATATGCTCCGACCAGTTTTACGCTGTACGGGTCAAACGATGCAAACAGCTGCACCTCGAGCGGGGCACTCTTTACCGTGCTTGATTTTGAGACTCCGTCATGGATAACGGCACAGCCGCAGACCTTTTATATACCGGCAGCCAACCAAGGGTCGTATCGATGCTACCGCATTAATGTCATAGCAAACGGCGGTGCCAATCAGGTACTTATGTCCGAGCTCAACTTGTGGCCGGCGCGCGGCGTGCCGACTGCGAGCAATTTTGCGGTTACAAACAACACCACCAACAGTGCCAACACACTGGGGGCCAGCTACGTCGCCTACCTGTTTAGCAACCGCGAGGGCTTTCAAAAGTCGGGCATGTATGTTGGCAACGGCTCGACCGACGGACCGTTTGTCTACACCGGCTTTAAGCCGAAGTTTGTAATGATTAAAGACGCCAGTGTCAGCAACAGCTATACACATTGGACCGTATATGACAGCACGCGCGACCCGTTGGGCAACCCCGTTATCGATACCATATATCCCGACGGTTCTCTTGTAGAGAACGGCGACGGGTATTGCGCCGGCACCAATTGCCCGGTCGACTTTTCGAGTAACGGGTTTAAGGTGCGCAGTGCCGGATATTGGAACACCAACAACAACCAAAACAATTATGTCTATATGGCGTTTGCCGACGTGCCGTTTAAAGCGTCAGCAACGGCTAACGGCTACTCGATACCAAACTCGTTGAGGTTTGATTCGAGTACATCAAACATGTCGTTGTCGTATCGTCCGGCGTCATCGGGCAACTCCACCACGTGGACGTTTAGCACGTGGGTTAAGCGCGGGCAGCTTGCGGCGCTTAAGCCTATCTTCGGCGGATACAACGGTAGCAACAGCGATGCCGGCGCGCTTATGATTTATTTCAACACCTCTGATCAGTTGGGGGTCACCGGCAACAACACTAACTGGAAGATATCCTCGCAGGTCTTTCGCGACCCGTCGGCGTGGTACCACGTAGTTGTCGCGGTAGACACCACACAAGCAAACGCCAACAACCGCATCCGCGCCTACGTCAACGGGCAAGAAGTAACGTCATGGGTCACCAGCAACCCTCCGACCCAAAACTACGCCTTCCCAATCGACACCTCGACGGCCTCGATGTACCTGGGGTACATGCCCGACTGGGGAGTATATGCCGATGAGTTTTTGGCCGACACCTACATGGTCGATGGTCAGCAGCTTGCGGCGTCCAACTTCGGCGCAGCCGACAGCAGCGGGTTTTGGAAGCCCAAGGCCTACGCCGGCACCTATGGCACCGACGGGTTTTATCTCAACTATCAAAACAGTTTGAGTTTAGGTACCGACTCATCCGGCCTTGGACACACCTTTACGGTTGCGGGTGTCTCGGCAACCGATCAGGTGGTTGATGCCCCGACCAACAACTTTGCGACACTTAACCAGACCTACACCTACACCTCTAAAGCAAACATACAGGCCGGCGGTTTGGCGGTAAACGGCGGCAACTCGTGGGCGGCTACGCCGGGATGGCAGCTTAGCTCGGGCAAGTGGTATTGGGAGGTGACGCCTGTCACCTGGGCCGACGGCAACACTATTAATGGTGTGGAAAAAGATTCGAACAGCGGCTTTGGCAACCACGTGTATGCAGGACATAACAATGACGCCGGTTTTGGGTACGCGGCTAACGGGGTGGTATACAACAGCGGCAACGTTATCCCGTCTACCGTGTCGGCCTACACGATGGGCGATGTCATTGGCTTTGCCTACGACGCTAACACCGGCAACCTGTATGCCTCTCGAAACGGCGTCTGGCAAAACGGCAACAGCCTTATCCCGCAGATGACCGGGCCGACCACGGGCGGCGTCACCATGGACGCCTCGACCTACTGGACCACCGGCTACGAACCGTGGCGTGCCGCAGACTGGACAAACAATACTAAGTGGTACACCTACAGCCACGTGCCCAGCCCCGGCTCGCCCGATTGGTTGCGAGTAAATTTTGGCGCAGGCAATACTCAAACCGTCGCCTCGTACTCGTTAAAGGCAAACGACTCGATAGGCTACGAACCTATTAACTTTAATCTCCAAGGCAGTAATGACGTGAACACGTGCACCTCGAGCGGCATCAATTGGGTGACGCTCGATACCGAGACTAACGTTGCGTGGACCATAGCCAGCCAAGTGCGATATTTTACCGTCCCCGCAGGAAACAGGACGAGCTACCAGTGTTACCGGCTGCTTGTCGGTGGTGCGGGCACCACGGCCGCACCTACCTACTACCTTGCGCTCACCGAGTTTGGGCTGTACAGCAGCGCTACCCCAAACCCGCTCGACGGCAGTGTGTTGCCTATTGGCACCATTGCCGGTGGCTGGCCATCGATTGCTAACTACTCGTACAAGAGTGCGGTCAGTTTTGGACAGGGCGGAGGACAAACAACCACGTTTGCCGATTCGTCGAGCTACAACCGTACGATGGCTATCGCCGGCACGGTACAACCATCGGCGGCTGCCTACAAGTTTGGCCCGTCGAGTGCGTACTTTAACAGTAGTGTGGTTAATAGCTGGCTCACGACTCCGCAGACTCCCGAGCTCAACATGGCAGGCGACTACACGATCGACCTGTGGGCGTACCCCACGGCGTTGCCTGCGGGTGTCGGGTTGCTCAATCGCGACAGTAACACCAGCTACATCCCGTACGGCATATATCAAAACGGGAGCCAGTTTCTCTTTTACGGTTCGTATACCGGTGGAGGGTGGGATGTGGCGGCGCAGCCGATTTGTAATGGCGTCCAAGCCAACTTCAAGTGGTATCATCTCGCTGTTGTCCGAACAGGGAATACCTTCAAGACTTTTTGCGACGGTAATCAAGTGTCATCGGGGACCATGACTGCATCGTGGGCATCACCGTGGCCGCTGGTGCTCGGCCGGTGGTACCAAGGCGGCGGCTACTACCAAGGCTATTTAGACGAAGTGCGCATCAGCAACGTCGCGCGTTGGACGAGCAGCTTTACTCCGCCCACAAGCGCCTACAGCAGCGACGCCAACACGGTGGTGTTGCTGCACATGAGCGACGACAAGAGCCTCTTTTATGGTGCGGGGTCGGGTGGCTACTTTGCCTACCAGCCGCCGAGCGGGTACAAAGCGCTTTCGACCAATAACTTGAGTGCGCCTGCCGCCGCCAAACCCAACCAGTACTTTGATGCCAAGGCGTACACCGGCACCGGCGGCGTACAGAGCCTCGACCCGGTCAATAAGGGGCAGTACATGGCGCTCTCCAACAGCAACTTCGATGCGACCTCACAGACCAACAGCTGGACAAGTGACTATGTCTACAGCACGGGCAGCTTTAGCAGTGGTAAATGGTACGCAGAGTATAAGATGACCAGCCAGTATCCTGTCTCGGTCGGTATTGCCGACGCAGCTAAACAAACAAGTACCAGTAATGTATTAGGATCTCTCGCCAACGAGTATGCCTACTATCCGTGGGGGAGCTGCACCTATATGAGCGGCGTTTGCACCGCAACGTCTAACACCACAGCGGTTGGAGACGTGTACATGGTTGCCGTCGATATGGATGCCGGCAAAATTTGGTTTGGCCGAAACGGCACCTGGCTTGGCGGCGGGAACCCGAGCGCGGGCACTAGCCCGCAATACAGCACCGGCATTACCGGGACAACAAAAGTATTTGCCATGTCTGCGTATGCGGGGGCCGGTACTATACTTGCCAACTTTGGCCAGGCGGGGCGAGCGGGGAGCGCGTACTACTCGTCGGCGGGCGGGTACTTTTACTACGCGCCACCGACCGGGTTTAACGCACTCGCGGCCGGCGGCGGATCGCAAACTATACCGCTCAACTTTCAGCCCGACCTGGTGTGGATCAAAAACCGCATCACTACTAACTGGAATACCATTGTCGACTCTGGCCGCGGAGCTACCTTTGACCTCTTTAGCAACGACCAAAGTGCGCAGACGCAAAACGACATCAACGGCACCGTGACCGCATTTAATACCAACGGCTTTACGGTCGGCGGCAGCTGCGCCGCGGGCTCGGGTGCGAGCGGCAATGTCAACGCGCAAAACACGCCGTATGTTGCGTGGGTGTGGAGCCGCTCGTCATTGGCAGGTGTCGACATTGTCGCCTACTCCGGCAACGGCGCTGCAACACAGTCGGTGGCGCACAATCTTGGCACATCGCCCGACTTTATTTTGGCCAAGCGCACCGACCAACCGGGCGACTGGTTTGCCTGGAGCTCGGCGCTCGGCGGGGGGAGCTTCCTCAAGCTCAACACGACCGACGCCAAAACTAACACGCTTTCGCCATTTGCCGCCGACCTTATCCCAACCATGACCGGCGTGACCACTGCCGGGGTCACCATGAGCGGCTCTATCGAGTACCAGCCCGCCTGGTATGCGGGGGACAAAAATGTCGGCAGCTATTGGCAGGCTTATAACGGGGTTGTTGGGTATCCCAACAGCGGCACCCCACAGTGGCTCAAGGTCGACTTTGGTAGCAGCCCCAAAACGGTCGGTGCATATACCATCACTACCTACAGTAGCAACGGCTACTATAATCCAACCGACTTTACCTTTGACGGTAGCAACGACAACAGTACCTGGACACCGCTCGATACCGAGGTGGGCGCCAGCTGGGTAGGCTACCCAAGTACGCGCACGTTTGTGGTCCCGGCGGCCAACCGCACGAGCTACCGCTACTACCGCGTGCGCATTACCAAGACCTCGAGCGGACTCGACGGTATCATTAGCGAGCTCAATTTGTGGTCGACGCCGGTTGCAAGCACCGCGACATTTACCGTCGGCAACCAAAACGGCGGCTCGGGGCTCAACAATATAGCGACCTCGACCGACGCAATACCTACCATGACCGGCGCTACAACGGGCTCGGTAAGCGTGTCGGCCTCGAGCGTTTGGAGCGGCAGCTACCCGGCATACCAGGCAGGGGACAAAAATATAAACACGTACTGGAACTCGACCTCCGTCACCTCGGGCGCAGGAGGAGTTATATCACCGACACAGTGGCTGCAGGCCGACCTCGGCAGCGGCAAAACGATAGCCGCGTATGCGGTCACCAAATACAACTCGACCAACCAAACCTACGACCCTATAAGCTGGACGCTCGTGGGCAGTACTGATGGCGTCAATTGGTCAGCACCGTTGGATACCGAGACGAACATCGCTTGGAATACAGCCGCCGAGGCAAAGACATTTTTTGTCCCATCGGCGAGTCAGGCAAGCTACCGTTACTACCGGCTCAACATCACGGCAAACGGCGGCGGCAACCAGGTGTTGGTGGCCGAGCTTAACCTCTACCCGGCCGCCGCCGGCAACGCGCAGTATGTGGCCTATGTCTTTAGTAATCGCGAAGGCTTTCAAAAGTCTGGCGTCTACATTGCCAACAACTCGGCCGACGGCCCGTTTGTCTACACCGGCTTTAAGCCAAAGTTTGTGATGATCAAAGACATCAGCAGGAACGACGCCAACACTAAGTGGAACACCTACGACACCACACGAGACCCGTCCGGCAATCCGGCAACACACATGCTCTTCCCCAATGCGGCGCTGGCTGAAAACAACGACGGGAGCTGCAACGGCGCCAACTGCCCTATAGACTTTCTCGCCAACGGGTTTAAGATCCGCACCGGCAGTTACACTAACGTTAACTACAGCACCGACTCCTATGCCTATGTTGCGTTTGCCGACACGCCGTTTAAACTCGCCTACGCGCCGGGGGCCGCTACCATAGGCAACTCGCTTAAGTTTGATGCGGCAAGCGGCGCGTACCTAAGTAAAACGTTTACCGCTGCGGGCAACCAAACAACCTGGACCTTTAGTGCATGGGTCAAACGCGGGCAATTGGGCAGCCTTATGAAAATATTCGAGGCGGGGCCAGCCGGGTCTGGCGAAGATGGTGTCGCCTTTATGCCAAACGACGGTATAGAGGTATACCAGTACAACGGAGGGTATCAGTTCCAGCTCGATACAACGCAAGTATTCCGCGACCCATCGGCCTGGATACACATAGTGGTCGCAATTGACACGACTCAGCCGGTTCCATCAGACCGCGTCAAATTGTACATCAACGGCTCGCAGGTAACTTCTTTCTCGACGGCAAACTATCCTACGCAAAACTTTTTGACCACCATAAACAGTGTCATCCAACACAACATAGGCACGCTGCCGTCGCAGGGGGCTTACTTCGACGGCCAACTCTCCGACGTCTACTTTGTCGACGGGCAACAGCTTGCGCCAAGTGCGTTTGGTGCGGCCGATACTTACGGCTATTGGCATCCGGCCGCCTACATCGGCGCGTACGGGACGAACGGCTTTCACCTTACGTTTAATAGCGTGGGGGTTACCGACTTTTCGAGTGGAAGTAGCGACCCGAATAATCCGCTCATTGTGGGGCCGCTCTACAAGACATCGACCTACACGCTCATGTGTCTTGCCCCCGAAAGTACCACTGCGACGATCAGCGCCTCTAGGACCATTACGGTCGGTGATGCGGCGCTCTTGCTCATCGCATGTAATGCAGCGGGGACCAGCTGCTCGTCGGGCTCGACTCCTGCGTACCTTAATCCGGGCGACAGAGCGTACTTTACCTGGTCTGCACCGGGCGCTGATGCCAACTCGTGCAACGTCTCCTCTTCCTCTGGAGGGAGTATCTTACCGGCAAATACCAACACGGTACCCTCGACGACGCCGTCGGTTAGTCTGCCGGTATATACCGACACCACCTACACCCTTGCCTGCACGGTCGGAGGAGCGGCAACCTCGGTCACCGCAAAGGTGTCTGCGGGGCAGCCGTGCGCAACCGGCGTGGGCACTGCTTCCAACTCGTGCTCGTCGCAATGTGTCTTTGACACCAACTCGGCCACGGTGCAGCCGGGCGGCACTGCAATACTCTCGTGGTGCTGCCCCGGTGGCGGCACGTCGGCGGGGGTCAACTTTAGTACCGGCGGCGCCCCCAGTGGTACTGCAACGGTGGGGGTGGGGAATTATCAACTGAGTTGTCCGTCGGGCTCGGGTTCGCAATCGATTGTTATTGGCGCGCCGCTCCCCACGTTGGTTACCTTTAGCGTCTTGCCGGTGCGTGCGCGCAGGGGTGTGGCCACGCCGGTCACCTTTACCTGGAAGGTCCTCACACCGCCATCCTCATGCACCATTACCGGCCCGAGCGGGTTTACGCCGCTCACCATATCTCCCACCGACAACGTAACCAGCTCGGTCTCCTCGACGGCCACTATCAACAGCCCGTCTGTATTTACGCTTACGTGTGGGTCGGTGAGCATGACCGCCACCATATCACTCGTCCCCATGTTTATTGAGATCTAAAAATCGCGATGACAAAGAGTGGTACTATAAAAAAGAAGCGTAAGCAGGTAAAAACGTATATGAAACTACGATCCTTGATGTATAAGTGGCAGTACATGGCAGCCGGTGTTGCGGTTGTGGTCCTTGTGGCTGCGGGGGCGTGGGCGCTCTACGCTTCGATACCGCGCGGGCCGCTGCCGACCACTTTTTTTGAATGCAGTCATCAGTATGCGGTGGCGGGGACTTTTCCTCGCACGTGCCACGTGCCGTTTGGCAAGACCTTTGTCGAGTATGTCGGCAACCAGCCATTGGTTGGTAATCAGGTACAGGTTGATTTGCCGCCGGCGGCCATACTTGGCACTTCTCCTATAACCGTAACGGGGAGAGCTGCAGAAAATTGGTACGACAAAAGCGGGAGGCTTACCATCGAGCTGGTTGCCAATACGGGCGAGGTAGCGGCCACCGTCTCTGCACAAGAAAAAAATGACCCCGGGTTGCCGCAAGGGGCGTTAAAGCCTTTTACGGTGACAATTACCTTTACTTCTCCAAAGGCGGGCACACCGGGCGCTTTGGTGGTCCACAAGAGCGGCAGTAGCGATGTGCTTGTGCTCCCGGTTTCTTTTTAAATTGATATGGCTATACGGGTTGCTATCAACGGGTTTGGGCGCATCGGGCGGGCGTTTGTGCGCGCAAGCGTGCACGAGCCCGACATCGACCTTGTCGCTATCAACGACCTTGGCGATATTAACGCGCTGGCCTATTTGCTGCGCCACGACTCGGTATACCGCGACTTTCCCGGGCAGGTGAGCGTCGCTGATGGCGCGCTCATGCTGGGTGCCAAGCGCGTGGTTGTGTGTAGCGAAAAGGATCCGGCCAAACTGCCGTGGGGCGCGCTTGGTGTCGATGTGGTTGTCGAGTCAACCGGATTTTTTACCGATTTTGGCAAAGCTAAGGCGCACCTTACCGCCGGCGCCAAGCGCGTGGTGATATCGGCCCCCGCCAAAGACGGCGCCGACGAGGCCGGTGCGCCGGTTACTGGCGTCACCGTGCTTATGGGTCTTAACGAAGAGTCGCTTAAAGGCTCGCCGCTGTCGTCTAACGCCAGCTGCACCACCAACGCGGCGAGTCCGCTTATCGCTATACTTGACGCGGCTATCGGGATAGAAAAGGCGGTGCTGAGTACGACGCACGGTTACACCGCCAGCCAAGCGCTGGTCGACGGCCCGTCTAAAAAAGATTTAAAAGAGGGCCGCGCCGCCGCGCAAAATATTGTGCCGACCTCGACAGGCGCAGCCGTTGCCGTAACACAGGCGTACCCCAAACTTAAGGGATTGTTTGACGGCATTAGTTTGCGTGTACCGGTGCCGGCAGGCTCGATTGCCGATGTGACCTTTATCGCCAAGCGCGACACCAGTGTCGAAGAGGTAAACAAACTCCTTACCGAGGCGGCGCAGAGCCCACAGTGGTCGGGCGTCTTTGCGGTCACAGACGAGCCGCTGGTGTCGAGCGACATCATCGGCTCGACCTACGGCTCGGTGGCCGACCTTGGCATGACCCGCGTCATCGGCGGTAACCTGGTCAAAGTCTTGGCCTGGTACGACAACGAAATGGGCTACACCCACACCCTGGTACGACATGTAAAGAAAGCCGGCTCGATAGGGTAAAATAAAGGGGTGAAGATTTTTATCGGCGCGGACCACCGCGGGTTTGGGCTCAAGGGGCTGTTGTACAAACAGCTGGCTGCGCGCGGTCACGACGTCACCGACTGTGGCCCGCACGCGCTCGACACGGACGACGACTACCCCGACTATGCGCTTAAGGTGGCACAAGGCGTTGCCGGCCACTTGGGTGCGCGCGGTATTTTGGTGTGCGGCTCGGGTGTGGGGATGGATGTGGTCGCCAACAAGGTGCGCGGCGTGCGAGCGACGGTGGGGTATAAAGCCGAGGAGATAACACACGGACGCGCTCGTGACGATATCAACGTGCTGGCACTTTCGGCCGACACACTCGACCCGGCGCAGGCCGAGGCTCTGGTTGAGTTATTTTTAATAACGCCGTTTGGTGCCGCCGAGCGCGATGTACGCCGCCAAAAAAAGATAGCCGCTATCGAAGCAGACAATTTTAAATAATTTTGTATGAGTGACAAAGCAAAAATAGAGATAATACCCGCAGTACTGCCCACGTCGTGGAAGAATCTCGAGGCCAACCTTACGCTGCTGCGCGACGTAACCCGCCACGCGCAAATCGATATTGTCGACGGACACTTTGCTCATGGCAAAACATGGCCGTACAAAGACGGCGCCCAGTTTGCCAAAATAATCGAGCAAGAGCACGGGCTGCCGCTATGGGAGGAGCTCGACTTTGAGTTTGACCTGATGGTCGAGGACCCACTAGCGGTGATGATGGACTACGTCCACGCGGGGGCCTCGCGCCTAGTGGTGCACGCCCGGTCAAAAACTGCCGCCGCCGCCGCGCAGCACCTTATCGAGCTTAACGAGGAGTCGGGCTCGTTTAGTGTACAGGTGGGCGTTGCGCTCGAGGCGCTTGGCTCGCCGGATGAGCTTTTGACGTTTGAGGAGCAGTACGACTTTGTGCAGGTGATGGGCGCCGAGCATATCGGCAAACAGGGCGAGCCGCTGTCGCAAAAGGCCGTCTTTCTTATCGAGCGGTTGCGCCGTCGGTACCCGCTGTTGCCTATACAAATAGACGGTGGGGTTCGGCTTGATAATGTTAAGCAACTGGTGGCTGCGGGCGCGACGCGGCTTATTGTCGGGTCGGCTATTTTTGCCACAGACGACGTACCGGCGGCCTATAAGGCACTGTATACTGAAGCTAATGCTCAGTGATGTTGACGTCTTGCGTATAGAGGAGCGTGCTGCGGCTATACGCCGCACGATTATCGAGATGCTGGTGGCGGCCGGCTCGGGGCACACGGCAGGGCCCTTGGGCATGGCCGATATTTTTGCGGCGCTCTATTTTAATATTCTCAATCACGACCCGGCGCACCCCGACTGGGCCGAGCGCGACCGCTTGGTGCTGAGCAACGGGCACATTGCGCCGGTGCGGTACGCGGCGATGGCGCATGCGGGCTACTTCCCGGTCGAAGAGTGTTTAACCCTGCGCAAATTTGGCTCGCGCCTGCAAGGCCACCCCGAGCGCCTGCGTTTGCCGGGGCTCGAGACAACCTCGGGGCCGCTCGGCGAGGGGCTCGGCCAGGCGGCGGGGATGGCGCTCGGCGCGCGCATGGACGGTAAAAAGTTTCGCATCTACTGCTGCCTAAGCGACGGCGAGCACGACGCGGGCAACGTGTGGGAGTCGGTGATGTTTGCGGGCGCCAACCGCCTCGGCAACCTTACGGCGATTATCGACCGCAACAACATACAAATTAACGGCTACACCGAGCAGGTGATGCCGCTCGAGGGTTTGCGCGCCAAGTACGAGGCGTTTAATTGGCACGTGCTCGAGGTCGACGGCCACAATGTGGCGGCTATTATCTCGACCATCAACCAAGCTAAGGCTATCTACGAAAAGCCGACGGTCATTATCGCGCACACCATCCCCGGCAAAGGCGTTAAGGAGATAGAATTTGATTACCGGTGGCACGGCAAGCCGCCGACTAAAGAGGAGGCTAAAAAGTTTTTACACGAGCTCCGCACTTTGCGCGGTAAAATAACAAGCGAACATGAATAAACACTACTCGCGCGGCTTTACGCTTATCGAAGTGTTGGTGGTCATCGGGATCATCGGCCTGTTGGCGTCGATAGTGCTGGTGTCGCTTAGCGGTGCGCGGGTTAAGGCGCGCGACGCGCAGCGCATCAAAGACGTAGATACCATATCGGGCGTACTCGAGGTTTACTATGCCGAGCACGCGGCCTTTCCCGATCCTAATACCATCTGCTCGGTTGGTACGCACGATATGTGGAGCTCAGCGGCGTGCTGGTCATCGCTCGTGTCGTCAAACTATCTCGCCAAAGTGCCTGTTGACCCTACTAATGTCGATTTGGGTAATTGCAGCACCACGGCCAACTGCCACCTGTATCACTACTGCACCTACAACAACAACCAAAGTTACACCCTGTCGGTTAATCTTGAGAATGCGGCCCCCGCATCCAAGAGCACCGCCGCGGCTCTTACAGCATGTCCAATAGGCGGCCCCAACACGTACTGGGTTGGCAGTAATTAACCATGATAAACTCCGACGCAAAATTAAGAGAAGATATTTTTGAGCCAACGGCCTCCGTCGCCAAGGCTATGGAGGCGACCCGTGACGGGTTTGGTAAGGCGCTGCTCGAGTTAGGCGACTCAAACCCCAACGTCGTCGTCTTGTGTGCCGACTTGGCCGAGTCGACGCGCGTATTGCCGTTTAAAGAAAAGTATCCCGAGCGCTATGTCGAGCTGGGCGTCGCCGAGCAAAATTTGGCCACGGTGGCCGCGGGGCTCGCTGCTGTAGGTAAGGTCCCGTTTATTACCTCATACGCGACTTTTAGCCCCGGCCGCAACAACGAGCAGATCCGCACCACTATCGCGCTTAATCAACTGCCGGTCAAAATTATCGGCTCGCACGCCGGCCTGAGTGTTGGCCCCGATGGCGCAACACACCAAGCTCTCGAGGATATCGCGCTGATGCGCGTGTTGCCCAACATGGTGGTCGTTTCGCCATGCGATGCCGAAGAGGCTCGCAAAGCAACCCGTGCCGCCGCGGCGCACGCAGGGCCGGTGTATGTGCGGCTCGGTCGCGCGGCAACGCCAACCATGACGACCGCCGAAACGCCGTTTGAGTTTGGCAAAGCACAAACAGTATGGAGCTCGGAGCACGCCGCCGAGGTGGTGGTGTTTGCCACGGGGCCGCTCTTGTACAACGCACTTGTAGCTGCCAAAGAGCTCGAGCATCGCGTGCCGGTTGAAGTAATAAACATCCACACCATCAAACCGCTTGATGTTGAGTCGGTCGTTGCTGCTGCCCGCGCCGCGGGTGCCGTGGTAACCGTCGAGGAGCACCAAGCGGCGGGCGGGTTGGGGAGTGCCATAGCCGAAGTGTTGGCTGCAGAGTGCCCAACGCCGATAGAGTTTGTGGCGGTCAAAAATAAGTTTGGCCAATCGGGCGAGCCGGGGGAATTATTGGAGTATTATGGGCTTGGTACGACCGCGATTAGTAAAGCGATAGAAAAGGCGCACGCCCGTAAACAACAATGATTACCCGAGGACAAGCGACGATACTCGACTCGTATGTGCGCAGCTACATCGGCTTGTTGCTGGTTGGGTCGGTGGCGTTGTGGTTTGGTCTGCAGATTTGGCAGGCCGCTTTTAACGAAAATCCGCTGGTAAATGCCTTCATAAGTATGGGTGCCGCCAGCCAAACCGCAGGGTATTGACAAATACCCTGTTTGGGTGTACAATGGGCGGCAGTCTGAACATGTAAATAAGGAGCTTGTGCTATGCGGATTATCGCCTTAGTGCTGTTTGGGCTTGTGTTTGTCCTGGCAGCGCTTCTGTATAACGGTCAACCCGAGTCGGTACCGTTGCCGCGTCCGCGGCCGGTTGTCGGTATGTCGGGTCAATACGAGACTCGACTTGCCGACCTGGAGAAAAACGTCAAGTGCTTGCGTGACCTTGTGTACACCGAGGCGCGCGGCGAGCCGCTCGAAGGCCAGTACTTGGTTGCATGGGTGGCGTGGCAACGCTACCTCGACAACCGGCCTGACTTTGGTCGCGGCTCGCTGTGCGACGTCGTGTACAAGCAGACAAAAACAAAAAAAGGCTTTGTGTCGCAATTTGCGGGGCCGGTGCGAAACCCTGTGCCACCCGCTGTGCAGAGTCATGCGTTGCGGCAGGCGTTCTATGTGGCATGGAGAGTCGTGGCTGGGCAGTATGTGGCACCCGAGCAATACAAGCTCGCACGCTACTTTTACAACCCCAAGACCTCCGATGCGTCCGGCCAGCAGTGGCACGCCGCACTGATCCCGGTCGTCACCATTGGGCGGCATACGTTTAGCCGCGAGTAACAAAATCCCCGAGCGAAAGCTCGGGGATATTTTTATAACGGGGTGACGTCAAACGGCGCGGGTGGGTTGGCGAGATTTTTCTCAAGCTGTGAGCGGTTGAGCAATCCTTTTTGTGCGCCTATCTCTTGCAGCACGGCCGAGGCATTGGTCGCGCCCCATTTGAGCGCCTCTTTTAAATCTTTGCCGAGTGCAAGCGCCACCACAGTGGTCGAGGCAAAGGCGTCGCCCGCGCCGGTGATCTCGTACGGCGGGCGCGGGTCGGGGTAGCGCGGCACCTTCCAAAAATTATTTTGCTCGTCGAGCGCGTAGGCGCCGCGTACGTCGTCGGTCACGACGACCACTTTTGGTCCGAGCGCTTTAATTTGTGTCAGCAAATTTTTTATATCTTGCGTTGGCTCGATACCTAGAATGCGCTCAGCCTCCTCTTTATTGCAAAAGAAGATGTACGTCTGCCGATAGATCTCGGCGAGCGCCTCTTTGCCAAACTTCATCTGGTAGGTCCCGGGTTGGAAGGCAAGCTTAGTCTGCGGCCATTTTTTTAACTGCTCGAGCCATGCACCGTGGTAGGCAAGCGAGTTTTCGCCGAGCGACGAGAGATAAAAATATTTTGGCGCATCGGCAACGGCAGGCACGGCATAGGCAAACTCTTCGTGTTTGACCAAAATAGTGCGCTGGCCCTCGTACCACAGCACGTAGTGGTAGTTGGTTTTTTTGTCTGCTTGCTTTTCGACATAGTCGGTCGACACTTGGTCGGCCGCCAAACTGGCGACACACTGCGCCCCCCATTGGTCGCCGCCCACGTAGGCACGCAAGGCCGACGGTAAGCCAAGCCGCGCGGCCGCCACGGCCGCATTGGCCGCGTTGCCCACGGCGGGCACTATCGTCGATGACTCAAACGGGATTTTGTCGCCCCAGCGCATGCATATCTCGCAGTTTTCGTTGTCGATATTACAGTGCACGCGCGCGTCCTTGAGCCTGATAAACGCGTCTACCACCAGGTCGCCCACCGCAAAGAAGTCCATATAATTACTAGTATATACCCTGTAGTGAAGCGAAGCTCTACTACGGGGTATACTTACACTATGCAATCTTTGCGCGAGGTGGTTGGGGAGTACAAAGCAGCCGGCAAGGCCGTGGGGCATTTTAATATCAGTGACTCTAACCAGTTGCACGCCATTGCCTTGGCGGTTAAAGAGACGGGGCTGCCCGCGATAATCGGCTTATCAGAAGGTGAGCGCGAGCACTTTACTTTGCTTGAGGCGCGGGGGATCATTGATGCGTATATAAAGGAGGGGGTGCAACTCTATTTAAACGCCGACCATACCTACAGCTTGCAAAAAGCCAAAGAGGCAGTGGACAGCGGCGTCGACTCTATTGTTGTCGACGGCGCCAAGTTGCCGATGGATGAAAATATAAATATGACCAAAGCCGTGGTTGAGTATGCACGCAACTCAGGCAGGGATGTGTTGATAGAAGGCGAGCTTGGGTACATCGGTACCTCGAGTAAACAGCTCGACGCGCTGCCCGAGGGCGTCACGATAGACAATTTGACCACCGTTGATGATGCAAAAAAGTTCGTCGGCGCAACCGGCGTCGATTGTTTTGCGCCGGCGGTCGGCAACGTGCACGGCATGCTCAAAAACGCGGCCGAGCCGCGGCTCCACCCCGAGCGGGTTAAAGAAATTTCGACCGCCGTCGGGCTGCCGCTCGTTTTGCACGGCGCATCGGGCAACACCGCCGAGGATGTCCGAGCGTGTATCGCGGCAGGTGTCGCTATTGTGCATATCAACACCGAGTTTCGGGTCGCCTACCGTGACGGGTTGCGCGATAGTTTGGCCGCAATACCCGATGAGACCGCGCCGTACAAATTTTTGGCGCCGGTCGAGCAGAAACTCGAGGTGTTTATAGCCGAAAAACTCCGTCTTTTTGCAGGGGTACAATAACACTGCATGCACACCACACAACGGCGGGCGTTTATAGTGTTAGGCCTTTCGTTACTGATGGTCTTTGCCTATGTCGGCGGCAGCGGTCTATCGCACTCGCCGGTACTCTCGATGGCAAGCGGCTCGCAGTCGGCGGCGGTGTTGACCTATAACGCCAACGGCTCTTGGACAGCGCCCCTCGGGGTCACACAAGCGTTGGTAACCGTTGTCGGTGCAGGCGGTGGTGGTGCGAAGGGCGGGTGGACTATCAACGCCTGTGCCGGGGATGCCTATAAAGGTGGTGGTGGTGGCTCGGGAGGTATCATAAAAAACCAGCTCGTTAGTGTCACGCCGGGTACTACCTACACAGTTGTGGTGGGGACTCATGGCCTCGGCGGCAGTGGGTATTGTCAAAACCCGGTAAGCGGCTCTGCAGGAGGTAATTCGTCCTTTGTCTCGCTTACTGCTACCGGTGGTAGCGGAGGCACGTGGCCCGGTGGCGGCGGGGGAGGCTCTCCGAGCGGCGGACCCGGTGGCGGCGGTGGTGTGTATTGTGCTGGTGGCGGCGCGGGCAGCAACGGAACCTCGTATGGCACCGGCGGTACCGGCGGGTGCGGCGGTGGTGGCGGTAGCAATGGTGCCGACGGATATGTGACCATTGCTCCTTCCCCGATTGTTATAAGTGCAACCCCACAATCAGTTTTGTCGGGGGGCGCAAGTACGGTAACCTATAGTGCAAATCCTGTTGACACAAATTCTTGCAGAGTGAGTGGACCGTCTGGTGTCCTCTATCAAGGTGCGCCTCCCGCGTGGACCCAACAAACCGCCGCCGGCTCACATAGTTGGTACAAGCTCACCTCATCGGCCGATGGCACAAAACTCGCAGGGGCAGCAATTGGAGGTTATATCTACACCTCTGCCAACGGCGGTGCAAGCTGGACCCAGCAAACCGCCGCCGGCACAAGTGGTTGGTTTGGCATCACGTCCTCGGCCGACGGCACCAAGCTTGCCGCATTAGGTGATTACATTTACACCTCTGCAAACAGCGGCGCCACATGGACTCCACAAAAAGGATCCGGCGGGAACAGTTGGTATGCTCTCGCCTCCTCGGCCGACGGCACCAAGTTGGTAGCAATAGTGCCCAACGACTACGTCTACACCTCTAACAATAGTGGCGCAAGTTGGACCCAGCAAAGTGGCTCTGGCACGCGCAACTGGACGGGGATAACTTCATCATCCGACGGCACCAAGTTGGTGGCGGTAGTATATGGAGACTATATCTATACTTCTACCAATAGTGGTGTTACGTGGACGCCACAAGTTTCTTCCGGTATAAAAAACTGGAATAGCATCACCTCCTCGGCCGACGGCACCAAGCTGGCGGCGACAGTGCCTGCGGGTTATATCTACACGTCCACCGATAGCGGCGCTACTTGGACGCAACAAAACGGATCCGGCCAACGTGCCTGGACCAGTGTTGCCTCCTCGGCCGACGGCACCAAACTTGCGGCAGTAGCCGGATACGTCTATACGTCCACCGACGGCGGCGTTACGTGGACACAACGAACAACTAGTTATA
>CAIWUA010000010.1 GCA_903915735.1 Candidatus Adlerbacteria bacterium
AGCCTATTTTAGGGCTATTTTTGTATTTTTTGCGCAAAACTGTTGCGTTTTGATGAATTTAGTATCGCAATGGCTTATGCACAGGTCTTGGGAGCGCTCCGGCGACGTATAATTGAATTTCCTCTAAAAAATATTATTCATAAGCACCCCCTGTATGGCTATCACTCAAAAGGTTAAGAAGCGCAACGGTGAGATCGCAGATTTTGTCCCGAAAAACATCACCATCGCGGTGCAAAAGGCCTTTGCCGCAACCCTAGGTGACAGCCACGACAACGACGCTATCGATATTACGCGCGCGGTCGTCGATGCTATCGACCTAAAGTTTGGCAACACGGCCTTTATGCCGACCGTTGAGGATATCCAAGACCTCGTCGAGACCGCTTTGATGGAGCGCGGCTATTTTACCGTCGCCAAGTCGTACATCATTTACCGCTACGAGCACGACAAGATCCGCCAAGAAAAAAAGGCCGAAGTCGCCGAACTGATAACCGACAACCAGCTAGGTATCCTCAAGCGCAACGGTTCTAAAGAGAACTTTAGCGAGGCCAAACTGACCAAGACGCTGCTCATGGCGGCCCAGGGCTACGAGCGCGAGGTAGACGTGCCCGCCATTATCGCCCGCGTACGCGCCGAGATGTACGACGGCATCAAAACCAAAGACATCCACGACGTGCTTATCATGGTCACGCGCTCGCTTATCGAGCGTGACCCGGCGCACAGCTATGTAGCCGCACGGCTCTTGCTGCAATATATGTACCGCGAGGTCATCGGCTCGGTCGACTACCAAAATCTTGAAGAGGGGTACAAGCAGGCATTCATCAAAGCTGTCCATCGCGGTGTCGAGATAGGCCAGTTTGACAAAGAGATGCTTACCTTTGACCTGCCCAAGCTTGCCGATGCACTCGTGATTGAGCGCGACCGCGACTTTAAGTATCTCGGGCTCCAAACGCTGCAGGCCAACTACCTGTCCAAAGAGCACGGCACGCGCAAGCTGCTCGAGACGCCGCAGATCTTTTGGATGCGCATCGCGATGGGCTGTGCCTTGGCCGAAAAGACGCCCGAGGACCGCAACCGCTACGCTATCGAGTTTTATGAGGTGATGGCGTCGATGTACTACACGCCGTCGTCCCCCACGCTCTACCACGCGGGGCTCGCGTTGCCGCAGCTGTCGTCGTGCTTCCTTTCGACGGTCCCTGACGACCTGCACGCCATTTTTGACGAGTACAAAGACGGTGCGCAGCTGCTTAAGTATGCGGGCGGCCTGGGTACCGACTGGACCCCCGTGCGCGCGACGGGCTCGCTGATTAAGAAGACCGGTGTCGAGAGCCAGGGCGTGATCCCCTTCCTTAAGATTGCCAATGACGTCACCATCTCGATTAACCGCTCGGGCCGCCGGCGCGGCGCCGCTGCGGTGTACCTCGAGTACTGGCACCTCGACATCGAGGACTTTATGGAGCTGCGAAAAAACACCGGCGACGAGCGGCGCCGCGCCCACGACCTCAACACGGCCGTGTGGATCCCCGACCTGTTTATGAAGCGCCTGCGCGAGGATGGCTACTGGACGCTTTTTAGCCCCTCGGATGTCCCCGACCTGCACGACCTCTATGGTCGCAAGTTTGACGAGGCCTACGCGCGCTACGAGCAGATGGCTGAGGAGGGCACAATCCCCCACCACAAAAAGATGCGCGCCGCCGACCTGTGGCGCAAAAACTTGACCATGCTGTTCGAATCGGGCCACCCCTGGATTACGTGGAAGGACCCCAGCAACATCCGCTCGCCACAAGACCACATTGGCGTGGTGCACTCATCGAACCTCTGCACCGAGATAACGCTCAACACCAGTGCCGAGGAGACCGCCGTGTGCAACCTTGGCAGCATCAACATGTCGGCCTTTGTGGTAAACGGTCGCTTTGACCGCGAGGCCGTGGCGCGCGTCGTACCGGTGGCCATGCGCATGCTCGACAACGTTATCGACGTCAACTTTTATCCGACCGAAAAGACCAAACGCAGCAATGCGCGCCACCGCCCGGTGGGGCTGGGGCTCCGCGGGCTCATGGATGCCTTGTTTAAGCTCGATATCAACTTTGATACCGACGAGGCGGTGCGCTTTAGCGACGAGTCGATGGAGGCTATTGCGTACCACGCGATACTATCCAGCTCGCTGCTTGCCAAAGAGCGCGGCACCTACGAGACGTACAAGGGCAGCAAGTGGGACCGCGGAATCTTGCCACAGGACACTATTGCCCTACTCGAGCAGGAGCGTGGGATGAAGATAGACGTGCCCCGCCACGAGACCTTGGACTGGCGCCTGGTGCGCGAGGCCGTGCGCCAGTGGGGTATGCGCAACAGCAACACCATGGCCAACGCGCCGACCG
>CAIWUA010000011.1 GCA_903915735.1 Candidatus Adlerbacteria bacterium
AATAGCCCTAAAATAGGCTCAAAATAGGGGGCTGTTTCCCACCGTGGAGGGTGTATACTAAATGGCATGAACCCTACACGACACTCGGTCTCTTATAAGGTTTGGAACTTTATTTTTAGCCTCTTTTTTCTTGCGGTGCTTGTTGCCGCGCTCTTAGAGATGAAGGAGGTCCGGGGCGGCTTTTTGGTGGAGGTGTCGCCGTTTGACGCTATTATGATGATGTTTGCCACTTTTCGCATTACCCGGCTAGTTGTCTACGACCGCATTACCTTGTGGTTTAGAGAGTTGTTTGTAGACCGCAAAAGCGGGTTTATGACCGTCATAGCCGACCTACTGCAGTGCCCGTGGTGCATTGGGATTTGGGCCGCACTGGCCGTTGTCTTTGCGTACTTTGTCTTTACCTGGGCGTGGTCGGTTATCTTCTTCCTTGCGCTTGCGGGGGCCGGCTCGTTGTTGCAGGTTATCGCCAACGCCATAGGATGGCGCGCCGAGCATCTTAAAAAGACGACCGAGCAGCTTTAGTTAAATACAACCGGTATAGACACCGACTGGTCGCGCGCCGGGTCGCCCGACGGGTTGTCATTTTTAATCAGTATGGTGCCGTGGCTGCCCTTTGGCTGTGTCGGGTAGCTCAACGACGCGACAAAAGGCACAAAGTCGGTCGTCATCCAGTCGCTTTGCGCCTGTGCCGGACCTTGGGCTATTGTGGCGCCGCTTGCGTCTAGGATTTTGACAGGAAAGCTGGCCTCAAAGTACCAGGTGCCGCGCGCTTGGCCTGCCACGCGCGTGCCTGTTGTCGAGGCGGTGATGTCGGTAAACGTTATAACATCGGGGATGCCCGCAGGGAGGGTGCTTTTGGGTGCGGGGATACTAAGCAAGAGCACCACACCGGCAAAAGCAATAATCGTAAGAGCTACCACGAGCAGCCCCCACTTATTTGTAAAAGGATTCATGATGATTGTAACTAGCGGAGTTTGGACACAATGTCTTGGATAAGTGCCGCGGTCTCCTCGGGGCCAAAGACGTCATGGGTATTAATGCCGGTGCCTATAACCACCGAGTCGTTGCCGCCCTCCTCGAGGGCGTCTCCTACATATAACATCTCGGGCAATGAAATTGTCGTGAGTTCGGCAAAGCGCTGCACGCCATAGGCTTTGTTGACCCCTTTAGGGGTTACATCTATAGAGGTTATACCGCCGGTTGAGACAGAAAAGTCCGGAAGTTTTTGAGCAATCAGGTCACGCAATTTTTTTCGGTCACTGTTGTGAACGGCGGCCCACTCCTGTTTTGCGGCGACCGGGGCCTCTTGCCCGACAGCCGAGTAGGTGATTTGCGCCCCACGGTCCTGAACAATAATCCCATACACGGTCTCGGGTTTGGGTACGGACATTTCGCTTAAAGCTTCTTCTATAGCTCGGTGCACCTGCGTTCGTTCAGACTCAGTATATGAATGATCATACTGAGGCTTCCAACCATTACGGTACACAAAACAGGAAGCCGCATTGGTTGGGAAGATATATAGGTTGGCAAGAGTGGCATCTTCGGGCAACGCGGGGAAAAACTGCTTCTCAAACTGGGGGAATCCGGCCCCAGACATCACCGCCACGGGGATATGTTTGAGCAGCTCTGCGAGCAAAAGCCCCATACTCGCCTCGACGCGTTGCTTGCTCTCGGCGAGTGTACCGTCGAGGTCAAACACCATCGCGCGCGGGATAAAAGACATACTAAGCAAGATTATCCGGTAGCAAAATTTTAAGCAATTTTTTGAGCGACATGGTGGCCACACCCACCACGGTGTCGGCTCCGCCGTAATAGATGTACAGGGTGTCGCCGCGCAAGATTGATCCGCAGCTAAACACCGCGTTGCGCACTTGCCCCGCGCGCTCGTACTCCTCGAGCGGCTCAAAAATAGTGTCGACGCTGCGCGAGAGTATGACTGCCGGGTTTTTAAGGTCGAGCAAGACGGCGCCCAAGCGGTAGGTCGCCGTTTTGGACACGCCATGGTAGATAAGCAACCAGCCTTTTTTGGTTTTTATCGGCGGGCCGGCGATGCCTATCTTTTTGCTGTCCCACATCCCGGGCCGCGGGCCCATGATCTCGATACAGCGGGTGAGACGCGACTTTTTAAAATCGAGCGTGTCCAAAAAGTCGGCGCAGAGCAACGGGTCGATCCGGTGGAGTATCATGTATTGTCCACGGATCTTTTCGGGCACCAAAGCCGCGTCTTTGTCCTGCACCGGGTCGGGCGTCACCAACTGCGGCTTTTCCCATTTGTCCCACCGGTTGGCGACAAAATCTTTGACCGATATCGACGAGAGCGCCACGCGCCATGGGTCGACGCCGTTAAAGGCGGTGTAGACCAGGTAAATCGTGCTGCCGATGCGGGTGAGGCGCGGGTCCTCGCAGCCCGACGGCGCGCCGTCGGCTTTTTTAATCTCAAAGTCTTCGCGCGGCACATAGGCGGGATTGTCGCTGCGCGCGGTTATTTTGACGCCGTTTTTGCTCGCGGCGTAGCCAAGCACCGACGTGTTGTCGGGACCCATCGCGCGATAGAGGATATGCACCGTGCCGTCGATATCGATAGCGGCGGGGTTAAAGACCGCTTTGCTCTCCCAGGCATTTTTCTCTATCGGCTTTAAAATCGGATTTTCTTTGGCGCGTTTGGCCAACTCGACGCGGCGCTCGGGGATTAATGCCTCTAAAAGGTCATCGAGGTTGAGCGATGCTTTGGCGCACACGGTGTCGGCCGCGCCGTAGTACAGGTCGATGCGGCCGTTTTTCTCGAGTATCGCCCCGGTGGGGAAGACGATGTTGGGCACCATGCCGTACTTTTCGTAAATCTCTTCGGGGACCATGATAGGACCCTTGGTTTTGCCGACAATGCGCCGCGGATCTTTAAGGTCGAGCAGCATAGCCTCGATACCAAACACACGCTCGCCACCGCCAAAGTAATTTTGGATGTAGGAGTAAAAGACCAACCATCCGGCCTTGGTTTTAATGGGCACCGAGCCCACCTCGACATGGTCCTGCTCAAAGCGCAGCGGGTTTATCGTATTTTCCTGCAGCTCGGCATGCCAGCGCTCCCAAAACCCGAGGTCCCACAGCTCCTCTATTTTGTCGCACTGAGCTATGGCGATGCGCGCCGGCGGCTCGTCGGTGTGGGCGGTCAACATGACGGTGATTTTGCCGTTGACCCGCTCGGGAAAGAGCACAAACGCCTTGGCGTTAAAGGGGGTGACTAAATGCTTTTCCTCAATAGTTTCGAGATCTTTAGATATCGCTACCGCAACTTTGATATTGCCGGCGCCAAACGGCATCCCGCCGAGCGCGGTGTAAAAGGTGTAGTACTTACCTTCAAAAAAGGTGACCCGAGGGTCCTCGCAGCCGTACTTGTCCCACGCTTCGGTGGGGATAATAAATTGCCGCCGGTTTTGAAAGTGCTCGCCGTCGAGCGACAGCGCCTTGCCTATGGTCGACACCCCCGCGGGCGTCATCAAAGCATCGGGCCGGCCGAGGGCGCGGTAGAGCACGTGTAAAATAGTGCCTTTTTTAATAGGCGAGGGGTTAAAGGTTGCCTGAGCCTCCCACTGCTTGTCGTTGACAGGCGAGATAAGAGGATTATGTTCGCTGCGTCGGATGACGTACATGTTTTTTAATTATACACGCACTGGTTCGAGCACTGTGTGGTCGCCGGTGGTTAACTTGGAGAGAAACTCTTTGAGCGGCGCTTTAGCTGCGGCAATGTGTTTGTCGCCGCCGCCGTAGTAGACAATCAGGTCGCCATTAACCACGACCGCACCCGAGGCATACACCACGCCCGGCTTCCAATCATGCTCGTACCAAGCTTCGGGTACGAGCACCGGATGTGCGCTGCGGTACAAAACTTTGGTAGGGTCCGAAAGGTCGAGCAGCATGGCGCCGACGTTGTAGCCATGGCCGCCGTGCGGCGTCATGCCGTGGTAGAGCAACAGCCAGCCCTCGCTGGTCTTGATGGGTGGGGCCGAGGCGCCGCGCACAAAGGCGTCCCACTTACCTTCGCGCCCGCCGCGGCGGTTATTGCTTTGGATAGGGTTGTGCCGCAAGGTCTCGAGATCGTCGACATACTCGACCATAATAGTGGGTGTCATCGCGTGTAAAATGGCAAACTTGCCGCTGATTTTGTCGGGGAAGAGGACCCAGTTTTTGTGTGTCTGGTTTTTAGGCGACATGGCAATGTGTGGGTCCCACCGCCACAGCGCGGCTGAGAGGTCGGGGAGCATGAGCGACGTCACCGCCAAGCGCATGGACTGCCAGTTTTCAAAAATACCAAAGGTGACATAGCAGCGGTCGTCGATAATGACCGCACGAGGGTCCTCGCTGCCGCCCCAGCCGCCGCCCGAGGCGTAGAGGTCGGTGTTGTACGACAGTGGCCGGTACGAAACCTGTTTGCCGGGCATGGGCTCGGGGACGGCGATGCCAACGCCCGGGTCGTAGGCGGGCTGCGGGCTGCGCTCAAAGTGGATACCGTCGCTGCTGCGGGCGTACCCTATGCGCGATATGCCGTCGTGCCCGAGCGCGCGATAAAACAGGTGCACAAGGCCGTCGTGGTAGACCGCACCGGGGTTAAAGACCGCTTCGGACTCCCACGATACGGCCGGGTTGGGGCTCAAGACCGGGTTTTGGGCAAAGCGGTTGAGCCGCAGCGGCCGGCGCATCCAAGCCAGCCAGTACAAAATAAGCGCCAGGCAGGCAAGAGCTATGGCGATAAGAGAAAGAACGATGCCGAGCAGCTCAGGCCCGCCCATAGTTGTCTTCTAGCCTTGTAATGTCGCCCTCGTCAAACTCGCCCAATGCTATCTCAAGAAATACGAGACCCTCGGGGCCGCCCTCGGCACGGTGGGTCTCGCCTTGTTTAACAAAGTAGGTGTCGCCGGCCTGCGCGTCGTACAGGAGGCCGCCAACCGTGACCGTGCCGCTGCCCGAAAGTACGCGCCAAAACTCCGCCCGGTGACTATGGGTTTGCAGACTAAAGGCCTCGCTAGGGCTGACGGTGATTATCTTGACCGTCGAGTGCTCGTTGAGAGTAAACCGCTCAAAGTTGCCCCATGGGCGAACTTCCTTCTCATAATTAGAGAGGCCTTCCATCCACTTAGTATAAGCCTAAAAAAATATATAGACCGAGAGCTATATAAAAAGAGTGGATAAAATATGCGCCGAGGCAGCCGCGCCTACGGTGTAGGCCTCGGCTGCCTCGGCTCAGAGCATCAACATACTATGCATCTGCCGAATTACTAGTAGTACACCGACTGCAACTACCATCCCCGCAAAAAGGTGACAGCGGCCCTTATGGGGCTCCAGATCACTGTTCCTTGGTGCGTGGGTTTGATACTAACAGAGTGCTGCTGAACTGGGGGTGAATAGGTGCGCCGGTGTCCGCCCGTAGGCAGCAGCACACGCACGGTGGTGCCGCGCCCTTTTTTGCTGGTAACTTCAACCGTGCCTCCCATGGCGTGTGTCATCTCGTTAACAATGGTGAGCCCAAGCCCCGAGCCGGTCTTTTTGTTTAGGCGCGTGCGCGAAATGTCCGCACGATAAAACGGTTTAAAAATGTGTCCCAAATCCTCGGGCTTAATGCCAATACCGCTATCGGCTACCTCAAACAAAGTCATCGGCGCATGGTCGGCATTTTTAAGAGGCTGTACGGTAATAGTTACCAGCCCTTGCGAGCCCTGGGGCGTGTACAAAAGAGCGTTCTTGATAAGGTTGCCCATAATCTGCTCGACCGCGGTTGGGTTGGCCCACGCCAGCGCGCCCGGCTTTTGTCGCAACTGCAAGCGGATCCTGCGCTCGCGCGCCAAGGGCTTGTGCCGCAAAAAGGTAGCCTCGGCAATAGGCAACAGGTCAAGATTTTTAAACAGCATCTGCTCGGGGCGGGTAAGCGTGTTGAGCGACAAAAGGTTGTTGAGTATCTCCGACACGCGCTCGAGCTCGCCTAAAATTTCTTTTGACGTGGGCGGACTTGTCACAGAAACTTCTCAAGGAAAAACACCGGTAATTTTATCAACCAAAAAAGAAATTATAGCGGTGGTTATGGTTGCCGATGCTGTGAAACCCGAGGCGGTGGAAGCCATAAAAAATCTTCATAAACTTGGCATTAAAACTGTAATGTTAACCGGCGACGACAGAAATACCGCCAACGCAATTGCAAAAGAAGTAGGAATTGATGAAGTTGTAGCCGAAGTATTGCCGGAAGATAAA
>CAIWUA010000012.1 GCA_903915735.1 Candidatus Adlerbacteria bacterium
CCTGGTGGGCTACTACGTCATCATGGAGGGAATCTTTTTCTACGCGGGCTTTGTGATGATGCTGTCGATGCTCCGCAAAAACCGCATGGTCGGCATCGGCGAGCAGTTTCAATTTATCCTCCGCGACGAGTCGGTGCACCTCGCCTTTGGCGCGGACCTCATCAACACCATCGTGCAAGAAAATCCGGAGATCTGGACGCCCGAGTTTAAGCAAAAATTGACCGACAACATCAAGCGCGGTGTCGAGTTGGAGAAAAAGTATGTCGACGACACGCTGCCGCGCGGCATTGTTGGCTTGGTGCCGGCGACCGTCAAACAATATGTCGAGCACGTTGCCGACCGCCGCCTCGAGCGCATCGGGCTCGAGCGCCAGTATCACAAAGACAACCCCTTCCCCTGGATGAGCGAAATCATCGACATGCCCAAAGAGAAAAACTTCTTCGAAACGCGCGTCACCGAGTACAAAACCGGCGAACTGGATTGGTAAAGGCTCCAAAAAACGAAGTTTCCAGGAACGCAGAAAATTTCCTGCTGATAAATTTTCCTAACGCACGGCCCCGTCGGGCCTGCGTACATTCCTGAAAACTTGTTTTTCTCCGCTACTTCAAAGACTTTTCGACACTATAGTCCCCGACTTTGGTGCGGAGGATGTGCAGGGCTAGGGCCGGGATGCCCAGGTCTTGGCCCATGCCGTGCGCTATCGAGCGGGCATAGGTGCCGCTGGTGCAGACTATTTTTATTGTCGCGGCCTTAAACTCGCGTTCGCCGTCGGCCTTAAGATGCCTCTTCCAGGTGCGGATGATCTCCTCTTGCCTAAAGTCGCCGTTGACCTTGTCGACGCTTGTCTCGATATAGTTGAGCAGCTGCGGCTCTTTGATTTTGTACAACCCCTCGATGGTTATCTCGTGCACGGTGACCGAGCGGCTGGGCAAGACCAGCGCGCCGAGTGCATTGTTGCGCGCCCACTCAAAGAGCGACTTGCCCTCGACGGTTTTGCTGCTGTACGGCGGGTACTGCTGCGACAGGTGGCCCCTAAACTCGTTGAGCTCTTTTTGTATCACGGCACGCGTAAGTGCCGAGGCGTCGCCCTGCTCCATCACGCGGCCGAGCACGTCGTAGGTGTCGGTGGCAAAACCAAACAGCACGTCGAGCACGTACTCTTTGCCGAGATCGAGGTAGGCCTCGCGCCGCTTGTTGGCCGAGCCCACCAGGCACAGCATCACACCCTCGGCCATGGGGTCGAGCCGGCCCGCATACGACAGTACCTCGTGCTCGTATTGAGGCGCTTTGATGCGCAGGCGCTCAAGCCGCTCGCGCGGGGTCTCGCCGAGCTCTTTGTAGAGATTGAGCACCTGCCCCGCGGTCGAACGGACACGGGGTTGGGGGATCTTTTTCTCCGACTTTTCTGTATTTAGAATCCCGTCCATTTCTGCTAGAATACCAATACCAAACGCGTATGTCCAAAAAACTTTCTACAGAAAGCTACAAAGGTGTCCGGGATTTTTATCCCAAGGACCAAGCGCTGCTCAACTACATTATCGCCACCTGGCGCGGCGTAGCCGAGAAGTTTGGCTATGTCGAGTACGGCGCGTCGATTCTGGAGCCTTCAGAATTGTACAAAGCCAAGGGGGTTGAGAACGAGGAGATAGTCAACGAGCAAACCTACACCTTTACCGATCGCGGCGAGCGCGAGGTAACCCTGCGCCCCGAGATGACACCCACGGTGGCGCGCATGGTCGCCGGCAAGCGGCGCGAGCTTGGGTACCCCCTGCGCTGGTACTCGGTGCCCAATTGCTTTCGGTACGAGCGGCCCCAGCGCGGTCGCTTGCGCGAGTTTTGGCAGTTTAACGCCGACTTGTTTGGCTCGCGCTCGCCCATGGCCGACGCCGAGCTGATAGCGATGAGTTACGAGATGATGAAGGCCTTTGGCGCATCCGACAGCGACTTTGTCATCAAGCTCGGCAGCCGCTCGTATCTCGATTCGATAGCCAACCAATATACGCTCTCGCAAGAGCAGGTTAAAGCGCTGACCGCGCTGCTCGACAAGCGCGCCAAAATGAGCGCAGAAGAATTTGATAAAGCGTGGGCGATGTTTAATATCCCCGCCTCGGTGCTTGGCGCCGACGCCGTGCCGGCCGATGTCGCCGAGACGCTGCGCCTACTCGGCTCGATGGGGGTCGCCAATGCACAGTTTGACCCTTCGGTTGTGCGCGGCTTTGCCTACTATACCGGCGTCGTGTTTGAGGTCTTTGACACCAATCCCGACAACAACCGCGCGCTGTTTGGCGGCGGGCGCTACGACAACCTGACCGAGCTTTTTGACAACGAGCCGCTGCCCGGCATCGGCTTTGGTATGGGCGACGAGACCATACGCCTCTTTATGGAGGTGCGCGGCCTTATACCACCCTATATACCGCCCGTGCAGGCCTATGTGGCCCTCGCAAGCGCCGAGGTGCTCCCCGAGGCCACGCAGCTTGTCCAAGAGCTTAGGCGGGCAGGCGTGGCCGTGGCGCAAGATTTTGGTGAGCGCAAGCTGGGCGACCAACTTAAGGCCGCAAGCAAGCAACAGATCCCCTACGTTATTATCGTCGGGCCAGACGAGCTGATGGCCGGGGCCTTTACCGTGCGCAATTTGGCAACCGGTACCGAGGATCATGTCGGCCGCGAGCAGTTGGTGCCGTACTTTGCAGCACTCAAATTATGAAGGCTCGACGCATCACCTTTGATATCGAGACCGAGGGCGAGTTTAAAGGCAACGGCGACTTTGGCAACCTCGAGGTCACGGTGGTCGGCATCCACGACTCGACCACCAACGAATACTCGAGCTTTTTGCGCCACGAGCTTGGCACCCTGTGGCCGATACTCGAGCGTGCCGACATTTTGGTCGGCTACAACTCCGAGCATTTTGACATCCCAATCCTCGGCAAATATTACGCGGGCGACCTAACTAAAATTAAGAGCGTCGATTTGCTTAAAGAAGTTAAAAATGTGCTCGGCCGCCGGCTCAAACTCGACAATTTGGCCGAAGCAACGTTGGGCAAGGGCAAAATTGCCAACGGCCTAGAGGCGGTCGAGTGGTGGAAGAACGGCGAGTTCGACAAAGTGCGCGAGTACTGCCTCGACGACGTGCGCATCACCAACGAGCTGTACCTGTACGCGAAGAAAAAGAAGTCCCTCAAGTACCGTGACTACGACGGCGTCCGCGAAATTAAACTAGACCCGAGTGGCTGGGAGGTCGTGGGCGAAGCGGCCTCAATGACCCACACCTTGCCGTTTTAGGCCCGGCGGTTACAATACTTAGTATATGAAAAGCCAATACGTGCTCCCTTTTACTATTGTTATCGCGGGCGCTTTAATCGCGGGTGCGGTGTTTTTGGCGGGCAAAGGCTCGACCGCACCGACCACTATCCCCGGCCAAAACGGCCAAATAACCGCGCGTGCCTATGACCCGGCCAAGGACCACATTTTGGGCAACCCAAATGCAAAAGTAAAAGTTGTTGAGTACGCCGACCTCGAGTGCCCGTACTGCAAAGTATTTAACGGCACGATGCACCAGGTCATGCAGTACTACGGCACCTCGGGCAACGTCGCGTGGGTGTACCGCCCGTTCCCGCTTGGGCAGATCCACTCTAAAGCACCCGAAGAGGCGCAGGCTGCCGAGTGCGCAGCCGACCAGGGTGGCGACGCGGCGTACTTTAAGTATGTAGATGCGGTGTATGCAATAACCCCGGGCGAAAATAATCTCGACCTCGCCGAGCTGCCAAAAATCGCACAACAAAACGGTCTTGATGTAACCAAGTTCAACACCTGTCTCTCGTCGGGCAAATATGCACAAAAGGTACAGGACAGCTACAACGAAGCAATTTCGTACGGTGGCCAGGGCACACCGTTTACCCTCATTATGGTTGGCACGAGTGCGGTCGCGCTCAACGGCGCACAACCCTACGACTCGATGCGTGCAGCAATAGACGCGGTCCTCTCTTCGGTCGGTGTTTCGGCAACCGCCTCTACAACGACGCAATAAGAATGAAAAAATAGAGAAAAGCGCCGGTTTTAGCCGGCGCTTTTTAGTTGACCCACACACTTACTTATTTGTGCTACGCAATCCTTCTTAGATACGAC
>CAIWUA010000013.1 GCA_903915735.1 Candidatus Adlerbacteria bacterium
AGTTTGGAAGTCCATAAATACAGTGCGGCCTTTTTCGTCTATCTCTTTAATCATAACCCGCACTTTGTCGCCCACCTTAAGCGCGTCGGATATTTTGTCGATTCTAAACGGCGCCACCTCGGACACGTGGACAAGACCCTCGGCGTCTTTGCCCACCCCGACGCGCACAAACGCACCAAAGTCCATCAGTCGCGTTACCTCGCCCTCGTACACCTCGCCCGCTTTGTACTCTTTGACTATTTGCTCGATCATCGACTTGGCCAGTTGGGCAGAGCCGTTTTTGCCGGTGATAAAGATAGAGCCATCGTCTTCGATCGAGATCTCCTCAACTTTCGAAATATCTTTAATGCCGTTGATGGTCTTGCCTCCCCCGCCGATGACCAAGCCTATCTGCTCGGGTTTGACCATCATCGAAATAATTTCGGGCGCGCGCGGCGACAGTGCGGCGCGCGGCGCGGCTAGCTCTTTGGTAATCACGCCGAGTATTTGTAGGCGCGCCTTTTTGGCTTGCGCAAACGCCTCAGATAGGACCGCCAAAGGCACACCCTCGACTTTGACGTCCATCTGCACGGCGGTGACGCCGCTGTCGGTACCCGCCACTTTAAAGTCCATGTCGCCGTGATGGTCTTCGGGGCCCTGGATGTCGGTCAACACTTTGTACGCGCCGGCTTTAGCATCCGACATCATACCCATGGCAATGCCCGCCACCGGTTTAGTAATGGGGACGCCCGCGTCCATGAGTGCCAGCGTGCCGGCGCAGACCGACGCCATCGAGGTCGAGCCGTTGCTCGCGAGCGACTCGCACACAATACGTATCGTGTAAGGGAAAAGTTCTTTGGCGGGGATTATTGCACGTAAAGCCTTTTCGGCCAGGGCGCCGTGGCCTATCATGCGGCGGTTGGTGCCGCCGATGCGACCGGTCTCGCCCACCGAAAATGGCGGAAAGTTGTAGTGCAGCATAAAGCGCTTTTTGCCGTCGCGCACTTCGATCGTATCGAGTATCTGCGCCGCCTCGGGGCCGCCGAGTGTGAGTGCCCCAAGCACGTGCGTCGCACCGCGATAAAACAAACCGGTGCCGTGGATCATCGGTGAGATGCCGCCGGCCTTGGCAAACAGCGGGCGTATCTCGTCCATGGCGCGACCGTCGACACGCTTGCCCTCTTTGATAGCAAGGTCGTGCACATACTCGTCGAGACGCATCTCAAAGTATCCGTCGAGCTGGTTGGGCTTGGTATCGGCAAATTGCTCGGCAGCCTTTTTCATCCACTCGCCCTTCATCGCGCCCAACTCATCTTTGCCAAAGCGGCCGCCGTAGGATGCGAGCATCGGGCCGACAACGGCTTCGAAGGCCGCCGTTACCTCGGGGCCGGCCTCGGGCTGCGTAAATGCGGCCTTGGCGACGCCACGGTCTTTGATGATTTCTTTTTGCCAAGCTTGAATCTTTTCGATCTCTTGCGAGGCGCGCAGCAAGGCCTGCTCAAGAATGTCCTCGCCCACCTCACGCGCACCGACCTCTATCATATTAATGAGGCCGTCTTTGCCGCAGGCGGTTAAATCCATACGGGCCTTCGGTGGCAGGTCCTCGTCGCGTTGGCGGTAGGTCGGATAGACAATGTAGTCGGGTGTCCCCTCCTCGAGCCCAAGGAGCACGGCCGAGACGGGGCCATTCCACGGGATGTTTGAGGTCGAGAGTGCAAGCGACGCCGCCGTAACAGCAAGCACGTCGGTATCGTAGTCCTCTATAGCGAGCACCGAGAGGATGACCTGCACGTCGCGCTTGAGGCCCTTGGGGAAGAGCGGGCGGATGGTGCGGTCGACGATGCGGCCCGACAATACGGCTTCGTCCGACGGACGGCCCTCGCGGCGCATAAAGCGGCTGCCCAAGATGGCGCCCGCGGCATAAAACTTTTCTTCATACTCGACCGACAGCGGGAAGTAATCCAAATTAGATTCTTTGCTACCCATCACGGCCGTGGCGAGCACCGCCGAGTTGCCGTAGCGCACCAACACCGACCCGTTAGCTTGGTCGGCCCAGTCGTTAAACTCGGCACTAAGCGTCTTGCCCCCGATCTCGATCGAATATACTTTGCTTTGCATAATGGCTATGCGAAGCGTTGAGATTTTAGGTCCCAAGCCGTTCTTGGAATCTACCTATCCCCCCACTTCGCGCTTATTTATTAATAGAACTGCTAAAACTGTAGCAAACAAAAAGCCCCGACACCAGTGTGGTGTCGGGGCGGTAACTAGGCAGCCACAGCAACCTTGGCACCTATCTTTTCAGCAAAGAGGTGTGCCGCTTTTGATCCATGCCTGAGTGCATTTAAGGCGCATCTGGCACCCATCTGGTGGGCTTGATCGCGCGGGTCGCTCGAATGGAATGTATCTTTGCCCCACCGGCCGCTCTGGAGCATGACTGATGCACCTTCCAACCACGCACGACGTACTTGGTCGTAAGGGCCTTCAAACTTAACCACTTGCGACAAGCAAGTGTCTGCGTGTTTGTAATCGTTATTCATTCCCGCATCGCAGAACGGGCAGCAGTTCGACAGTCCGCCTGAGCTAAAATAGTCGTCCTCGCTGCTTTGCCGCATAGTCACCTCCCATTGGCGTTAAGCTTCCTTCTGCTGCGAGTGTAGCAAGAAAATCAGAAATAAAAAAGCCCCGCAATAATGCGAGGGCTACAAACTATTTAGTACGTCACAAACTCGTCGAGCCGGCGCGGCCGGTTAAAGGCATAGCATCGATGCTGAAGGAAACGCGCTAGCCAACGGGCAAACCATATCCGTGGTCTCAACTCCCCGGGCCAATGACCAAATTGGGCAACGATTTTCCATTCTTCGCTGTTGGGATAATGGAAGAGGATGATCCCCCATTGGCGACCGTGACCATTGTGATTCGTGATGCCGACTACCTCCATGTAAGGCGTCCACACGGAGAAATTCTTGTCGAGAAACGATCGCGCGGCCTCGCCAAGATTTATGTACGAGAACAGTTCGTGGGGGTAGATTTCACCAAGCGCTGGCAGTTCGCGCTTCGTCAGAACAATTGGATTTACTAATTTCCAGAATTTCACTTCACCCTCCTATCGAGTTTTCCTCTACCCGAGACTGTAGCAGAATCGGGGTAAATAAAAAAGCCCCGCGGGTGCGGAGCTAGTAACTCTTGTGGCTGGCAAACTGTTTTATGAACTCGGCCCATTGGATGCCCAGAAGGGTGACTTCCTTGCGAGTAAGTTCATACTGTTGGTCAGCCAGTGGTGATTCGTCGAGGTAGGCTTTTATAGCCTGTTGCGTGCGGTATGTGGCGATTCCCCGCGAGGAGGCTACCAAGCCCGCTGATGCCCAGCATTGCTTTTGAGACTCGTCGCCGCAAATGTGTTTTACGGCATCGCCGAAGGTTTCATCGTCGCCTAGAATTACAGCGAGCGTGGTCATGTTGTTTTTCCAGACAGGCGGCGCTTCCGGGGGTATATGCGAGAGATTTAGCGCGCCACAGAGAGCCAAAAAACCAAAGATCATAAACAGTAAGGGTCTGACCTTGATCTTTATGTAGCCGTCTTCGTTACGAAACATCGCCCACCTCCTGGGTTTCTTCTGCCGCGAGTGTAGCAAAAAAGCCCTGTCTCCGCTAGATAGCTAAGAGACCAGGGCTTTTCAGTATTACAAATTATTTTTTATTCCCCCGACATTTTTATTGCCGGGTCTTCGCCCTCGCCGTCCCACTCCTCTATTGGTGCTTCGGTGGTGTCGGGCGAGACATCGGCGCCTTGCGCGCGGTCGTTACTGCCGCTGCGAAACCCTGGTATATACCCGCGCACGCCGCCGCGGTACCCAATGAGGAAGTTGCGCGGGTCTTCGCAGATGTCGATAAAGTCGTCGGCCGACTCGCGCAGCTGGCCGCTTGAGGATTTGCCAAAGGCGATAACCTCGACCTGCACGCCATAGGTATAGCGCAGGTACTCGACGAGCGGGACAAAGTCGCCGTCGCCGGTGGCGAGGATAACCGTGTCGAGCTTTTGGCCCATGGCCACAGCGTCGATAGCCATGCCAATGTCCCAGTCGGCCTTTTTGGCGCCGCCGGCAAAGATACGGATGTCTTTGACCTTGGTTTCGATACCGAGTTTGTTAAGCGCTTCAAAAAAGCTCTTTTCCTCCTCGCTCTCGGTGCGGATCACGTACGCTATCGCGCGGATAAGGTTGCGCCCCGCGACCGCCTCTTTAACCACCTGGCCAAAGTTAACTTTAGCTTTGTAAAGATTTTTAGCGCTGTGGTAGAGGTTTTGCGTGTCTATAAAAATGCCGACACGCTGGCTTTTGTGTTTGATGATTGCCATAAAATAAATAACAAGAACAACTAATAATTAAAAATAGACCATGACCCTGTGTTGAGGGTGAACAAAGCAAAATACCCTCTCTTATAGTACACCCGACTTTAGAAAAAATTACTTCTTGAGGCTGAGCTTCTTAACAATAGCGTTGTAGCGCTTTTTGTCTTTGCCCTCGAGGTACTTAAGGTGCGTGCGGCGATCGGCCACCATCTGCAAGAGGCCGCGGCGGCTGTGCTTATCCTTAAGATGCTTCTTCAAATGCGAGGTAAGCTCCTCTATCCCCTTCGATAGGAGGGCGATTTGTACCTCGGGAGAGCCGGTGTCCTTATCATGGATGCCAGTTTCCTTTATAGTTTTGGCCTTTTTCTGCTTGGTCAGCATGCGAGTACTCTATCACGCCATGCACTTTTACGCAAGGGGTAAGTCGTGGCATGGTAAAATATTGTGCGACGTATGGCAACTGACCTCAAAGAATTAAAAAACCAGTTTTTGGAGTATTTGGAGATCGAGAAGGGTCGGAGTGTGAAGACGGTCGAAAATTATGACCGCTACCTCACCCGCTTTTTGGCGCACACCAAAGTTACCTCCCCCGGCAACATCACCGAGCAAATGGTGCGCGAGTTTCGTATTTATCTCAACCGGCAGGCTGGGGTCGACGGGACCATGAAGCGCAAAACCCAAAACTATTACATGATTTCGCTGCGCGCATTCCTCAAATTTTTGCGCAAGCGCGATATCGAGAGCCTCAACCCCGAGCGCATAGAGCTGGCCAAAGTCGGCGGGCGCGACCTCGACTTAATTTCGAGCGATGAGTTAAACCGGCTCATGACTATTAAAGGTACGTCGCTGTATGAGCTCCGAGACAAAGCTATCTTAGAGCTCTTCTTCTCGACTGGGCTGCGCGTGAGCGAGTTGTGCGCGCTTAATCGCGACATCGACTTAAGCCGCGACGAGTTTAGCGTGCGCGGCAAGGGCGAGAAGGTCCGTGTAGTCTTCTTATCCCCCGCCGCCAAAGATGCTATCAAGGCGTACGAAAAAAAGCGCGGCGATGTCGAGGAGGCGCTGTTTATCTCAACCAGCAATACTCGCCTCACGCCGCGCAGTGTCGAGCGGTTGGTCAAACAATATGCAATAAAAGCCGGCATTACGCGCAAGGTCACCCCGCACGTGATCCGCCACAGCTTTGCCACCGACTTGCTCGAGAACGGCGCCGACCTGCGCAGTGTGCAAGCCCTGCTTGGCCACGCCAACATAGCCACCACGCAGGTGTACACCCACGTGACCGACAAACACCTCCGCGAGATCCACAAAAAGTTCCACGGCCAGCGGAGAAAATAAAAACCGCGTCGAAGTACATCGATGCGGTCAGAGTTTGTCGCGTCAGAGTTTAGACTGGCAGTGGGCGACGACGGGGAGCGGCAGCTCGCTCGTGCGCACAAAGCGCTCGAACGGGTCTTTATACTCGAGCGGTCCGTAGACCGCTACAAAGATATCGCGGTCAAACTCGTGCTCGTGCGAGTGTTCGTGCAACATTTTGTCGAGCAGAGCCCGGGCCTCGCGCCCGGACATTGCAGGTGCGTGCATGGGATGCCTCTCTACATAGGTGCGTCTGCCTTTTTTAACCTACAAAGTCTCCAGAAGTTACACACCGGCGTATAAAACCCCCGCCTAGACGGCGGGGGTGGTATTACTCAACGACGAGGCTTCCTTTTTTAGCTGGCCGATGAGGTATGCGCGCACCAGGCCGTCATCCGCACTGCTTTGTACCGCCTTGTCATATGCCGTCTGCGCTTCGTTTCGATTTCCGTAACCGGCGATTTCGAAAATGTCGACGTCGCTTTTGTCCGCAAATCCGGTGACGACGGCACGCACACTTAATAGCAGAGCGTTCAAGGTCTTTTTTTCCGGCGGGTTTGCTTTAGACTCGTCTTCCTTACGTCCCGCCAAGTCTATCTCTTTTTGTCGCTGGGCAAGCGTCTTGATGATGGTCATCTTCATTGAGTTATCTCCCAAGTCTGACTGTTCAATCTGCACTATACATACCACAGATTCCCAAAGTTTTTATGAAGGTGCTGTATGCTATCCTGTCTCTATGAAATTGGTGTCATGGAACGTCAACGGCATCCGCGCGGTGGTCAAAAAGGATGTCTTTGTGCCGTTTGTCAAAAAAGAAAAGCCGGATGTTATTTGCTTGCAAGAAACCAAGGCCGAGCGCGGCCAGGCGGTGATGGATCTCCCCGAGTATGAGGAGTATTGGAACAGCGCTGTTAAAAAAGGTTACTCGGGTACTGCTATTTTCGTCAAAAAAGATTTAGCGGTGCACAGCATCGAGCTGGGTTTGCCCGAAGACCTGTGCAAAAAATATAAGCTGCACGACGACAGCTACGGCGACCCCAACACCGAGGGGCGTATTGTCGCAGTTGAGCTCGACGATATGTTTGTGGTCACGAGCTATACACCCAACAGCAAAGAGGACCTCTCGCGCCTCAACCTGCGTCACAAACAGTGGGACCCTGCGTTTTTGGAATATATGAAACAGTTAGAGAAAAAGAAGCCCGTGTTATTTTGCGGCGACCTTAACGTGGCGCACACGCCTAGCGACCTGGCCCACCCCACACAAAACGAAGGTGAGCACGGCTTTACTGCCGAGGAGCGCGAGGGTATCGACAACCTGATTAACGCGGGGTTTGTAGATTCGTTTAGGCACTTTACACCCGAGGGCAACGGGCACTACACGTGGTGGAGCCACTGGCAAAACGCCCGCGCCCGCAACGTCGGTTGGCGCATCGACTATTGGTTTGTATCCAAAAAGATCCTCCCCAAGCTAAAAAAAGCGTACATACTGCCCGACGTGATGGGCAGCGACCATTGCCCGGTGGTGGTTGAGGTAAAGTAAAAAAGTCGCGTTACTATACAAGCATGAAGCGTGCAGCTTTTGTGTTAGCTGTTTTTATTTTATTTATAACATCTTATCCCGCCCAGGCTGCATATCACTTTTCAAACTATAAAGGACGGCCGCCGATTCATATTTTGGGCGGGACTACTAAAACACCGACAGGTCTCACACCTCAACAAATAAAAAGTTTTTACAATCTCCCTGCCACCGGAGGTCGAGGCACAATTGTAATTATAGGAGCCTATGACGACGTCTCGGTCGAAAAAGATTTGGCGGCGTTTAGCAAACAATTTGGTTTGTCTGAGTGCACGTCAGCGAGCGGTTGTTTTATCAAGCACGCTATGAGCGCAAAAATATCCGCAAACAGCGGCTGGGCGATGGAGACGACGCTTGATGTCGAGTGGGCGCACGCTATTGCACCGCAAGCGAAGATACTTTTAGTTGAGGCCACGACGCCGAGCGGCAAAAATTTGCTCAAGGCGGTCGACTATGCGGCCGCGCGTGCCGACGCAACAGCTATTTCTATGAGCTGGGGCGGGGCCGAGTTCCCCGAGGAGGTGTCGCTCGACTCGCACTTTGTGAGCAAGAGCGGCGCGCCGTTTTTTGCATCGTCTGGCGACAATGGCAGCGGTGCGTCGTGGCCGGCGTCATCGCCAAACGTTATTGGTGTTGGAGGTACGTCTCTCTCTTTAAAATCTGATGGCTCGCTTAGTAAAGAGATCGCATGGAGCGGGAGCGGCGGCGGTATAAGCGCGTATGAAAAAGAGCCGTCCTATCAAAGTGAGTACTCGATCCCCAAGTCGGGCGGCATGCGCGCGATACCGGATGTCTCGTACGACGCCGATCCGGCATCCGGCTTCTCTATCGTCCGCGGCGGCACGTGGTATGTGGTTGGCGGCACGTCGGCCGGCGCGCCGCAGTGGGCCGCGATAGCCGCGCTCGGCAGTGTCTCGCTCGCACATGTGTATGCAGACAAGGCTGCGTCAAACAATAGCAATTATTTTCGCGATATCACGAGCGGCACCAACGGCACCTGCGGCTATGTCTGCACAGCCCGCAAACACTACGACTACATCACCGGCCTCGGCTCCCCGCTCACTAGCGAGTTTTAATCGTAAATGTCGTGGTCGCCGATTTCGTAGAAGAGTACTCTTTTAGAGTTAACAAATCTAAAAATAATTCGGTAAGAATAATTTACTGAAAAAGAATGTAATCCCTCTAAGACACCAGAAAGCTTGTGGGTCTTTAGCCTTGGGTCATATGGATCCTGTCGAAAAATACTTTCTCGCTTTGCGGCGAGTTCCTGGATCTCCCAGGGTAACTTTTTATATTGCCTGACAAATTTCGATGCGTATGAAACCTTCACCTTTTGAGTTTACCGCAAATTGCGCATCGACTTTGCCTCTATCCACTTACCGCTTTTATCCTGTCGGCGTATCGATGCAGCCAATTTGCGGCGATTTTCCTCGCGCAAAAGATGGCGAAAGTATTCGCTTACCGAGGCAAAACCATCTTCGCGCGCAGCCCTCTTTGCGGCTAAAGCGGTTTCTTTGGGAACCGATATGTTCATAATTGTTCTCATATCTGTATTACAAAGTATATACAACCCGTGTAACCTGTCAATGAAGATTAAAATACAAAGTAAACCAGAAAATAACAAACCTCCCGACAGAGGTTCGGGAGGTTGGTGTGCCGGAGTTTCCAAAGCGTTTTCTACAACAGTGAGCAAGAGGCTCTTATCGGATTGACCAGCATACCGGTAAATCCAAATTTTTTACAACGAAGTGTGTCGGAAACCGTAGTGGTGCCGAATAACAATTTGTTGAGAAAGAGTTTAGGAAACAGCACACAATGCGCGCGCGTGAACGAAAGATCTTTTTTGTACTGTCATTTGCGACAGGGTTACGCTAACGCAGTACGTTGGTCTGGTATTGATAGTACGCCTTTAAAGGACAGTGTAAAGGACACCCATGGGGATAACTTTATGTCCTATAGGCTAATCGACAAAATGCTTCTTATGAATGTCTTTTATTTCAGCCTCTTCGGCAACCTCTTTGCTCTCTTTGCCGGAGGCGCCCAGTGTCTCGAGCTCGGTATCCGAAAGCTTGAGTAGCTCCCCTGCCCTAGTCTCCATATACTCGGCCGTATTTTTTGTAGGATCGTCCAAAACCTCTTCAAGTAGCGCGTGCAGCGTCCAGCCTATACGGGGGCCGGGCTTCTCACCGAGCTTTTCTATCAGCACCCTGCCGTCTATTTTTAACATTCCTACGGAAATTGGGTCGCGCAGTGCCTCATCTATCATGGCTTGGTACTTGCGGAGCCTAAAAGGCTGCTCTTTGGGCCGGCCGGTGCCTATACGGTCGCATATGCGCAGCTCGATGAGTTGGCCTATGTTGTCTTTACCCACATTGACGATAATCCGGCGTACGGCCGACAGGGTCACCTTTTCGGGATCGCTAAAGAACATATGCCACCGCACCAAATTGGATATTTTATCGATTGTTTCGCGTGAAAACTTAAGACTTTCGAGTATTTTCTTGGTCATTTTAGCCCCTACTACCTCGTGGCCGTGGAAGGTCCAGTCTTTTTTCTCATCCGACCAGCGGCGGGCCTTGGGTTTGCCTATGTCATGCAGCAGCGCTGCCAAGCGCACATCAAAGGGCCAGCCCTTGTCGGCCGCGTGTTGCAACGCGCGCAGGTTGTGCTCAAAAACGTCATACTTGTGAGCCTGGTTTTGGTCTATCCCTATCCCCTGCTCGAGTTCGGGCAGGACGTACTTTAATATTCCTATTTTGTGGCTCAAAACAAGGGCTTCTTTAGGGTTTGATGAATTTACAATCCGTACAAACTCGTCGCGGACACGCTCTTTGGATATTTTTTCGAGTTGGCCGGCGCACTCGGCCATGGCGGCCAGGGTGGCGCCTTCGATAGCAAAGCCCAATTGGGCCGCTATACGCACGGCGCGCAGTATCCTCAAGGCATCCTCCTCAAAACGCGCCCTAGGCTCGCCTACGGCCCTCAGGAGGCCTGTGGATATGTCTTTTATACCGTCATACAAGTCGAGCAACTGTCCTTTATCAGGACTGTATGCAAGCGCATTGATAGTAAAGTCACGGCGCTTGAGATCGTCCTCTATTTTTTGGCTAAAAATAACACTATCAGGGCGACGGGCGTCGGTATACTTCCCTTCTAGCCGGTATGGGGTCACCTCGACTACCTTTAAAGTTTCGTCCACGGCCCCATCGTTGACCACGCCCACCGTACCAAACTCGTTGGTGTAGAAAGTATTTTCGAACAAAGCTTGGATTTGTTCGGGGGTGGCGTTGGTGGTCACATCCCAGTCGCTAGGGCTTCGTTCAAGCAACAAGTCACGCACGCACCCCCCTACTACCCACGCTTCAAATCCTCCCCCAGTAAGCCCATTAACCACCTGCATAACCTCGGCAGGTATTTGGCTGGGGCGCAGTTGCATGGCATGATTCTAGCACGCTCCTGTGGTGAAATGGATATCATCGCTGCCTTCGAAGCAGTTGTTGGGGGTTCGAGTCCCTCCGGGAGCACAAGACAAAAAAATTATGATATAGTCTTTCAGAAGCGTTCGTAAAAAGCGGTCATAGTTTAGTGGTAGGACGGCTCCTTGCCAAGGAGCAGGCGGGAGTTCGATTCTCCCTGACCGCACAGCAAAAAGAAAAGGACAGCAAGGGTGTGGATAGAAAGTTTGTTTGTGGGCGCAGTAAAACAGCAATACTGTGGATAAGAGTGGGGACATGTGCATTAAAAGACACCAAAAAGCCTGTCCTTCATGCCTTTTTCAGGTTTACAGAGGGTTTTTAGTTACTAAGTAACATTGAGTAACGTTTCCCGTGAAAAAGACAGGAAAAACTGAAAAGAGGCGAATAGGCGACGTCGGGGAAGGAATCGCTTGTAAATACTTAGAAAAGAGGGGATATCGGGTCCTTGAGCGCAATTACTGGAAGCCTTGGGGAGAGATAGACATTATCGCCGAAAAGGGCGATTTGCTTAGTTTTATCGAGGTAAAGTCTGTTACACGTGAACCGTTGCCGAGCAAAGAGCGGGATGTTTCTCGTGAAAACTTAAGGCCAGAGGATAATATGCACCCAGCCAAGCTTAAAAGACTCCATAGGGCAGTACAAACGTACCTCTTAGACCATAAAGTACCCGAAGCACGGCCTTGGCAGATCGACTTAGCTTGTGTTTATTTGGACTTTTCGGCCCGGCGGGCTAGGGTAGAGATAATAGAAAATGTGATACTGTAGGTAAGTTCGGCATAAAGGACATAAAAGACACCCTTCGTCGCTAAAGCTATGAAGGGCACGACGGGGCGTCGTATACCGGTAGTACGCTTGCTTTGGGAGCAAGATGACCCAGTCCGATTCTGGGCGCCCCGACACGTTAGACAGGTTTAGGAGGTAAAAGATTCACATGAAACGTATAACTCTCACGACTGGATCGAATAAAGACTATGAGCTGCTCGACTCGGGCGGGGAAGAGAAGCTCGAGCGCTTTGGCGAGGTTGTATTGGCGCGCCCCGACCCCCAAGCGTTGTGGGATAAACAACTAGCCGCGAGCGACTGGGGGTTAGCCACTGGTAAGTACACACGGGAGGGGAAGGATGGTCAGTGGCAGGGCAAGTTGCCAAAAGAGTGGCAAATTGAATTTGGAAATTTAAACTTGTTGATTCGTCCGACCTCGTTTAAACATGTGGGGCTATTCCCCGAGCAGGAGTCTAATTGGCAGTGGGGGAGTGAGTTAATAAAACACGCCGGTAGGGAAGTGAATGTCTTGAACCTGTTTGGGTATACCGGCGGGGCATCGTTGGCGGCCGCCAAGGCGGGTGCAAAGGTGACGCATGTGGACGCGAGCAAGACGGCGGTGGCGTGGGCGCGGGAAAATGCAAAACTCTCAGGGCTTGAGGATGCGCCTATCCGCTGGCTCGTCGAGGATGTGTTGGTGTTTGTTAAGCGCGAGATAAAGAGGGGAACTAAGTACGATGGAATTATTATGGATCCGCCGGCCTTTGGTCACGGCCCCAAAAAAGAGCTGTGGAAGATCGAAGAAAATTTTGTCGAGTTGGTGAAACTCTGCGGCGAACTGCTGAGTGACAAGCCCCTGTTCTTTTTAATAAACGGCTATGCGGCCGGCTACTCGCCGTTGGCGTTTGCCTACAACTTAGAGTTTTTGACGAAAAAGTGTGACGGCGAAATAGAGTATGGCGATTTAACTATCGCTCAAAAAAATTCAGACCGTGTCTTGCCCTGCGGCATCTTTGCGCGCTGGAGCTCTATTGCCCATTAAGTACATTTAGGAGTGCTTTGGTTTCGGTGGGAGCTAATTTTGTATTAAAGTTGGCGGCAAATTTTGTTGCGTCTTGAGAAAGGATGGTGGGGATACCGCCAAGGCCCGCGGTCGCAAGACTGCGGTTGATGTGCGCGATGGTGATGGCGCGCAGGTCGCGCAGGGCAGTGGTTGCGGCGGGGATCTCGGTGGCGATAATGCCTTGGAGTTTGCCCTGCATCGACACGGCGGCACCACCCGATGACCCGGACTGCGACACAACGGTGCCACCGAGCGAAAACACATCGGTGTTTGAGGGGTCTTTAAAGGTGTACACCTCGCCGACGGTTGCGATAGCCGAGGTGATATAGAGGTTTAGGGTGATTGAAATCCCACCAAGAAACCCTGCCGGATACGCCGCAAGCAACATGTGGTCGCCGGGTTGCGGGTCGCCCCAGTCCATTGGTAGTGCGGCAAAACTTGTTGGCAACGTACCTTGCGGGTCGGTGGTGCCGGTGATAAATAAAAAGGCATAGTCGTTTTCGCCGGTGCCGGTCGGCTCTTGAGTGTTTATCTTTGAGGCATTGGCCGCTATCCACTCGGGCGGCAAGTACAACAGCTCGGCGGTGTAGCGTGGTTGGGCGGGGCTGCCGGTGCGGATGACGCAAGTAATGCTGCCTGCGGTGGGGTAGTCATGCAATAAAAAATATTGGGCGACGTGCGCATTGGTGAGGATAATGCCGCGCGTGTCGACAATGACGCCGCTGCCCGAGATGGGATTAAACGAGCCGCCGCTTGCGGTCGTGCACAAAATATTAACGAGCGAAGCGCGGGTGAGAGTATTAAGCTGCTCGGTTGGGAGCGCAGGCTGTGTCGAAGTTTGCTCCGGCAAAGGTGGTGATACAAAAGTCCTCGGGTCTCCTGTCCCGGCACTTTGCTTCGCAGTGCCTGGCAGGCCAGACTTTTGTATCACCACCTTTGCCTTCGCTGGTGTGACAATTTTTGCCGCTGTGTTTGTGGTGGTCGCGGCGGGGAAGACCGTCGGGGTGCTCGTCGCCACAGGCAAAGAAACTACCGCGCCGGTGTGTGCGGTAAAAAGAGAGCCGAGCGCTACCAAAATGCCTATTACGGCCGTGA
>CAIWUA010000014.1 GCA_903915735.1 Candidatus Adlerbacteria bacterium
GTTCATCAGAGTAGTATTTTTCATACGCAAAATTGATGTCTTTTCCTTTTATAAAATCTATTTTAAATTCCTTTTCTGTGCCTGTAATTTCCCCTGAGGTTATTTGTCTGTAGCCCTCAATTGCATCTGTGCCACCCCTTACTTCAAGGTCTTTATAAGAAACATCGGGCGCTAAAACGGGCCCGACAAATTTAATTGAAGCTTTTCCTTTAAAACCTGGATGCACGTAGTATTGTTTATCAACAACATCCATAAGATCATAAGTGCGCTTAATGATATCTTGAAAAAAATCTTTATAGTCGGACAAAAGTTGCCCCAGCTCCTTATTCCTCGTGTTTTCAAAAGTTTTATTCCAAACGATAATATTACCTACTGGACCAATATTATTTTTTAGAGATTCAGAAAGTTGCTCCGCAGGGTCCCTACCATCTGTATGTATAAAATCCACATGCTCAAGTTTGGCGTCAGGAGTCCGCTGAATATGTAACGAATATTGAAAAACTACCTGCTGATACGGGCTATACCCACCGAAGAGTGGTAACGCTGATGGATATGTTTCGTAGTCGAGAAAGTATAGCGGGTAGACAAGCTTGCTAAGCTCTCCACGAATAGCTCCCAGATCAATAATGGGCTCGTTTCTCTGATGAGAGCGTATATGATTTTTTTGTCGCTGCGTTAACCCTTCGACATCCGTAATGTCATTTATTTCTAAAACACCAGACGCAATCAATGTTCTAAACGCATCTCTAGCGTCATTAGTCATATGCTTCATATTTAAGTCGTGAGTGCCATATGGGGGCACGTGGGGGTTACAAAGCGAAAATGTAGTGCAATGATTTCCTCTGCCTTTTTCGTAGCAATCGCAGTGTCCCTTCGGTTCAGTTTTATTTTGTAGATAGGTATTTGCCCTCTGCGCCTCGTCCTCAATTACCTCAATAATTTCTGAAACAGCCTCAGTTTTGTCGTCTTCTTTAAAGAGCTCTTCTACCTTAAGTTCGCCCCACCTAACGTATTCGCTGTTCAGCTTTAGAAGATATGTCCGATTAAGTTTTAAGCCGGACTTCTCAATGACCATTCTTTGAAATCCTATGTCGTAATCATACTCACGCTTCCTACCTTTTTCTGTCGTGGACATTTTTATTTCATACAAGTCATACATTTCGGCTTTGGGATTCCACACCAAAACGTCAGCAGCAGCAAAATAATTCTCTGTCTCAAAAGCAGCTTGAAAAATGACCGGTTGGCGTTGAGCAACAAGCTTCTGCGTCAACTCTACAGCGCCCGGCGACCGACGTTCGATTAAATACCCACCAGACCAGCGAGTCCGTGCAACTTCCTCTATACGATTACCTTGATCCATTAGCGCCTGCTCAAATTCACTCAGCTCAAACTTATTGTAATCATCCCGGCGGTGCCATTTCATCCAGGCATTTTTCTTGCAGTCACGCCAGAGAATGTAGTCGGTTTTTGAGAGTTTTGGTGGCATGGGTATATGGTAGCAAATCAATAATTACGTAATTAACTACTGAGTTAATTCAGGAGTTTTATACTCTTCCAAATAGCTTCTCAAACGGCTTCCAATCCTTGCTGTCATTGACCGACTGGCCGTCCTTGAATGAGTAGGTCGGGCTATTGTTGTAGTACCAGACGCCTGCCTCTTCTATGACGATGCCGCCAATGTACTTTTTACCGAACTCTTTAAGTTTCTTCTGTAGTGCTCGGGCCTTATCGGCCGTTTCTTTGTCCGTTGCCGTGCGTCCTTTCTTGGTATCAAAGATACCGACGGCCCCGTCTTTGAAGAGGATAATCCAGTCGGGATAGAACAAGTCCTCTCCCTTTGTATCGGAGTTCGTGTAGCGTATCGCGAAGTAATCCTTCCCCTGATTTCCGTTTTTGAACCACCATGCGACCTTCCCGACTTTTTTATCCAGATATTTAGCGAACTTTATTTCGTTATCCCTGCCGCTGTAAGTAGGAAGCAGATAGAACTTGTCGAGCGCGTAGAGCTTCTGCGGCACTACTTCGTAACCATCGGTGTAGCGGTACTCTTTTTGGATTGAGAAAATAGGGGCTTCCTTCGTCTCGGCTTGTTTCTTCTTTTCTTCAATCAGTTTTTGTGCAACCGGCTTGAAGTCGCGAAGGGCTTTCGTTATTGCAGGTCGCAGGACGCTCTCAGGGCCTTTCTGAATATCCTTGACGAACACGCGGTAGAAGTAGTTGCTGTCGTCTCCAAGTGTCCCTTTGAACCAGATGCGCACCGCCGACTTGAGGACGCCCCAAGAGCGAGCGATGTTAGAGTATTTTGCTTGCTCATCCTCTTGCTCCTTGAGCAGTTGGTAGCAGAGGTAGTTGAACGTCTTTTCCACATCGCTGACCGACATCTCAAGTGATACATCCTTGCCCTTTTTTGAGAACTCAAGCGCGAGTTGTTCAAAGTCCTCGAACTTAGCGTTGGCGACCACCTCGTTCAAGAGAGTGTCCTCAAGGTCCAGCCCAGCTCTCTTGAGCTTCTTCTGTGCCTCCCCGAGGATGTCATCCTTCGTTATCTTGAAATGCGCGTTGGTAGAGTTTCTGAAGCTCTCTTGGAACTTGTACGACTGAGGGATGTCCCCGTAATCCACGCGGGAAATGTAATCGGATTGAAGCTCTATATTTTTTATGCCGTCCCTGATGAATGCCGCTTGCGTCTGCGCTTTGTTTTTGTCGTCTTGGTCGGGGATTTGTACCTGATTGCGCTTGTAGTTCGTGTAGAGGTAGCCGCGCCGCAGAAGAGGGCTGTTCTTGTAATTCTCTTTCAACTGCGGTTCGGGCATACGAAGGATGCGGCCGACCGTTTGCGTGTAAAACTTTTCCGACCTCACTTCGCGAAACATCACAAGGACTGACGCTCGCGGGCAATCCCAGCCCGTACCGGCGGCTTGTTTGAAGAGCATAAAATCCACGTCGCTTTCGTTGTCAGTAATACCCGTCATGTGTTCTTTCTTGCCATCAAACCAGCGGGCAATCTGGTGGTCTTTGACACCTTTTTTGAGCAGGTACGCCATAACGATTTCTTCCTTTGTACGCTCTCCGGCTTCGATGAGGTCCTTGTCGTCGTTCGGGAGCTGTATCAGCATCAGCGGGTTCACTTCCTTACCAAGCTTCTTGTACTCTTTCACAAGTTCGTCGCGCTTTTCCATACCGAGCTGAAGCAGTACCTCATCAAGGTCTTTGTGTCCCATTTTCTTCAAGTCCTCTTCGCTTTGCAGGACGATGCTCTCTTTTATGAGCCCCTGCTTCACGACCTCAGCACGGTCCAGCTTTACGAAGCTGTCGTGCTCGGCCGCTTCAGCGATGATTTCCTTGTCGGGCGTTGCGGAAACGTGTAGCACTATTTTCGGGTCAATGATGTCAATTATCTTCTGCGCGAGCGCGGTAGAGACGTGCGTGTGCGCTTCGTCAATAATAAGGATTATCTCGCGCCCTTCGCTCTTGGTCGCTTCAATCAAGTCCTCAAAATACTTGCCGCTCTCTTTTCGCATCTCTTCGTTGTCGGGGCGGCGCAAGGTGCGGTTCTCTGCGGCGGCCGACACGACCTTCTGCCAGTTCAGGAAGAGGATGTCGTTCTCATTGAGTTTGCCGCGATTGATGTCCTGCGTCGTCAGCAGGTTGTTCTCAAGCGTGTTCTCAAAATACTCGCGGAACTTGTCCCTGCTCTGCATCGCGAGGTCGTCGCTAAAGGTTATCCAGACGAACGCCTTATCCTCTGCCCATTGAGGAAGATGATTGAGCCCGCGAACGAAGAGAGCCGCGACATACGTCTTGCCGCTACCCGTCGGGGCTTTGAATACAAGCGGCAACTGACGGCCTTCCTTCTTCCACAACGCGAGGAAGCGCGTCGTGAGCGCGTCTACGCCATCCCTCTGAAACTTGAGCGGGTTGAGGTTCATATCAGGTTGTAGATTTGTTTGTAAATCTCAACTATCGGCTGGGGTATCGTCTTGACCGTGATGTTGCCATCGTCCTCAAGGTCGGCAATGTACGGGTTATCTTCCCAACTGAAGATGTACACGGACGCAGGCCTCTTGAGCTTTTTGACCTTCGTAATAAAATCGTCAAGCCGGTCGTACTCTTCTCTGAAATAAACGGCCGTGTAGCGGTTGGAGTTTTCAAAGACCTGCCAGTGGTCTGTTTTCTCAACCAAGTCCAGCGTATTCTCGGCGATGGACAGCATTTCGCCCGCATGATGCGCGAGCTGGACTCTGTCCTTGTCGTCGGCGTCGAGTATATTGTGTTTACCTACAAAAGTACTCTTAAAGTATTTGACTGAACCACCAAGACCCGAGTTTCCTTTATAACCTTTTATGCAGTTTTTTATTCGTGGGTAGCAGACATCAGAGATTATCTTTCCTTCATTGTTCGTTATCAAAATAAATTGCCTTTTACCGCCGTCTTTGTCGTTCGCTTGCATTACCGCTTGAGCTGTAGTCCCAGAGCCAGCGAAGAAATCAAGAACGATGATGTTGTTCCGTTGAAACATAGAAATAATCCGTTCAATCAGCTTGAGTGGTTTTTTACCATTTCTAAAATCAACACCGCCTTCGTTATGAAGATTATTTATTCCTATATCGGTCCAAATGTCCCCTAACGGCTGGACTAATGAGGCTTCTTCGTCTTCGCCTTGAACCTTTGATGATACAAAAACAACCTCTTCGGCTTTATAAGCTATCTTTTTCAAACCCGTTGCCGTTTTAACCATTCGGAACAAATCATCTTTTGGTAAGCTCGTGAACTGTTCAGACCTGTTTCTCGCTGTCCTGAATATATCGTTAGCATTTTTCAAGTAAAAAGCATTCACGGCGACCGTGTCCTCGGTATCAATATCGGCATTCTTCATTGCCTTACCGAGTGAAATGACCTTCCACTTTGTTATATCTTCAGGTCTATTTTTATCTCTCAGAAGAAAGCTTTTGTATCTTGAAAAAGATTTACCTGCATCAACATTTTCATATACAGGTTGCAAATCCAATGCGTCTTTGTTTTTTGCGTAAATGATTAGGTACTCCTTGAGTTTTGGTAATTTTTTTTCCAAGTGGCTCATTTTTACGCCACTGAGATGGCTCATCTTTACACAAACAGAACTAACAAAATTGCTTTCCCCAAAAACCTCATCACACAAGAGTTTGAGCTGAGCATATTCATTGTCATCAATGCTTATATAAATGGCACCTTTTTCGTTGAGTATGTCTTTTGCTAACTCAAGACGCTTCTTGATAAAAGAGAGCCAGTAGCTGTGTCTGAAAGAATGGTCTTTCGGAACTTCCGTCCCGTCGGGGAACTTATCCAAGATGCGTTTGTCCTTGTAGCGGAAGCCGTCAGAGCCCGTGTTGTAAGGCGGGTCTATGTAAATCACGTCCACCTTGCCCTTGTGTGTGTAGTTGAGGCAAGTGAGCGCGTGGTAGTTGTCGCCTTCAATCAAAACGTGCGTCGGCTTATCGTCCTTGCTCTTTATCGCGAGCTTTGGCACTTCCTCAAGCACAGGGAGCTTATTTTCTACATCGTCCTCAAACGCCTCGGGCACGTCAGCCCAGACGATGCCATATTTCTGTACCTTGATGGACTTCTTCAGTTTCTCAACCTCTTTTTGGAGACGAAGAATTTTATTATCTTTTTCTTGTAGAAGACTCTTTTTGTTGTCACCATCCATATTAAAGAAGCCTATCAAATATGGAGAATTTAGCTACTTTTTGTCCTTCTCAAAAACAAGAAAGTGTGGAAGCTTGTCTATCCCCACATAGTTAAACATCCTGTAATTCGCACGCCTCGCGGTTGGAGAAAGTTGACGCATTTTTAGATGGATCTTTGGAATAAAGGGGTAAAACCTTATTTCTTGGTGGGTCCCTTTTTTGTCTTTCCACTTAAAGTTTGCAAATAATGCCGGTATAACAAAACCGGCTTTCATTACTTTTTCGATAATGTCCCACCCCGCACCAAATATCTCATTCTTGGGTTTTGAGTTATTTGTCTTAACCTGTGCCCGAAAAGTGCAGCCAGTGCACTGAACGTCGTACATTGGGTAATTTTTAGGCAAGCCCATGAGAGGCTTCCCACAGTTTGGACACGGAACCTTTTTTATTACATCTTTCTCTCCAGCGTCCCCTGCTAGTTTATTGCCAGCCATTATTTTATCAGCCTATCAAATATGAAGGATTTAGCTACTCCATCAGAACAAGGAGAGGTCACTACATTAGCGGATTATTTTTCCAACAGTTTTAAATTCTAATTTACAGGACAATTGGGTAACATCTTTAATCAAGAATCCTCCTACCATTCTATTTTCGTTATCTATTGGCACAAAGACAGCTTCGTTTTCATGAATAGAAACAAGTATGTATTTTGGATCCGATCCTAGCGGAGGACAAGTATCAGACATCATCAAAAAAGTATCTGCTGTCTGCGCTATTGACATACCAAAATTTACCGCCAGCATTGCAAAAATGATTAGGAAAACTGTCACCAACGTAACAATATGTTTCTGAAAATAAAAAACAAGTGCCCCCAGTATCGGCAAAAATAACAACCACCACCATCCAAGGTTAATAATAATTTGTCTAATTGACTGGACCAGGATATAAAAAAATATAGTATTCCCAGTAACTGACGACTGAATAAAATAAGCCGGGACGCCAAAATATATTTGATAACCAAAATCAAATAAAATCGTTACGACGTAACTGTAGACGGCAAGAACAGGGATGCTCCAAAAAAGTCTGTTCATTTTAACCAGCCTATCACTCCCCTAAAATTTGGCTACTTCTTCCCACCCCTGTGGGTCGAGGCGCGCCAATCCCTAATCACCAACTTCTTATTTTTGAGGTCGACGGTTACCGTCAACTTTTGCCGCTCTTTCCACTTAAATTTTCTTATTACTTCGACCGGGAGAGCGAGGCTGTAGGACTTGCCGCCGCCCACCTTGGTGAGCTTGCGAACCTGCTTTTTGCCCGTGGTCTTTTTTGGTCTCATGGCTAAATAATACACCTCAAAATGCGGTTACCGAGTTTGTCCCCAAGCTCATTGACTATTCAGGGGAGTCTGGGTATATTATATGAGTCTTTCGGTTCTAGCCATGAACTGAAAGGGTATTACATCCAAGGGCCACCCTCCGCGAGGAGGGTGGTTTTCGTATATACGCACAAGCCCTGCCTACTTGTCTGTACGATGTTTTAAATCTTTACCCCAAATGTCGGTCTCTATTGCCAGCACATCGGTATAGCCGTCGGCCCCGGTCCGCAACTCCTGGGAAATATTATTTTTTGAAGAAAACACGTAGACTTTTTTATCTCCATTCCGCAAGTAAGTGACTAGCGCAAGAAAATCGGAGTCTCCGGTAAAGAACACAGAGAGATTGACTCCCCCTCTCCACTTATAACAGATATTCGCTTCAACTCTTTCTTTCTTACTACAAAGCCTAAACCTTTTTTCAAAAAAGTGAAAAATTTATGTCTACCGTCAAGGCTATATCCGCGCGTCCCCTCTGCCGGATAGGCTGTGTAATAAAATACCTGTATTTCGGTGGCCTCGTATTTTTCTTGAATATATCTTTTTAACTTTTCGTAATCAAAAGATTTTCCCTTAGCTTTTTGTGCTGCCCAAAGATTTGAGGCGTCAATAAATACATATACTACCCTTCGCGATGCCATGCCTTAAATTGTACTCCTAAAATGAAGGGGCCGGGTACGGTATTAATTACGTACTTAACTACGTAGTTATCTACTGCCGGGCCGAGCAGCGTTGCTCGCCCAGGTCGGTTAGTTTAAAAGTTGCGAGGTCGAGGACCACGTGCCGCTCGAGCCCGGCGCCGAGGCCTTGGGATTGCCAGGTGGCAAGCTCGGCGCAATTGGCGGCCGTGGGCTTGGTTGATATCGGCTGCCAATAGCTAAAGGTGCTGGTGCCAACCTCGGTGGGTTGGTTGTACTGGTCGGTATAGGTCGTGGTGCCGAGCGAGAGGTCGAGCACCGACAGCATGCGTGGCGGCGGCGCCGTGCCGGTGTCGAGCAAGACATAGTGCTGCACGGTGGCTATATAAAACGTAGTGCAATCCTCGCCCCTAAAAAGAACCCACTCGTCGCAAAAGTGATTGTCGGCGGTGTGGCAAAAACCCTCTTGACCTTGCGGTGTGTCGACCATTTGCAGCGTGCCGCCGAGCTTTTGCACGCAGTTGACCGACGCCGGGTTGGCGAGCGCGGCCTGGGGTGCCGCGGTGTGCATCGACCAATACCAATAGCCGCCCGCGACTACCAGGGCCACCGCGACGGCGACAAACAGGGTGCTCTTGTTCATACCTGTATAGTACTCCAAAAAAGTGGTATATAGTTGAGCTAGAAGCGAGTGTATAACAGAAAGGAGGCCACCCATGATGCAATTGGGTTGGTACGGCAACGAAGATATCTTCTTTAGGGCGGTTACGGCCGACACAGAGAAACCATGGTGGTTGCTCGGCGTCGAGCCGGCATCCCCTATCCTCGATGTGCGCGGAGTCGATGCACTGGCCGAGGTTGTTTATCCCGACAAAACCACCGTGGTCAAGGTCCCTGTCCAAATAAAAGGCAGCTGCGCCGGCATGCGCGAGTATTACCGATTGCACCCTTCGGCACGGAGGGCGCGGGTGGTAGTACTCCCGGTCAACAAACACTTCTACGCCGAGCAGATCCTCTACTTTTTTTTGAGACGGCTCGAGCGAGTCCGCCAGGCAAATATCCGCTACGACGACTATCTTGCAAAGCTGGAAAGTATCCCCGTCACCGGCAAAGCAGTAGAGATATTGGCGGTATTGACCAAGCGAGCGGCTCAACGCCAAACAGGAACAGGTGCCAACTAAAACCCCGCACGCCACACGGCGCGCGGTTTTTCTTTTTATATCCGTTCGATGGCGCGCAGGGCTGCGCGGGCGGCGCGATAGTTGGGGCACGCGGCCGCAACCAGCGACCAAAACGCGGGGCCGTGGTTAAACTCGCGCAGGTGACACAGCTCGTGGACTATCAAATAGTCGGCCACCTCGGGCGGGAGCAGGACTATTTTGTAATTAAAGTTGAGGTTGCCTTTGCTCGAGCAGCTCCCCCATCGCGACTTGGTGTTTTTGATAAATACTTTGCCCACCGTGTGGCCGTAGAATGCGTTAAAGTACCCGAGCCGCGCGTGCACCAAGACACGCGCGCTTTCTTTAAGCCTGCGGTAGTGTTTGGTGTTGCGTCGGCGAAGCATTGGTTGATTGTAGCAGGGTTGCGTAAAACAAAGTTTTACGCCCCTGCTGAGCGGCGCGAAAGAGGTTGGCGGGAGGCTTCGCAAGTGCGACGGCACGAGACTTGAGGAAATTTTTAGCAAAAAATTATCCGTACTCCCGCCGGCCTGCTTTCGCAAAGCCTTTATTGGACTATGGTGAGCGTGTGGCGGATCATGTCAAACTGCGCCGTGAGCGCGTCGTGATTAAACGCGGTGACCACGCCGGGGGGATAATTTTCTATCGCGCCGTAATGGATGTAGTAGCGCACCGCAACGCACGGGTTGGTGCCGGGCAAGGCAAACACTTGTTCCTCATACCTGTTGCCCGCGCCGGCGCCGGTCGAGCTGGCATAGGAGTATTGCGTCGTGCCGTCATTGAGTATGCTCGCGGTCGCCCCATCGAGGAATGTGCTTGCCGTACATTTGCTGCTGCTTGCTATCGCCACTTGCTCGACCGACACGTAGGAGTCGGTGCCGAGGTTGGTGCCCGTTGCAATGGCAGGGTCGATGGTAAATTTGACGCCGTTAATATCTTTGCCCGGACCCATCTCTTGATACACATACTTTTCGGCGGCGGTATAGTTGGCCGGGTAGCGTAGCGAGAACCCGTTGCTCCCGCTCTCGTATACCTGAGGCAAACCGCCGGGGTCACTGGCTACTTGGATGCAACCTATAAAAGATTTTTCGACATTATTTTCGAGCACTAAGGCGCCGTTGCCCTTAGACCAAAAGACAAACGACTCGTTTTTGGTGGCATAGCGCGCGCCGTCGGCCGAGATAGTTTGGGGCAGTGTCATCGCGCGATTGTCGCTGAGCACCAGCTGCACCACGCCGGTCGGCACGGGCGGCTGGCCCGGTGCGGGCTGCGGTGCCGACGGGCCGTTATAAAACTTGGCGTCGATGGTTTTGCCGCCGTTGCACTGGTAGTGCGCCTGCCCCACCAACTGCCCGGTCGTGGCCGAGCCAAAGAGTTGGCTAAAAAACGGCGCGTACCGCCACTCCCACGCAACAAATGCCAACACGGCAATGACTAACACAGTCACGATGGTTGAGGTTTTAGACATAGGGCCAGTATACCAAACGCGCGTTTATTTAAGCACGCCCCACAGGGCCGGGTCCTCGCCGCCAAAACTAAACACCGCCACGCCGCGCACCCCCAACTTTTTGGCGAGCGCCACCTTGTCGGCGATAGCTTGCGCGTCGCTCCAGGTCATAAAGTTAAACGGCTGCGTGCTAGCCACCTGCGAGCCTGAGTTTTGGGCAACGCTTACCGTCGCCACCGGCTGCTGCGGGATAACCGCATTGGCCGGCGGAGGCACTGCCGCAACCGCGTTTGGCGCGTAGGTAAAACCAATTTCGTCGGCGCTGGTGCGCGCGGGGGTGATCCCAAGCTGCGCGGCAATGTTGAGCCCGTACTTGTAGGTAAACGGCCACAGCATTTTGTATTGATAGCCGCCGTTTGCAAGCGGGGTCACGGTGTACTCATACCCATAGGTCGGCACACCGATGATTATTTTATTTTTGTTGATGCTTTTAGCGGCCAACGTAACCATCGACTCGACCCAGCCCGGGTCGGCGACCGGCGCATAGGGCGCCGAGCGCGCCGCGTTAAGCAGCACGTCGATAGTCCCCTGGTCGTAGGCCATCATCTCGACACGGTCGCAATATTTGTTCATCTGTACATAGTCGTTGGCATAGTCGGTGGCGTCCTGCGGGATAGTTGCGCCCGGGCTATAGCGGTGGTCAAGCGGCATGCGCGCCTCGACCGTGCAGTACACAAGCTTGTTGCCCATGCGCTGGTACAGGCCCTTAAGAAAGGTCGAGAAATAAGTTCTCGTCTCAGATTTTTTAGCCTCGAAGTCGATGTCGATGCCGTCCCAGCCGTTTGCTTTGACCAGCGCGACTATTTGATTCTCCAGCGCAATGCGCGATTTGGTATTGCTAAGGACAGCGTGGATAGCGGTGCCATTGCCCCACATGATAGTCGGCACGACTTTAACTTTGGCCTTTTTGGCCGCGGCGATAAAACTGGCGAACGGCTCTTGCGATAGGTGCGCGGTGTCGACAATAGTGCCGTCGGCCTTCATCGTGTAGCCAAAGGGCATCACACTTGAAAGTTGTTTAAGATGCGGCAGCACATCGGCTGTCGAGGTACCCGAGTTCCAATACGGCACCCAGCCTGAGAACTCGAGCTTTTTAGTAGCGGCAGATGCGGGCGCACTAAAGGAGTAGACCAATACAAACGCAAAAAGAAATAAAAAAAAGCGTCGCATAGTCATACTATAGCAGACGCATTATGAAGATATGCCTTACGTAGACTTTACTTCCCCTGCGAGATGCAGCGGAGGCACTTAACCTGCGCGTGGCGGGTTTTAAGGTAGCGGTTGCCGCAGGCACACAGCATGATAGGCGCTTTGTGCGGGTTTTCTATCCAGTGGCCGTCTTTTTGAAACGTCTTACCCGGCCCTTTGGTGGGGGCGCGATGCTTAGACGGGTTGAGATTTATTTTGGGGGCGGGTTTAGTGTTCATAGATTTTTTACGACTCGATGAAGGTCAGCGCAATACCCTTTTTGCCCGCGCGGCCGGTGCGGCCGATGCGGTGGATGTAGTCCTCGTGGGTCGACGGGAGGTCATAGTTGATGACGTGCGAGACGCCGTTTATGTCCAAACCGCGGGCAGCGACGTCGGTCGCGCACAAAATGTTGACGTGGTCGCGCTTAAAGAGGTCGAGCGCTTTTTGGCGCTTGCCCTGAGTTTTGTTGCCGTGGATAGACTCGGCCTTAAAGCCGCGCTCGACCAACTTTTTGCTGAGCTTCTCTACCCCGTGCTTGGTGCGGCCAAAGACAAGCACCTTGTCAAAGCCCGGCTGGTTGAGCAGGTTGTGCAGCACCTCGAGCTTGTCGGTGCCGCGCGGCACGCGCACGATGTCTTGGTCGATAGTGGCCGAGGTGTCGCGGGTTTTAACGCTTATGCGCACCGGCTCGTGCAAAAACTCGCCGATCAAGCCCTCGACCTCGCGGTTGAGCGTCGCCGAGAAAAACAGCGTGTGGCGCGGCGCCGGCAAGAGTTTAAGAATCTGGCGCATGTCGTTGATAAAACCCATGTCGAGCATGCGGTCGGCCTCGTCGAGGACCGCGGTCTTAAAGTCGCCCAAAGTAAGCGCTTTGCGCTCGAGCAAGTCCTTGAGACGTCCCGGCGTGCCGATGACAAACTGCGGCTTGCGGCGCAGCTCGCTCATTTGCGGGTTGATGTTGGCGCCGCCGACGCACACGGTCGAGTACAGCTGCAGGCCTTTGGCAAAGCCTTTAAACTCGTCGTTGATTTGCGTCGCGAGCTCGCGCGTGGGCACCATGATGAGCACGCGGTTGTCGCGCTGGCCGCGATTGACGACCATTTTGTTGATGAGCGGTATAAGGAAGGCGCCCGTCTTGCCGGTGCCGGTGTTGGCGATGCCGACCACGTCGGAGCCGCGCAAGACGTGCGGGATAGCGCGGTCTTGGATAGGCGTCGGGTCGGTGTAACCTTTAGCGGTGATGTTGGCTTTAACCTCGGAGGTAAGGGTAAAGTCGTTAAACTTGTGCTCGGGGACGAACTTCTCTACCTCTTCGGTAATGACCGCTTTGTTGATGAATTTGGATACGTCCGAGAAGCTTTTTTGAGCAAAACCGCCCTTTTTACCAAACGAGTTGGGCTTAAAAGGGCCCCGTTTAAACGGCGGACGCGATGCACCGCCAAAAGGCCGTGTTTTATGAGAGAACCGGTTAGGGTTCTTGGTGAATTTGCGTTCAGGCATTGAGTAACTATAGTATCAAATTAAAGGGATTTTGTCAATTGTTAGCCGTTGGTGCGGTCTTTGAAGGCTATTTTGATGCCGGGCTTTTTGCGCAGGCGGACCGAGAGCGGCGTGACTTCAAGAAGCTCGTCCTCGCTCATGACTTCGAGCCCGCGCTCGATCGACAGCGCGTACGGCGGCACCAGGTGCATGGCCTCGTCGGTGCCCGAGGCGCGCATGTTGGTAAGCTGCTTGCCCTTGGTCGGGTTAACAAACATCTCTTCGCCCTTGCTGGTGTTGCCGATGACCTGCCCTTCGTACACTTCGACAGCCGGCGAAATATACAGCACGCCGCGGTCTTGCAAGTTCCACAAGCTAAAGCCGAGCACTTTGCCGCTGGCCATTGATATCATGCTGCCGGCCGCGCGCTTTTCTATCTCGCCGGCGTAGGGCGCAAAGTGCGTAAAGCGCGAGCTAAAGATCCCCTCGCCTTTGGTGTCGAGGATAAACTGCGAGCGATAGCCCAGGATCCCGCGCGTCGGGCCCTCAAAAATAATACGCACCGTGTCGCTGTGGACGCGCATATCCTTCATCACTACTTTGCGTTTGCCCAAGCGCTCGATGATGGCCCCTTGGTAGGCGCTCGGCGTGTCGATGACAATCTCTTCAAAAGGCTCGAGCTTTTGGCCTCCCTCTTCGTGGAAGATAACCTGCGGTTGGGAGACTTGGAGCTCGTACCCTTCGCGGCGCATGTTTTCGAGCAGGATAGAAATGTGGAGCTCGCCGCGGCCGTAGACCTTAAACGCCTCGGCCGAGCTAAAGTCGACCTTGAGCCCCACGTTGACCTCGAGCTCGCGCTCGAGGCGCTCGCGGATTTGGCGCGTGGTGACAAACTTGCCCTCGCGGCCGGCAAACGGCGAGTTGTTGACGAGGAAGTTAAGCGCGATGGTCGGCTCGTCGACGGCAATGGCCGGCAACGGCGGCGTCGACTCGTCGGCGCAAATGGTCTCGCCGATGTCGATGTCGCCCAAGCCCGCTATCATCACAATGTCGCCGGCAACCGCTTGCGTCGCGTCGACGCGCTCAAGACCTTTAAACGAAAACATTTTGGTTATCTTGCCGGGGCGCGATTCGCCGGTCGGCTTTTTAACAAACACGGCTTGGCCTGTCGAAATGACGCCCTCGTACACGCGCGCCACGGCCATGCGACCAAGAAAGTTGTCGTAGGCCAAGTTAAACGGCTGCAGGCGCAGCGGCTTTGCCTCGAGGTCGGCCGAATGCGCGTTGGGGACAAACTCTAAAATAGTTTCGAGCAAAGGTGTGAGGTCTTTAGACTCGTCCGTAAGTTTTTTCTTGGCGACACCTTCGCGGCCGATCGCGTAGACAACCGGGAAGTTGCTCTGGTCATCATTGGCGCCCAACTCCAAAAACAACTCGAGCACGGCCTCTTCGGCCATGGCGGGGTTGGCGGCGGGCTTGTCTATCTTGTTGATGATGACGATGGGCTTCAATCCCAACTCGAGCGACTTCTTAAGTACAAAGCGAGTTTGCGGCATCGGGCCCTCTTGGGCGTCGACCACCAGCAGCACCGAGTCGATGCTGCGCAGCACGCGCTCGACCTCGGAGCCAAAGTCGGCGTGGCCCGGCGTGTCGACGATGTTTATCTTGGTGCCCTTGTACTCGACGGCGGCGTTTTTGGCATAAATAGTGATCCCGCGCTCGCGCTCAAGGGCATTGCTGTCCATCGAGACACCCTCTTCGGCTACCCCGCACTGACGCAAAAGGGCGTCGGTAAGCGTGGTCTTGCCGTGGTCGACGTGCGCGATAATGGCGATGTTGCGGATATCCATGAAATTAAAAAGGCGCGTGCCCTGCGAAGCCTTGGCTTGAGGGGGCGGCGCGTTACATGCAGAATACCCTAAAAAATACTCTTTAGCAACTACCCGCTAGAGCGCGGTCGGGTCGAAATATATTTCGACGTTTTTGGTGGCATGGGTGATGCGGTAGCCGTCGATGTCGGCGCGGTCCATCATGACATAGGTGGGAAAGTAGCGCAGGTACCGATCCATCCCGACGCCGCACAACATTTTAAATCCTTGCGACACCAGGTAGGCGCGGCGCGGGTCACCGTCTTGAAACACCTGCCCGAACGGCCCGACAAAAATATCGGTGGGGCCGACCAACGGCTCGACTTCGTTTTGCCACCGCGCGGTGTCTGACACCAGCGTTGCGAGCGAGATGGTTTTATCCAAAAATGCTGTTTGGTGCGTGTAGCTGTGGCTCGCAAATTGCCAGCCATCTTGTTTGAGCGCGGCAATGACCGGCTTAACCGCCTCGACCTCTGCCGCGCGGTTGGTCGACGAGCCTTCAGTGCGATAGCCCAAAATACCCTCAAAGCCGGTGAGTGCGATAGTACCCTTGGCCCCACCAACCGAAAAGTCGGGATGCTTTTGTACAAAATCGTCGAGGATAGGCACCACATCGCCGTCGCGGGTAATGCTCGTGGTGCCGTCCGGCGCAACAACCAGCGTCGCGACGCGACCCCGCGGGTCGAGCACCAACTTGCTGGCAAACCCCTCCCCTCGCATCGTGTGGTAGTAGTTAAGGTCGTCGAGCGATATGATGAGCGGCTTTTTGCCCGCGGGGATGAGCAACGTTTTTTTAACTACCGTGCCGTCGGCGTTGACACTATAAATAGAGTGTATGTCGACGAGTACAAAACCGTTTTGATACAACGACTCGAGTATCGACTTAAACTGTGACACCGTGATCATGTACTTTTTATAACCGGCGGCATCGCGGCCTTTGTAGGCCAACTCGGGGTACACGATAAGACTATGAAAAAAGACGTGGTACACGGTGCCCTCGTACGGCACCGGCGCGGCGGTCGACGGGCTGCTGGTCGGGGCCTCGACCACGGCAGCCGCAAGCTGATAGTCGACAAAACTAATCCTACTGTCGTGGCGGATAAAAAAAGCTGCCCCCGCCGCGAGGACAACGACTATAGTGGCTATCAAAATCCAAAACTTCACGAACCTAGCTTAGCATAAAAAACTTACTCGTACCGCAAAGCATCGATAGGGTTTTTGCGGCCGGCTTGGCGCGCCGGGTAGATACCAAAAGCTAAGCCCGATATGGTCGAGACCCCAAGGCCAAGCAGTACCGCCGAGAGCGGGAAGGCAAACACCCAATCTATCCCGCCAAAGGTGGTGACCCCAAGGTACACCAACGCAACCAGCACCGCGCCGAGCAACACGCCGATAACCCCGCCGGTGGTGGTCAAGATAACCGACTCGATTAAAAATTGCTGCAAAATGTCGGTGTCGGTTGCGCCCACGGCTTTGCGCAACCCGATTTCGCGCGTGCGCTCGGTGACCGCCACCAACATAATATTCATGATCCCGATACCGCCGACAATGAGCGATATCGAGGCGATAGCCGCCAAAAATAAAGTGAGTATCGAGGTGATGCTGCCCAAAATAGACAGTGCGTCCTCTTGCGTGCGGATAGTAAAGTCGTCTTTGTTGGGGTCGGTAATACCGTGGTCTTGCCGCAAGGCAAAGGTGATGCGCGACTTAACAAAAGCAATATCATATTGCGGCGACGCCTCGACCACCACGTCGCCATAGTAGGTGATGCCGAGCAGCTGCTTTTGCGCCACCGTAAGCGGCATGATAACCAGGTTGTCCTGATCGACACCAAACGCGCCGGTACCGCCCTTGGCAAGCACCCCCGCGATGCGAAACGATACGTCTTTGATGCGCACGGTTTTGCCGACCGGGTCGAGGTTTTGCCCAAAAAGTGTCTTGGCCAACACCGGCCCGATAATGGCAACGTGTGCGCCCGAGTCGACATCCGATTTGGTAAACGCGGCGCCCTTCCCCACCGGCAAGTTGCGCACCTCAAAAAATTGCTCGGTGGTGCCCTCGTAGCTGATGTTGGCGCTATTGCTGCCGTAGACTATCTCGGCGACACCGCGCACCTCGGGCACGGCTGCGGTGACAGACGGCTCGCGCCGAAAGGCGTCGGCATCGCGCTCGACCAGCGAGGTAATAATGATCCCTTGTGCCGAGGCCGGTGCCGAAAATTTGCCGTTGCCCGAGCCACCCGGCACGACAAAGATAAGGTTGCTGCCGATGCCCTGCACCTGACTCAAAATTAATTGTTGCGCCGACTGGCCGATAGACATGAGCACAATCACCGAGGCAATGCCGATGACGATGCCGAGCATGGTCAAGACCGACCGCATCTTGCCGTGCGTGAGCGAGCGAACCGAGGTTTTAAAAGCGTCGCGTATAAGCATATTATTTGAGGGGCACGTTGCCGCGATGATGTTTGGTGACCGCCTTGTCACTTTCGATCATGCCGTCTTTAACGCGGATAATGCGGTCGGCAAACTCGGCGGTTTGGGTCTCGTGGGTCACCAGCACAATGGTGCGGCCTTTTTTGTGCAGCGAGGCGAGCACCTCCATGACCTGCAGCCCCGAGACCGAGTCGAGATTGCCGGTCGGCTCGTCGGCAAAAATAACGTTGGGGTCGGTCACGAGCGCACGGGCAATAGCAATCCGTTGTTTTTGCCCGCCCGACAGGCGCCCCGCCTCGACATACAGTTTGTCCTCAAGTCCAACCGACGCAACGGCCTCGTGGACCAGGCTTTGGCGCTTGCTCGGAGCAATGGTCGAGTACAAAAGCGGTATCTCGACATTGTCATACACACTAAGACGCGAGAGCAGGTTAAATGATTGAAAGACAAACCCCATATCTTTGTTGCGTACGTGCGCCAACTCGCGGTCGTCCATGTCGTCGATGCTTTTGCCGTTAAAGGTGTAGACGCCGCCGGAGGGCCGGTCGAGAAAGCTGAGCAAATGCAGCAAGGTCGATTTGCCCGAGCCGCTCGGCCCCATGATGGCCACAAACTCGCCGTCGTCGATCGAAAAAGTAACCCCGCGCAGAGCCTGAGTCGGGGTTTCTTCTTCGGTGTACTCTTTTTTTAGGTCGCGGACGTCTATCATTGCATAGGGTGCCTATTATTTTTTGAGGCCGATATTGAGCACCTGCTGCCCCTCGTACACCCCTGAAAGTATTTCGACATTACCTTTTTCGTCCTGTATCCCGAGGGTAACCGGTGTGGTGGTGGGTGTGCTGCCCTGCAGCGTCTCGACAAAGGTGCCGCTGTCGTTTTGCAAAATGGCGTACTGCGGCAACACCAACACGCCGCTCTTTTGTTTGGTTTGTATGGTCAAGTTGGCCGTGAGCCCGCTCTTGAGCCGCGGGTCGGGCGTGTCGAACGAGATTTTTATTTGATAGTTAATGACGCCGTTTTGATTGGTCTCGGCCGGCGCAATGTAAAAGACGCTGCCGGTAAAGGACTCGTTGGCAAACGCGTCGAGCGTCATCGACACTTTGTCGCCCACCGCCAACTTGCCGATGTCGGTCTCGGAGACGCCCGCATCGACCTCGTACCCGCCGCTCGAGATAAGCGACACCAGCGGCGTCGAGGGCGGCGCATACTGCCCCACCTTGGCGTCAAACTGCGTCACGGTGCCGGCAAACGGCGCCACCAAGCGCGAGTTTTTGAGTTTGGCGGCTACACTGTCGGCGCTCGCCTGCGCCGCCTCGACGGCGGCCACTTGCGCATTAATGTCGCTCTGCGTAGCGCCTGCACGCTTAAGGTCAAGCTGCGCCTGCGCTTGGCTTATGGTCAACTTTTGCGAGGCAACCTGCTGCGATATAGTATTGAGATTTTTTGTCGCCGTGTTGACCTCTGCTTGGCCGACACCGACCGATGTTTTGTACGTTGCTTGTGTGGTGGCGCTCAGGTTAGAGGCGCCGTCGAGTGCGCGCGACGTGTCCCCCAACAGTGCGCTGATTGACGCCAAGTAGGCAAGGTCGTCGGTGAGCAGTGTCTCGAGCATGGCCGCCGACGAGGCGGACGAAACTCCACCCAGCTCGGTTTGCCAAGCGTTGAGCGCGGTCGTGGCCGCCACGCGCTCGTTTTGCGCGTTGGTAACCGACTGCGAATTGCTGCTAATAAAGTTAAGTTGCGGAGAGTTTGTCTCGGGGTTTGAAAAGAAGCCGCCCAGCTGCGTGCGTACCGCATCGCCCGCTTTGGTAAACGCGTCGTTTGAGGTGTCGATGATAGTTTGATACAGGTTTGCCAAGTCTTGCTGCGCTTTGTTAAGCGCTGCCTGCGAGGCGGCAATGTCGGCAGGCTGCGCACCGGTGCGCAAACTGTCGAGCTTGGCCTGTGCCGAGTCGACGTTGGCCTGCGCCTGGCGCAATTGGGCAAATAGGTCGCCGCTGTCGAGCTCGGCGAGCGTTTGCCCAGCCGCTACATGATCGCCGAGCGCGGCATAGGTGTGCGCCACCGTGCCGCCGTTACCAAAGGCGAGCGTCACGCTTTTGGTAGGCGTGGTGTTGCCGGTCTGCGTCACCGTCTCGGTGACCGAGCCTCGGGTGACGGTAACAAGCTGGTACGTTTGTGCTTTGTGTCCAAATAACAGGTACCCGCTACCAAGCACCACCACTGCGCCGACGGCAATCATCCCCCACTTGGTAAGGACGAGCGTTTTAATCCGCGATAGCAGCGAGAGAGATTTAGCCATACTGCTTGTAGTATACTCCTACCCGCTTAATTAAAAAAGAAATACTGCGGTAATGCCGGCACCAAGCCACGAGACAGTCGAGATAGCGCCGCTTACCATGAGCGGCACTTTTTGCCGATGCGAGAGCGACTTAAACGAGTGGTGCGCCGCGGTGTGCATCAAGTACTCGATAAAAAATGAGTTGATGACGAGCGCGCTCACAAAAATCATTTTGACCCAAAAGAGCGGTTGCGCCAGCAAATAATCGCGCATCGGCCAAAACAACGTGAGACCTGTGAGGATAAGCCCCGCAAGCGCCGCGGTGACAACCCAGTGCGCAACAAAGAGCGTCTCGCGACCGACCACCTCGCGCTTGCCGCGCAGCCACGCAAACGCCGAGCTGTCGGCCATCAAGACACCGATGCCGGCCGAGCCTAGCGAAATAAGATGTAGTACAAAGATAAATTGTTGCATAAGGTTTTTATTGAGCGAGCGGCCCCAAGATAAAGCCGGCAAGCTCGCTTGCCGGGCGACGCTGTCCGCCGTGCTGGCCGTTAAACGCGGCCGAGCCGTCGGTGCCGCACAACATAAGGATGCGCTGCGGGCCGCCCGGATGTTGGTTGATCCACTGCGTAAGGTCGTACACATTGCCGTTGATGACAGCCCAGCAGCTGCTGGCATTGTTGTGCTGCGCAACCTGCGCCATGGTGTAGCTACTGCCGGTTGGCGTAGGTGTCGTTACTGGTGTGCCGGGCGCCGAGGGAGTAGGCCGCGTCAAAAGCGCGGTGCCGAGCACGGTTATCATTACGACAAATACTGCACCCAACAAAAGTCTTGATTTCATATGCCTTTATTTATACACCAAAATATTAAAACTTATTTCATACTAATGCCATGGCAGCGCGTGTAATAGGCCCAACGTAGCCCACCGCGGGGACTATGTTGTGCGCGAGTTGAAACTTGATGGCCGCGGCGCGTGTTGCCGGCCCAAAATAACTGGTCTCGTTGCCCACGGACCCGGGGCCACTTTGTGCCACAACAAATCCGTGAGCGTTTAAAAACGTTTGGAGCGCCAACACATCCTGCCCGCTGCGGCCATAATATAGATCGCGAGTAAGCGCCGGTGTTGTGTAGACAGTGTTTAGCGCGCTATTGATAAGAGGCGGGAGTGCTATATTGCTTTGTACGTCGGAGACGAAGGTCGAACGAAAATTAGTTACCAAAAAATTGGAGAGTGCTACAGGGTCTGCCGTAATCCCCAATATCGCCGTCAAAAATGAGATCTTTTGTGCGGGCGAAAATTCAGCGGTGAGCCGCGGGAACGGGTCTGTCGGCGTGCCGCTGCTGTCGTGTATCTCAAAGTGGACATGCGCCGCACCGCCGGCGGCGTCGCCCGTGTTGCCGACATAGCCTAAAGCCGAGCCCGCCTGCAGCACCTGGCCCGCTGCTATACCCTCGGCGTAATGGTCGAGATGGTAGTACACAAACGTCTCGCCGCCCGGGTTTGCTGTGTATATCCCATTACCCTCGGTCGCACCCTGCTCGAGGCGCAACACCACCGCCGCGGTCGGGCTGACTATTGGCGTGCCCTTTACCGCCATAATGTCCTCGCCTTGGTGCGGATGATTGGTGCGCGGGTCGCCGAAGTTGGGGGTAAGGTCAGACGGCGCTACACCAAACAAGACCGGCATCGGGAGCGACTGCACAGCGGTGTCGCCAAGGGCCGCTATTTTTTGTTGCAGGTCGCTCGACTGACGCCACTGGCCCATCTGGTGCCACTGCGTCGGCGTCGTGCCAGAGTCGTACGGTACCGTAGAGGATCCCGAATAGGTCTGAGCCAGTGCCGCTGCAGGCAAAAACACAGCGACAACCAGCACGACTGCCGCTGAGTGCCTCATGAAGGTCTTCATATACCTCAACTATGAGGTCGTGTTATGTAGACACAATGAACCGGGCCAAGACTATCACCGCCGCATAAAAGCCCCAGTGGAGAAAGTAGGAGTATAAAAAGCCGTTGCGAACGCGCAGCATAAGGTACGGGAAGATGTACCCCGCAACCACGGCCGACGCGGTAAAGAAAAACGTGTACGCCAGCGATGACCCACCAAACACCAACAACAGATGTATGCCGCCAAAGAGTCCGGCCGACCACGCGGCGATAGTTTTGATCGGCCATTTGCGCAACTCGAACACCAGCACCATCGCGGCAATAAGGAGCTGTTGCAGCGCTATGTCGATAGACTTAGGGAGAAAGTACCACGGGGATGCATAGAGCAGCTCGGAGGGCGGCGTCCACTGGTAGGCCCAGTGTATCGGTGGGAAGGCCGGCAGCACATACACCACATAGCAAAACACGCCAACAAGCGCAACGCCAATGAGTACAAACATCGACGTACGCACCTCGACCATGCGCCAGTTTTGGTACAAGCTGCGAAAGGTCCTAAAAGCAACCCACACCCAAAACATATAGTAGAGCGCCATCACAACCGGGTAGTTGCTATAGAGCCCGCTTGTCCCCGGCAATAATCGCAAAAGATAATAGCCGATGTCGGACAGTATCCAAATGGCCACGATCTCGACCAGCGTTTTGGCAACCAGCAGCTGCTGTTTAATATCTTCGAACACAAGGCCACTATACCAAAGCGGCCAGCGTCTTGTGTGTATCCATGCCTTCATTCTACCTTACGAGCTGGGTGTGTGATATGAAGTTTGAACCATTACGAGAAACTTGACATTGCTAATAAAACTAGTATCGTTGCGTAGCTGTCGGATACTCTGGTAGCTTGCATCGTCCTTAATGTTCGGTGTAATTGTTCCTCTCACACTTCGGAGGTCTTTATGACCCTTCCATCCTTGCATGTCACCAATGGCCCCGGCCAACGTGATCTTGAGCTGGCCTTTATCGGACGCAACTTGGGCGCATGTGCTGAGTTTACGATCTTTGTCTCGAGCGAAACCGAAATGAGGCCTATGGTCGTCCGATTAAGTATTCTTAACTTCAACTTCGTCACTTGCCACGGGCCCAACTACAAACTCGGCGGACTCTTGTCAGGGCTCGGCGAGGGAGACAAGAAGAGGTTGCCTCCGTTCAATTTCATCTTCGTTAAATACAACCCCGAGGAACGGCAAGGGACCATGGAGTTTTCGAACGCGGAGTAACATCCGGTTCAGACCGCCCACCAAAATTTACGGTGGGCGTTTTTTTATTTGCTGCCAGACTAGGATTCGAACCTAGATAAACGGATTCAGAGTCCGTTGTCCTACCATTAGACGATCTGGCAATACACGGCAAACGATAGCAAGAAACAGACCAAAAGAAAACTCCCCCGCCGTGACGAGGGAGAAGATTTTAGCTCTGGAACTTGACCAGGCTGCAGTTGGAGGACACGATGCCATCCTTCCACCGCAAGACATTGTCGGCGAGCATGTCCCCCATCGGTGTACCGAGTTGGTACTGAATGCGGAACGTGCCCCTGTCGCTGATTTCGTCGCTGGTGTGTGACGCAAGCACAGCACTCGCAACCGAAGAGAACTTGCCGATGATTTGCCCATTGAGGTAGCTGTCGGGATCATGCGTCACAGCCAAACCGAGCAAACTGCCTTCAAGTCGTTTGGTGTCGCGCTTGTCGAGCTGAATACCATCGACTTTAACTGTACAGACCATCGGCACATCGTCGGTGGTGCGCACACTGACCGTAGCTCCGGCCTTAAACAGGTTGGAGACGAAGAAGGCCGGTGTCTTGCCGTTGGGCAGATACGCGTACTCATCGACCAGGGTTGTGCTCCCCAACTGCGGGAGTACCCACACGCCGCTGTTGTTGCTGGGGACGTAGCGGTACGAGTTGTGGCCGAAGTAGCACAACCAGGCGAACCCACTAACAAAGACCGCCAGCGCAATCCGTTGCGACCTCAGGCTCTCATTTTTGTCGTAGTAGATCGAGAGCATCCCAAGCCAGACACCAGGCGACTACGAAGCCTACGAGAAAGCGCCAGACCGAGTACCCGTCGCCAAACCAGGTCAACCGGTAAAACATCCCGCCGAGGATGCTGACAGTCGGTGGGCCAAAAGCGACCAACAACGGCCAAATGGTACGTGGTTTGCCGTATCCGACAACAATCGCACGAGCAGTCATGAGACGTCTCCCTTCGAGGTTAAATCAACTTCTGCGCCAAACTCTATAAAAAATGATGTCCACCGTCAATCTACTTCTTTTGCGAGGCGGCTTTGAGGAATGCTACGAAGAGCGGGTGGGGCGAGAGCGGCCGACTGAGAAACTCGGGGTGGAATTGGGTGCCGAGGAAAAAAGGGTGCTCACTCTGCGGCAGCTCGGCTATCTCCATTAGGCGGTTGTCGGGCGACGTACCGCTAAACACCAACCCGGCGGCCTCTATCTTTTTAATATACTCGGGGTTAACCTCGTAGCGGTGGCGGTGGCGCTCGCTAATTTCTTTTTTACCATACGCGGCTTGTGCCACGGTCCCCTCTTTAAGCGCACATGGGTAGGTGCCGAGGCGCATCGTACCGCCGTAGTCGGCCTTGAGCATTTTGTCTTTTTGGTCGGGCATAATGTCGATGACCGGATGCGCCGCCTCTTTGTTTATCTCGGAGGTGGTGGCGCCCGCAAAGCCTGCCTTGTTGCGCGCATATTCAATCACCAACAGTTGCATCCCGTAGCACAGGCCAAAGTACGGTATCTTATTTTCGCGGGCAAAGTTGATGGCCGCAATAATCCCCTCGACCCCGCGGCTGCCAAAGCCGCCCGGCACCAAAACACCGTCATAGTTTTTTAGCTCTTGCAGTTTGGCGACGTCGGTTTCGTACGGTTCGGAGTCGAGGTACGACAGTTTGACCTTGAGGTCGAGCGCGGCGGCGGCATGCTTCATCGACTCGATAACCGATATGTACACATCAGAGAGCACGTAGTCGCCGGACATAAAGTACTTGCCTACCACCGCGATATTGACCTCGCGGCCGCCGTTTTTAACTTTTTTAACAAAGGCCTCCCACTCGCTAAGATCGGTTGGGCGTACGGGCAAACCCAACACCTCGCAGAGCGTGTCTCCCAAACCATCTTTTTCGTAATTGAGCGGCACGTCGTAGATGCTGCTGACGTCGGGTGCCGATATAACCCGGTCGGGCGAAATGTTGCAAAAGAGCGCTATCTTTTCTTTGCGCTTTTGGTCGAGCGGGACCTCGGCGCGCGCCAAAATAATGTCGGCCTGCAACCCCACCGAGCCGAGCTCGCGGCTGGCGTGCTGCGTGGGTTTGGTCTTCATCTCACCGACGTTGCCGGGGATAGGCAGGTATGACAACATCACCACCGCAACGTCGTGTGGGGACTTGTGCTTGAGCATACGCGCCGCCTCTAAAAAGAGAATGTTTTCGTACTCGCCAATAGTGCCGCCCACCTCGATGAGCGTTACCTCGGCACCGGCCACTTGTTGCGCCTCCTCTATCCGGCGGATAACCTCTTGCGGCACGTCGGGCACTACCTGCACGTTGCGGCCCTTGTACTCGAGGTTGCGCTCTTTGCGTATCACCTCTTGGTACACGCGCCCCGTGGTCATGTAGTTGATGCTCGGCAGCGTCTCGCCCAAAAAGCGCTCGTAGTTGCCCATGTCCTGGTCGGTCTCGTAGCCGTCTTCGAGCACAAACACCTCGCCGTGCTCGGTCGGGTTCATCGTGCCGGCGTCGACGTTGATATACGGGTCGATTTTTATTGCGGTGACCTTAAAGCCTTTGGATTTTAAAATCCGCCCGATGGCGGATGAAGCGACCCCTTTGCCGATGCCCGACATAACCCCGCCCACGACAAAGATGTATTTTGGAGTCGCCATTACGTACTTATTTATATCTTAAGATACCGCCGCACCGCAAGGAAGGATGCCACGCCCCCAAGCACCACCCCGGTACCCACAATGATGAGGAAGAATTGGCCAAAATGCGCCATATAGTAGCTAAAGACGTTGATCCCGCCAAAAAAGGCCGACGTTGCATTGCCCATCCACCACGTGAGCGGATAAAAGAGCAACAAGGTAACCACCCCTGCCACCAGACCGTAAAGCACCCCTTCGACCATAAACGGCGCGCGGATAAAAAAGGCCGACGCCCCCACCAAGCGCTGCACCTGTATCTCGTCGCGGCTGGTGTAGATAGCAAGCCGCATCGTGTTAAAGCAGATAAGCAAGGTAACCAGGATAAGGATGGCGATAAATATTTTACCCACAAACTGAGCCATTGCGGTAATTTGCTGGATCCTGTCTAGCGCGGCGCGATGCTGCACGTCAAAGTAGTTTATTTTGTCGATGATAGACGGCTGCCCGGTCGAGACCGTCTCTTGGTTTTGCAAAAACTGCCCAATGGCGTCGTACTGCGAAATATCTTTGGCTTTGATGTTAAGCACGGCGCCAAGTGGGTTGGTGCCAAGCTCGTCGAGCGCCTGCAGCGTTAGTTGGTCGTTTTGGTGCGCCTCACGAAAGTTTGTTAGCGCATCATCGGCCGAGACGTATTGCACCGTTGCCACCTCGGGCAAAGCTTGCAAAGACTTTTCGAGCGAGAGAATCTGGTCCTCTGCTGCACCGGGGACAAAGTACACGTTGACATCGGCCTTGTCTCTAAAACTCTGGATAGCCGAGCCGAGCACAACGCCCCCAAAAATAGCCATCCCCACCACAAACAAGGTGACCGTCATTACCAACGTCGAGGCCGCCGACACAAACGCATTGCGCCAAAAGTCCAACATGCCGGCACGGAAGATGCGCTTAATCGTGAGCCAGTTCATAGTTACAGTATATACTTCCCTTCTTTGTCGTCGCGAGACACTCTGCCTTTATCCATAGTAATGACGCGCTTTTTAAGGCTGTCGATGACGCCCTTGTTGTGGGTCGTGAGGATAATAGTCGTACCGAGGTCATTGATCTTTTTTAAAATCTGCACCACCTCGAAGGTGTTGACCGGATCGAGGTTGCCGGTCGGCTCGTCGGCGATAATGACGTCGGGTTGGTTGACGATGGCGCGGGCAATAGCCACGCGCTGCTGCTCGCCGCCCGAGAGCTCGTCGGGAAAGTTGTTTGCCTTTTCGGACAGGTCGACCAGCTCGAGCACGTGCGGCACATCAGAGCGGATCTCGGCCTCGGCGCGGCCGGCTGCCTCCATGGCAAAAGCGACGTTTTCGTAGGCGGTCTTGTTGGGGAGCAGCCGAAAGTCCTGAAAGACGGTACCTATTTTGCGGCGGAGGTCGTTCATCTTACTGAGCGGCAGCTCGTGCACGTTGATAGACTCAAAAAAGACCGACCCGGTGGTGGGGCGCTCCTCGGCAAGCAACATTTTAACCAGGGTGGTCTTGCCCGCGCCCGAGTGCCCGACGATCGAGATAAACTCGCCCGGTTCGACGCTAAAGCTCACATCCTCTAAGGCAATGGAGTTATCGGCGTATATTTTGGATACGCGGTCGTAGTAGATCATATAACCCCTACATTTTACTACACATTACCCCCGCTACCAATGAAAGGCTCAATATCGCCCTCGAGCACCCCGGCTGCGTCGCGGACCTCGACACCCGTGCGGTGGTCTTTGACCAACTGGTACGGGTGCAGCACATATGAGCGGATCTGGCTCCCCCACTCGATTTTGCCGGCCGCGACCGACAGGTCACTGATTTGCTCTTTGCGCTGCGCCTCAAGCAAGCGCAGTAGTTTGGCTTTGAGTATAGCCAGTGCCTTTTCTTTATTTGCGCCTTGGGCGCGCTCGCCGTCGACATGGGCGCTCAGGCCCGTCGGCGTATGCACAATGCGCACGGCGGTCTCGCGCTTGTTGACGTTTTGGCCGCCCGGGCCGCTCGAGCGCGCCATGGTCATCTCCAAATCTTTTTCGTCCAGCTCGATGGTGGCGACTTTGTTTAAGACCGGTAATACCTCGACCAGCACAAAACTGGTCTGGCGTTTGCTATTGGCATTAAACGGCGAGATGCGCACCAGCCGGTGCACGCCGTACTCATGTTTCAAGGTCCCGTAAGGACCTTGTCCTGAGCTTGTCGAAGGGTTGCCCGTAATTTCAACAGACGCGTTGCGGTAGCCACCGTGATCGTTTTTGTTTTCGTGCAAAACTTTCATCCCCCATCCGCGCTTTTCGGTAAATTTGCGATACATCTCTAGGAGCATGTGCGCAAAGTCCTCGGCGTCGTCGCCGCCTGCGCCCGCCACGAGTGAGAGCACAGCATTACCGCGCTCGTACGCGCCGCCGCCCTCCTGCTCGGCCTTTAGCTCCTGCAGCTCTTGGATGCGGGCCTGTGCCTGCTCGGGTATCGCCCAAAAGTCCGCCCCTTGCATGAGGCCCTCTATTTCGGCTATGCGCTTGGCGATGTCTTCTTTGTCCATCTTGTTTACAAAAATTCTGAGCCGGAGATCGGGATTGAACCGATGACCCCTACTTTACGAAAGTAGTGCTCTACCAACTGAGCTACTCCGGCAACGAAGTCAAAGAAAATCTATCACACAAGCAACCGAGCAGCAATCGCTCTTTTGCTCGGCGCGCGATGCTTTCTGCCATTCCCTTTATTTAAAGCAGCGTACGTTGGACTAAGAGCGTCGCAACTGGGACAAATGAGTCTTAGATTTTCTTCTGTGTTGTTACGCCAATTACCATCGATATGGTCGGCCACAAGAGGAACAAGTCCTGTTTTTGGGTTTACTTTTGACCATGCACACAAGCAACATTTGTTGCCATACTTTTTCCTCAAATACTTTTTAATCGGATTAGAGACTATACCTGTACAGCGCAATCCAGTTTCCTCTCCTTTCTTCCATTTTTGGATATAAACCCGGTATTGATACTCTCCTTGGCATATATTGCTGCAATATTTATATCCAGCTCTAGCGGGTTCGCCACCGCACGACAGACATTTTGAACGCGGCTTCTTCGGGTTGGGCATATTTCCATCATATCAGGAACCGACGACCTATACACGAACTTGTGTATGGTCGTATGTTGATAACTAAAAACTTGGAATGCTTGTGCTACCTACCCGATTCACGCCTAAACCAGGCCATTTTGGCTACTTGACAAAAATTGGCTTAGGGTGTATACTATAAAGCGGGTAGAACCCTGAGCCGATGGGCTCATCATCCTAGATGTGGGAGCGGGAAATGGAAATGCCGAAAAGCAATTACGAGTTCGTAGATTGGCTGGTTCGTGGTTCGGCGGAGATTAACCGCATGAAAGACGAGATTCAGACAATCGTCAGCATCGTAAAGGCCGCGGGTCTGTCGTCGATTAACACCGGCCCTAACGGACTGTCGATTGCTTGCGACGAAAAGTACCGTTGGGCAGTCTATTTCTCCGGTGATAAGCTCATGATCGAGTTTTGGCACGGGTCAAGCGGTCCACGCCTCTACTCTTCAGTTGATGGGAAACCAAGTACCCATCACGTGAAGGACATCCATGGACGACTCGGTTACTTGATTGGAGGGCTCAGGCAAAAAGCGGCTAACTTCGAGTATCATATCTCGCCGTACATTTTTGCGGCACCCTTGTTGCCCGACGTCGCTTAAGGAAATATGTTCGATGTTCGAAACGGCGCACCCCAAAAGGGTGCGCCGAATTGTTTTTACCACCTTTTGATTTCACACTTGAGCCGAAGCCCGGAATCGAACCGGGGACCTACTCCTTCGCTTACACCTCTTTTTCTTACAACACTACAAAGAGGGCTAGACTGTATCTTTCTCCCCAGATTTTAATCTTTGGAGACCCTTGTCAGTCGTTCGGGCGTCTTGCGACGCCACGGTCTTGGCCTGTGCAGGCTATTAACCGTTATTCGGGATTCAGTGCGTCGTTACCGGCACACTGGGCAGGGACTGCGTCCCACCATGGAGTTGCTCTACCATCTGAGCTACTTCGGCTTTAACTAAACAGCGAACATCTTGCAGCGTATCGCATTTTAGGCATTTTTTCAATTTAACTTCACCGGCTTGTCAGTTTATGGGTTCTTCATGCGGGGTGACGTATGGTGGTGTTATGACTCAGTCGCGACACATACCTTTGACTATTTTGGCTGTTTGTACCGACGGGGCGTTTATCGTAACGGCGTTTCTCCTGCCGCGCGGAGAGTTGATAGCCTATGCCGCACTGTGGGTGGCACTGCTCGGCGCTACGCTGCTTGCCGCCGCCTATGCGTACGCGATGTGGGATGAGGCACTCGAGCCGGCGCGCGACGAGACCTTGCAGCCGGCCGTCCAAACGTACACGCTCATAGCCGGCGAGCACACCGTGCCCGCCAGTTTGCTTGAGGGAGCCGAACCGTTGGTAGCGCTGGTGCGCGAAGGCGAGCTGTTGCATCCGGAGTTTAACCGCTGGCTTGCGCCCTATTTTACCGAGCCGTCGCTCGCCTTTGTACAAAGCGCCACGCAGTACCGGGGCGAGGGCCGCGTCGCCGAATCTTTTTACACACAAGAGTACTTAGCGCAATCGTACGCCGCAGGCAAAAACTCGCTCAATGCCACCGTGTTGCACAGCAGCGGCGCACTTATTGCGCGCGACGCCCTGCGTGCCGTTTATCAACCCGGCATAAGCTTTGAGGAGCTTGGGTTGCGTTTGCAGGCTGCTGGGTACGGCACATACTTTGAGCCTACTCCCCTGGTCTTGGCCGCCGCACCGCAAACGCTCGACGAATACTGGCCGCTTATGCTGCGGCGCCTGGGGCGCACGCTGCGGCTGACTCCGACGGCGCTCGTTACGCGCAAACTGCCGCTCGCGACCCGTTTGCAATATCTGGCGGGCACAGCCGGGATTATCACCGTGGCAACCTCGGCGGCGGCGCTCCTGTTGGCACCAGTTGCCTGGCTCCTGCGCGGCGTCGGACCGTTTATTGTCTCTGGTGTCTCGTTGCCCGGACTTATCTTTTTTGCCCTATGCGGTATAACGGCGCTTGCGACACTGCGCATACTCTCGGGCTCGCCGATTGTATCGCCCGTAGCGCTTGCGGTCGCCGGCAGCACGCTTGCCGCCTACCGTTTGGCCGAACTACTCCGAAAGCAAGTGAAAGTGCAGGTAACGCACCTGCTGGTAGCCGGGCCCGTTTATTATCACGCGGTACTTAGTAAGGTGCTGCGAGCGGATAAGCTCGGCCATTACCTCAAACGACTCGGTAATATAAACCGCGTCCTCGCTCGAAACATCCCCAAGGTCGAGGATGTCCTTCTTGGGCAAAATTAAATAATCTACCGTCGCAAGCGGCTGTGGGCTCTTGAGAGCTATCACGTGCTCGGTCTCGAGCGCGATATCGGGCAACAGGGCCGGCGTCTTTTGTACCCCAATAGATACCAACAAACCGCCGAGCTCTTTGGTGCTCAGGCAGGTGGTGATGCAGTGCGGCAAATTTATAAACGTGCGCGCCCGCGTGTCGACAAACAAGTACGCGCCAATACAAAAACCGACCACGAGCCCCGCGAGCAAAAACATCCAGGGCTTTATGTGCGAAACTGCCATATGTTTTGAAGTATAAACAATACCAGCCCCAGGCCGCCAAACGTGTCGACCAGCAAGAGCGCGCGGCCGAGCCCGTTGCCCGGCAGGTACAACGGATTAAATACAAACACCATCGTGCTGTGGAGCAACAAGCTTGTGGCGTCATGCGGCAATGTCGGGAAGGATGTTGTCGACACGAGCGTTAAAAACAAATATTCAAACGCAAAAAAGACAACAAACTCGGCCACCACGACCGACAAGAGCACGAGCATGTGCTGCGCGTTGCGAACCTCCTCTATTACCTCGGTCGCAACATAGATGGTTATGGCGGCGCCAACCGCGGCAAACACGAGCGTGAGCCAAGCCATGGCGAGACCGGGCAACAGGTAGGTGCCGACAGCCTGCAGAGCCACCAAAGCCGCGAGCCCAACTACCGAGTGCCAGAGTTTAAATTTTTTTCGGGGCATAACCTAATAAGAAAAATAAAATTTAATAAAAATAAGCAGGGGAACAGGCGATAATAAGATTAGAATAGAAACTATATTCGACCATGTTCGTTTTTCTTTCTTGTATAGAAAAGTTGCAAGGAGTATCGAAAAAAGTGGCA
>CAIWUA010000015.1 GCA_903915735.1 Candidatus Adlerbacteria bacterium
CAGCACGTACTTGTCTTTAATAACATCTTCGAGGATAGCCCAGACCTCCGGTACGCCCTCGTCGATAAGACGGCCGGCGCCGCGGATGTTGTAGGCCAATTCCTTTTCAAGCAGTTTGCCGATAACAAACGGGCGGAAGAGCTCGAGCGCCATATGTTTAGGCAAGCCGCACTGGTTGAGTTTGAGTTCGGGGCCGACGACAATAACCGAGCGGCCCGAGTAGTCGACACGCTTGCCGAGCAAGTTTTGGCGGAAGAGCCCGTGCTTGCCCTTGAGGTTGTCGGAGAGAGACTTAAGCGGGCGGGTGCGCGCCTGCGTCGTGGCGCTAAAGGCCGCGCCGCCGTGGCGGATAGAGTTGTCGATAAGTGCGTCGATAGCCTCCTGCAAGATGCGCTTTTCGTTGCGCAAGATAACATCCGGTGCCTGGATCTCGAGGAGCTTCTTAAGACGATTGTTGCGGTTGATGACGCGGCGGTACAGGTCGTTGACGTCGGATGTCGCGTGGCGACCGCCGTCGAGCGCGACCATGGGGCGGAGCCCCGGCGGGATCACCGGTATGCGGCTCAGGAACATCCACTCGGGGCGTACGCCGGCCTTGATCATGCCGCGGATAGCCGAGAGGCGGCGCGACAACTTTTCGCGATCGGCGGCGCCCGAGTTTTCGAGCGCGACCTCTACCTCCTTAACAAGTTTTTTAAGGTCGAGCGACTTGCAGAGGTTGTAGATAGCCTCGGCACCAATGCCGGCCTCAAACATCGCGCCGTACTTAATGGCAAAGCGGTGATACTTGGGCTCGTCCAAAACCGCGCCGACATAGATACTCTCGATGTCGTGCTTAGCCTCGAGGAAGAGCTCCTTCATCTTTTCCTTCGACTTTTCGTCCTGCAAGTTTTTTAGTTTGGCTTTGTACTCGGTCTCGAGTTCGCCGACAATACGCTCCTTTTCTTTTTGGTGGATGGCATTAACGATGTAGCCGGCAAAGTAGACTACCTTTTCGAGGTCGCCACCGGAGATGCCGAGCACCATCGAGAGGCGCGACGGGATCGCGCGGAGGAACCAGACGTGCGCGACAGGCACCGCCAGGTCGACGTGGCCCATGCGCTCGCGGCGCACAATGGCGCGGGTGATCTCGACACCGCACTTCTCGCAGATAATGCCCTTGTAGCGGATGCCGCGGTATTTGCCGCAGTAGCACTCGTAGTCGCGCTCAGGGCCAAAGATCTTTTCGTCAAAGAGTGAGTTCTTTTCGGGGCGCTGGGTGCGGTAGTTGATCGTTTCGGGTTTGGTGACTTCGCCGTGCGACCACTCGAGTATGCGCTCGGGTGATGCGGGGCGGATGCGGAGCGCATCAAAGTCGCTGGCTTCGGCGCCGGGGGTCTTGCGAGTGCCGCGGACCGGGTCGCCGCTCTTCATCAACTCGACATCGAGCGCCAAACCGCGCAGCGTGTGGAGGAGCACATTAAAGGACGCCGGTGCGTAGTGGTGCGCAATGCGCTCGCCGCGGACAATCGAGTCAAAGGCAGCCGAGCGGCCCATGATGTCGTCCGACTTAACGGTCAACATTTCGCGCAGCGTGTAGGCCGCGCCGTAGCCGAGGAGCGCCCAGACTTCCATTTCGCCAAAGCGCTGACCGCCGCCCTGTGCCTTGCCGCCGAGCGGCTGCTGGGTGATAAGCGAGTACGGCCCGATCGAGCGCATGTGGATCTTGTCCTCGACCATGTGGTGGAGCTTTAAGATGTACATGTAGCCGACCGCGATGTCCTGCTCAAACTTTTCGCCGGTGCGGCCGTCGTACAGCGGCATTTTGCCGTTTTCGTTGTGGCCGGCCTTTTTAAGTTCGGCGCGGATCTCCTCTTCGGTCGCGCCGGCAAACGGCGGACAGATCGCTTGGTAGTTAAGTGAGTTGGCGGCAAGACCAAGGTGCAGCTCGAGGATTTGCCCCAAGTTCATACGGCTTGGCACGCCGAGCGGCGTCAAAATGACGTCGACCGGGCGACCGTCCTCCATGTACGGCATGTCCTCCTCGGGCAAGATGCGCGAAATGACGCCCTTGTTGCCGTGGCGGCCGGCGAGCTTGTCGCCTACCGACACCGTGCGGAGCTGCGCTATCTCAATGTGGATACGCTTGATGATGCCGGACTCGAGCTGGTGACCCGCTTCGCGGCTAAAGACCTTAACGCCGATGATGCGGCCGCGTTTGCCGTTTTCCATCCGGAGCGAGCTGTCCTTAACATCGCGAGCCTTGTCGCCGAAAATGCTGCGGAGCAGGCGCTCTTCGGGAGTCAGCTGCGTCTCGCCCTTCGGGGTGATTTTGCCTACCAAGATATCGCCGGGGCGCACCTCAGAGCCGGTGCGGATAATGCCGTCCTCGTCGAGGTTGCGGAGCTTGGTCTCGGATACGTTGGGGATATCGTGGGTGGTCTCCTCGGGCCCAAGTTTGGTGTCGCGCACGTTGCAGACAAACTCCTCGATGTGGATAGAGGAGAACTTGCTGTCTTTAACCAAACGCTCGGAGATGATGATGGCGTCTTCGTAGTTGGCGCCCGACCAGCACATAAAGGCGACGAGTGCGTTTTGACCAAGCGCGAGCTGGCCGTTGTCGGTGGTCGAGGTGTCGGCAAGCAGGTCACCCTTTTTAACCTTGGCACCAAGCTCGACGCTCGGGCGCTGGTGCAGCGCGGTAAAGCCGTTGGTGCGCACAAAGTTAACCAACGGGTAATCGGTCTCTTTGCCCTTTTCGTTTTTAACGGTCACGTGGCGGCCGTCGACAGCGGTAACCGTGCCGGCCTCTTTGGCAACAATCAGGCGACCGGTGTCCTTGGCGGCGCGGGCCTCCATGCCGGTGCCGACAAGCGGCGCCTCGGGGATAATGCACGGCGTCGACTGCTTTTGCATGTTCGAACCCATGAGCGCGCGGTTGGCGTCGTCGTGCTCGAGGAACGGGATCATCGACGTTGCGATGGAGAACGGTTGCTCAGGGGCCACGTCGATAAAGCTTATTTCTTTGCGACCAACGCGAGTCGGATAGCCGTTAAGGCGCGCCTCGACGGTGTCCTCTTTAATAGTGCCGTCGGCCTCGAGTACCGTGGCGCCGTGCGCGATGCGCTCTTGCTCCTCTTCGGCGGCGTTAAGATAAACAATTTCGCCGGTAACCTTGCCGTTAGCAACTTTAGAGTACGGGGTCTCGATCATGCCAAACTCGTTGAGCCGGGCAAACGTCGAGAGACGCAAAATAAGGCCGATGTTGGGGCCTTCGGGAGTGTGGATGGGGCACAAGCGGCCGTAGTGCGACGGGTGCACGTCGCGGACCTCAAAGCCGGCGCGCTCGCGGGTAAGACCGCCGGGGCCCAAAGCCGAGAGTGTGCGCAGGTGCTCGAGCTCGGTCAGAGCATTTTCCTGCTGCATGAACTGCGACAACTGGTTGGTGGTAAAAAACTCTTTGATGCGGGCCTGCAGCGGGCGTGGGTTAACAAATTGCTGCGGCAACACCGCGTCGGCATCGATGGTCGACATGCGGTCCTGGATGTTGCGCTTCATGTGCGTCAAACCTACGCGCAAGCGCTGCTGGAGCATCTCGCCGACATAGCGCACGCGGCGGCTGCCCAAGTGGTCGATGTTGTCTTCAATCGCGTTGGGGTCGTTTTCGAGTGCGAGGACATGGTTGAGCACGAGCACGAGGTCGTCGAGCGAGAGCGTTTTGCGCACCAACTCGACCTCGTCGAGCGATTTGCCAAAGCGCTGGTTAAAGCGGTAGCGGCCGACACGCGACAGGTCGTAGCGCTCGGGGCCAAAAATAGAGTTGATGTACTCGCGGGCGTTAGCGGCGGTCGCCAAATCGCCGTCGCGCAGGCGCTTGTGTATCTCGACATAAGCCTCGTCGACGGTTTTGGCCGGATCCTTTTCGAGCGCGAGCTCAATCCACTTTTTACCTTCGGGGTTTTTGGCAAAAAGCGACCTAATATCCGAGTCAAAGTGCGCACCAAGCACGCGCAAGAGCGATATAGCGGGGAACTTGCGCTTGCGGTCGATACGTACCGAAATGTCGCCGGTCGACTCGGCCTCTATCTCTATCCACGCGCCGCGCGCGGGGATTATTTTGGCGCCAAAGTGACGCTTGCCCTTGACCTCCTCGGCGGTAAAAAAGACGCCGTACGATCGGGCGAGCTGCGGCACGATAACGCGCTCGACACCGTTGATAACAAAGGTGCCGTGCGAGGTCATGATAGGCAGGTCGGCCAAAAAGATCTCTTGTTCTTTCTCCGACACCTGTGCCTTGTTTTTGAGGCGGACGATGGCGCGCACCGGTACGTCCAAGGTGAGCTTTTGCGCCTTGGCGTAGTGCTCGTCGTACTTGGGCTCGCCTATCTCGACCTTAACAAACTCGAGGTCAAACTTTTTGCCCGAGTAGTCCTTGATCGGCGTGAACTCCTTGAACGTCTCCCTAACACCCTTTTCGATAATCCACTTGTACGAGTCGACTTGGGCGGCAACCAGGTTAGGCGTCTCGACGAGCGGAGCCTTAAACCGGGAGAAGTACTTTTGTTCGCGCATAAATAATTGGGGATGAATAAATAATTATTAAGCAAGCAAGTTATACACACAACCAAAACACGAAAAGAGCAGGCGCAGATACGCCTTCCCTGCTTCTCCGCGAAGCTTTAGGTTGTTTTTAGCACGCTATGTTGTATCGAAACCCCCACTCGATACTCAATCGCCCCTTGCAGGGCCCCCGTTGGTTTCGCTATCGAGTATAGCAAGCCTTAAAAAGCTGTCAAATGGTCCTTGTCCCCAGCGTGAAGCGGCCATAAAAAAGCCGCCCTTGTGGGGGCGGTGAGGTCAATGGAAAACGGGCTGAAATTCGGCGTCGAAAGAGGGTGGCCGGCGGCGCTGCGTGAGCGGCGGATTGGTGTTGGTGCCGGTGCCAATATGGTTGGGCTGGAGGAGCTTTTGGAAGCCGGGAACGGCATCCTGCGAACTCTTCGACGAATCCTCGGTCTGAGCCTGAGCCATCGTTGATATTCTCCCTTGCTTGGTTGCAGCCTTTTTACGCACTCAACAAAATCGTCTATTCCTGACCATATCCCAACCCCCATTTTTGGTCAATATGGGTTATTAACTCTTGACTCTTGCCCACTAAAAAAGCATAGTGCTTGGCAGTTGTTCTGCACTCTTAGGGAGGATCTGATGGATCGTGACAAACTACTTGCCGAAGCTCAGGCTTTCTTCTGCCGAGGTATGGCTACTGGCTATGCCGCCGGTGCCACTGCAACGCCTGTCTTTGGCGACACCGACTGGAAAAGGTTCGGGTGCCGCGAAGGTGACTTGCTCCTGGAAGACCGCTACTATGTAAATTCCTCAAACGCTAAATCGGTAGGCGAAACGCGGATCTACCACGCGAGCCGTCTTATCTGGTTTATGTCCTACGGCGGCTTCTACAAAAAAGAAGCTATTCCCTGCCTCAAAGCTGCGCTCATGGCTAATTATACCAAAGGCGAGTTCTACGCCGGACGGGGTCAGAACGAGTATACGCAGGACGGATACCTGTATATGATTGTAACTGACAATTCGGGCAGGATTGGCTTCGATCGCTTTTTTGCTCGCGAGGCAATATTCCGTGCGGGGACTAAAGACGGTGTAGAAGCCCCTATCCCGTTTGGCAGGCACGAGGTCTGGGGCATATCCCTCATTTGATACAACCGGAGCGTTTGCTCCGGTTTTTTTATTTGCTGGGATTACTGCGGCGTTTTTCCTTCCACTCGTTCATTTTGGCGTGGTTGCCCGAGAGCAGGACTTTGGGGACGCGGTACGACTTCTTTTTTATAGTCAAAACCTCGGGGCGGGTGTACATATCGTGGCTGGCGACGCGGCCTTCCTCTAAACTCTCAAACTTACCCAATACCCCGGGTATCTGCCGCGCAGTGACGTCGATGATAGCCATCGCCGGCACCTCGCCGCCGGTCAAAATATACGGCCCGACCGACACCTCCTCGGCCTTCAAAGCCTTTTTAGCGCGCACGTCTATACCCTCGTACCGACCACAAACAATAATGACGTCTTTATATTTGAGCAGCGACTTGGCGTAAGCGTTGGTAAGCAACTTCCCTCCCGCCGCAGTAATAATTATTTTAGTTTTTTTACCGAGGTTCAACCTCGGTATTTTTTGTACGGCTTTAATGATCGGCTCGGCGCGTAGGACCATCCCCGGTCCGCCGCCGTAGGGTCGCTCGTCGACCTTGCCCCATTTGTTGCCGGCCGTGTCGCGCAGTTGGTAGGTTTTGACTTTGAGCTTCTTATCCTTTTGAGCACGGCCGAGTATAGACGCCTGTGTGTAGGAGTCTACAACTTCGGGGAAAAGTGTAACAACGTGAAAATTCAAGCTAGAGATTCCCCAAACTGTCCATGGCTTCGTCGAGGCTCTTCATCTGCGGAGAGTCGCCTTTGACCTCGTGGCTGCCGTCCCAGTTTTGGGCTGCGGCGCCGCCCGATGGGCCTGCGCCGTCTTGGCGACCGCCGGCCGGCTCGTTTATTTTAAGATTAACGCGAGCGCTGTTCTTCATCCCGACAACGCGCAAGAGCGTGCGGATAGCCTTGGCGGTGTTGCCCGAGCGGCCTATCACCTTGCCCATGTCCTCGGCATTAAGATCGAGCGTAAGGAGTACACCCATCTCATCAACAACGCGCGCCACCTTAACATCCGCCGGATGCTCAACGAGCCCCTTAACTACAAACTCCAAAAACTCCTGGTCTTTCTCTGCCATGTCAGTATATTTATTTGTTAATTACCTAAAATTATACACCAGCTTCCGGAGTGGCTACCTCCTCCTTCGCCGAGGCTTCGGAGGACACGTCTGCATCAGTCGCTGTGCCCTGCGTAGCCTCCGGCGAAGCAGGGGCAACAGCCGGAGCAGCCTCAACCGGCTTTGCTACAAACTTCGGCAAGATGTTTATCTTTTTGCCGTCGATAACCTTTTGCGAAACAAGCAGGTTGTGCACGGTGTCGCTGACGGTAGCGCCCATCGATATCCAGTGTTTGATGCGGTCGGCCTTAAGCTCGACGCGGTCGACGCGCGGGTCGTATGAGCCCACATTTTCGAGGTAGTTGCCGGGCTGCGGCTTGCGCTTTGATTCCACGACGATAACGCGAAACGACGGGTCGTTTTTGCGTCCTACGCGGCTGAGTCGGATGGTAAGCATGCTAATTTAATTTGTCTGCGTAAAAATGACCCCGTGCGGGGTTAGTTAGGACTCTACCAGATTACTATACCTAGAGCAAGCTCTAAAAACCGCGGCCTTTTCTTTTATACAAATACGTGCTATATTGCTGGTATTAATGCCTCAGCGAAAGCACACAGGCGCTCGCGACAGCGAGGCGCCTAAAAAACTCATATCCGGCATCGTCGAAGTGACCCGCAAAGGCACGGGCTATATGGCGTGGCCCATCGACGAAAAGATCGCCGACACAAAAGAAAAAGAGGATATCGAGATCTTCCCCGAAAAGTTAAACGGCGCGCTTAACGGCGACCAAGTCGAGGTCGAGTTGCTGAGCGTCCACCCGCGCCCCCGCGGCCGGGTCAAACATATCGTCGCCCGCGCCAAGACCGAGTTTGTTTGCACCGTGCGCGGCGGCAAAGTACTCCCCGACGACGCGCGATTTAACGAGCCTATACTCGTCGCCGGCGAGTTTGAGGAGGGCACCAAACTCTTGGTGCAACTTACCTCGTTTGACGGCAAAGTGGCCAAAGGCACGTTGATTGAAACAATAGGCAAAGCCGGCGAGCATCGTGTCGAGATGAACGCCATCGTCCTTGAGCACGGGTTTAGCACGCGCTTTCCTGTCGAGGTGGCTCTTGAAGCGCAAACTATTGAGCGCGACCACGCCGCAATAATCGCCGCCGAGCTGCCCAAGCGCGCCGACTACCGCGGACTCACCACTATGACCATCGACCCGGTCGACGCCAAAGACTTTGACGACGCGCTGTCGCTGCGCGAGTTGCCCGACGGCACCTACGAGGTGGGCGTGCACATTGCCGACGCGACCTACTTTTGCGCGCCGGGCACCGCCATCGACGCCGAGGCGGTCAAGCGCGGCACCAGCGTCTACTTGGTTGACGCGACCATCCCCATGCTCCCGCACGAGCTGTCGGGCAACGTCTGCTCGCTGCGCGAGGGCGAAGATCGGTTGGCCTTTTCGGCGGTCTTTACGCTCGACAAACATGCAAAAGTTTTGAGCCAAACATTTAAAAAGTCGGTCATATGTTCGAACAAGCGCTTTAGCTACGAAGAGGCTCAGCAGGTTTTGGATACGCAAGAGGGCCCCTACCTTAAAGAGCTCAACACGCTGCGCACACTCGCTACCGCCATGCGCGCGCAGCGCTCGAGCGAGGGCGCAATAGACTTTGGCGACAACGAGGTGCGCTTTGAGTTAGATGAGTCGGGCAAGCCGCTGCGGGTCATCCGCAAAAAGCGCATCGACACCAACTGGCTTATCGAGGAGTTTATGCTCTTGGCCAACCGCGAGGTCGCGACCTATATCTCCAAACTCGCCGCCAAAGTGCCCGAGAAAAATTATGTCTTTTTGTACCGTATCCACGACGACCCCAAGCCCGACCGCATCGAGGAGCTGGCGACCTTTGTGCGCGCGGTCGGCTATGAGTTTGGCGCCTACTCCGCCAAGGCTTCGAAGGCCAAGCACAAATACTCTGCGAAAGATATACAAGGGCTGTTAAAACAAATAGAGGGCAAGCCCGAGGCCGCGCTTATCCGCACCGCGACGTTGCGTAGTATGGCCAAAGCTATTTACTCGACCAAAAATATCGGGCACTTTGGGTTGGCCTTCGAGTTCTACACCCACTTTACTTCGCCTATCCGCCGCTACCCCGACATGTTGGTACACCGCATCCTTGCCTCGCACCTGGATGGCGCCCCGATGACCCGCGCCGAGTACGGCCATCTTGAAAAGATGTGCATCGCCGCCAGCGAACAAGAGGCCAAGGCCGTGAGCGCCGAGCGCGACTCGATAAAATACAAACTCGTCGAGTACATGGTGCCCAAGGTCGGGCAAGAGTTTGACGCGATCATTAGCGGCGTCACCGACTGGGGCTTGTATGTCGAGGATAAAGAAAGTTCGGCCGAGGGGTTGGTCCGCGTGCGCACGATAGGCAACGACTTTTACAACTACTCGCCTAAAGAGTACGCGCTGGTTGGCCAAAAAACGAAAAAGAAATACGCACTCGGTGACCGAGTGCGTGTAAAACTGGTTGCCGCCGACCTTGCGTCTAGACAGCTTGATTTCAAACTTGCTTAGGTTGCGCCGGTCATACCGCTGTAGGTCTTGGCGGCCTTGATTACTTCCGCCGGGACTTCGTCGAGGCACTGTACCTCTTCGAATTGCGCCCCGGGAGCATTGTTGAATCGACGCGAAAAATTATACTTGCCGTCCGTCTTTTCGACACGGTAGGTAAAGTCGCCTGCCACCTGCTCAATCTGCATGTTTCTCTCCCCAAAAAACCTCTGAAAGTACTATACCACTTTTATTTTATTTCGCCACCGCCAAGGCCTCCTCAAATTTGACCGACAACAACTTCGAGACACCGTCGCTGCCCATCGTTATGCCGTAGAGGATGCCGGCGCGGCTCATGGTCTCGCGGTTGTGCGTTATTAAAATGAGCTGCGAGGAGCGGCTCAAACTCTCTATCATGTCGCCGTAGCGGCGGCTGTTAGCCTCGTCGATCGCGGCGTCGGTCTCGTCGAGTATTATAAACGGCGGCGGGTTGACCTGTCTCATGGCAAAAATAAGCGCTATCGAGGTCAGCGCGCGCTCGCCGCCCG
>CAIWUA010000016.1 GCA_903915735.1 Candidatus Adlerbacteria bacterium
CGTGATGGTACTTGCCGCCCTCGAGTATCGACGAGGCGCGGTACAGCTGCTCGGTCAACAAAAGCCGCACCAGCATATGCGGAAATACGAGCGAGGAGAGTTTAATAGTGAGGTTGGCGCGCTCCTTTACCTCCCCACTTACCCCAAAGGCTCCTCCAATAATAAACACCAGCCGCTTGGTCCCCTGCCCCAAATGCTTCTCCAAAAGCTTTGCAAACCCTGGCGTATCAATATCTTTGCCCCTTTCATCAAGAAGTACGACAAAATCCTCCGTTTTAGACAATTTCAAAATCACCGCAGCCTCGTCATCAATAGATTGAGGTCTAGGAAAAGCCCACTCAAGAGCAAACTGCTTGGGCAAGCGCTTGGCATACTCACTAATCCCCTCCGTAACAGTAGAATCGTGCCCCTTGCCGGGTGAGATGATAAATATTTTCATATCGGTAGTTGTACCATGCCCGCCTACTTGCTGCCGTTCTCAACACCGTTCATGAGCGAAAATTGCAGATCGCAGGGACACTGCTCGGGTGCGTCGGAAGGCTGAACATGAAATACCGAGCGGAACGAGACGACGATGAATTGAGTGCCCTTGGTATAGACCGATACTTCCGAGCCCGGGCCGCCCGCCTCGCGGAGCATGTCTTGCACCCAGCCCGCCTTGAGCAGCCGGGCACGATAGTACGCCGTAAACGGCGTTGACTTTGCCGCGATGTCGGTAAGGTTGGTAAACGGCGTTGATTGGACCACGGCGACCGGTCCGTAGTCGGGAGAGGTCGTGGCCGCAACCGGCCCCCAGCTCGCGCCCGAGTAGAGTGGATACAGATCGGCGGCGAGCGCAGGCACCTCTACCAGTGAACCTTTCTCGACAAGCATATACTTTGAAACGCCCAACGAGGGCTGCGCCGTCATCGGCTCGCCAGGGTTGCGGTCGACATAATTTACGATGAGTTCGCCGTTGCGGATTTCGGTCGTCTGCGGCGCGATGCGATCGCCGAGCAAAATCGCGTTGGTGCCTTGGTAGCCCTGCGGCGTCTTGAGCGCCACCACCACGTAGTAGAACGTCCCGCTGCCGCCGCTGTTTTGCGTCAACAAAAAGGCGACGTCGGGTACACCGTCGCCGTTGAGGTCGCCCGTCGCCTCGTTGCCAAAATAGGTTGTGGTGACCTGCGACGCCGAGCCGGGCGCGGCTGGTGCGCGAGACACTCCATTGATGAGCGTTGTGGACCGGCCGTCGATGATATACGTGCCGTTTTTATACTCAGTAGACACCCCCGGACATGGCGCAAACGAGCAGTTGGGCCCCGTGCGGCCAACTGCAGAGCCGTCCGGGCACAGCATCGCTTCGGTGGTGCATGCAACCTCGCCGGTATGCGTATGGGAGAGATAAAAATAGATTCCTCCCGCAATCGCCAAAAGGGCGAGAATGAGTACCGACAAATAGGTCTTCATCGAGCCAGTATACCTTAGCTGGGGATGGTACGAAGTTGGAACCTTTTTAGATAAAGAAAAAGGCGGCCACTGATTGGTGACCGCCTAACCCTAAATTTTGTCAGAAGATGA
>CAIWUA010000017.1 GCA_903915735.1 Candidatus Adlerbacteria bacterium
GGCACTCGACAAAGCCGAGTCGGGGATCAAGTCGATGCTCGAGTCGCGCTTGGTGTATGTTAAGCCGGCGCTCTTTCAGCAAGAGCAGGGCTTTAAGTCGGTGTTGCCGCTGGGGCACGACGAGCTTAACGTCAACTCTAAACTTAATTCGTCACCACTTTCGAGCATCTTCCCGTTTGTGTCGTTTGACCTGACCTCCGACAAGGGGATCTTGTACGGGGTCAACCGTCACAACGCCAGCTTGGTGCTGTTTGACCGCTTTAGTTTAGAGAACTACAACTCGGTTGTCTTTGCCAAGTCGGGCTCGGGCAAAAGTTACGCTACCAAACTCGAGATATTGCGCACACTGATGTTTGATACGGAGGTTATTGTCATCGACCCCGAGCGCGAGTATGAGTTTTTGGCCCAAACGGTGGGCGGGCGCTACTTTAACATCAGCCTCAACTCTGAGCACCACATCAACCCGTTTGACCTGGCGACCCCGCGCGAGGACGAGTCGCCGGCCGACGTGCTGCGCAGCAACATTGTGGCGCTGGTGGGGATGTTTCGCATCATGCTCGGGGGTCTCACCCCCGAGGAGGACGCTATTATCGACAAAGCTATTAGCGAAACGTACGCGCTCAAAGACATTACCGTCGACAGCAACTTTGCCGAGATAGAGCCACCGCTCTTAAGCGACTTTGAGTTGGTGCTAGCCGGCATGCAGGGGAGCGAGTCGCTGGTGCAGCGCTTAAGCAAGTACACCAAGGGCACCTGGGCCGGCTTTATCAACCAACCCACCAATGTCGACATCAACAAAAAGTTTGTCGTCTTTAGCGTGCGCGACATGGAGGATGACCTTAAGCCCGTCGCCATGTACCTGATTACCCACTACATTTGGAATGCGGTCCGCAAAAATCTTAAAAAACGCCTACTCGTTATTGACGAGGCGTGGTGGATGATGAAGTCCGACGACACGGCCTCGTTCTTGTACGGTATGGCCAAGCGCGGTCGCAAGTACTACCTTGGGCTCGCGACTATCACCCAAGACGTGGATGACTTTCTTAAGAGCCCCTATGGCTTGCCGATGATCACCAACTCGTCTATCCAGCTGCTCTTAAAACAGTCGCCGACGACTATCGACACGCTGCAAAAAACCTTTAACCTCTCGGATGAAGAAAAGTATTTGCTGCTTGAGTCTGATGTAGGGGAGGGGATCTTTTTTGCCGGACTTAAACATGTGGCCATTAAGGTAATAGCCTCGTACACCGAAGACCAAATAATCACCTCCGACCCCAGCCAGGTATTGGCACTTAAGCGCGCCCGTACCGAAGGGTTAGCACAATAACTATGAGAGGATTTGCACTCATACTCTTTGCTCTTTGTATCGACGGCCTACAGGCGGCCATGGCCGGAGTCTTTTTTGTCCTGCAATTTATCACACCGGTTGGTGGTGGTATTACAGGGGCGTTCGCTGCGGGTTGGTATTGCTTTAAAGCCTCTACCGGCATTATTGCCGGCATCAGCAACGGCATTGCGTGCGGCACAGCAGGCGGCATAGTGGGGGCCGGGGTGAGTGCCTTTGCAGTGCCAATTGGTGTGGGTGTTGATATTGCTATCAGTATCACTTTGGGTGGCATATTAGTGATGGCACTTGCATGGATGGGTATGTTTTACCCCGGTACCGTGTTGGGGGCATTCCTCGGCGAGTCGATACCGTTTTTGGATGTCTTGCCGGGCTGGACGCTCATGGTGTGGCGCTGCCTTTCAAAAAAGAAGGCCGAGGAAAAAGCGGCAAAAACAAAAGAGGCCCCAACAGCTGTATCATTTTCTGCCCCCAGCCAAGCGTTTGACGGTATCCGCGCCGCAAACGATAACCAACAACCCTATGCTCAAGCTGCGTAACATATTTATAGTTTTATCTTTGCTTGGCGCCGCTGTTGCGCACGCTCAAACCGCGCCCGGTACCGACCCGGTGCAATATATTGTGGCGCCCGAGACCCCGGGGCCCAATGAGCCGGTGCAAATAACAGTGCAAGGGGTAGGGTCATTTTTGGGCGATGCGGCTATCACCTGGACTATCAACGGCAAAGTAGTGCAAAGCGGCACCGGACTCTCGACCATATCGTTTACCACCGGCGCCCTGGGGACCCAAAGTGTTGTACGGCTTAGTATTAGTTCGGCAACGCAGGGGAGCATTGTGCACACCTTTGTCTTTACCCCGTCGGTTACCAACATGTTGTGGGAGGCCGACACCTCGGTGCCGCCCCTTTTTGCGGGCAAAGCACTCTATAGTGCCGGCTCTGCGCTGCGTATTATCGCGTTGCCGACTATTATTATTGCGGGCAAAAAAGTTGCGCCCGAAAGCCTCTCGTACCAATGGTCGGTCAATGACAACCCTGTCCCGGCCGCCTCGGGCACGGGCAAAAACACTCTTTCGTACACCGGCGACCAGCTGCAAGACGGCGAGTCGGTGGCGGTTGATGTTTATTTTGGGAGCCTCAAGGTCGGCCGCGGGACCATAGCTATACCGGTCAGCAACACACAAATTGTGTTGTACGCCAAAGACCCGCTGCGTGGCGTGGTGTACGACCAAGCGGTGCCGCAAAATATTGCCCTTAACGGCAAAGAGATAACCTTGCAGGCGCAGCCGTACTTTTTTGCCAACAGCAGTATAAAAAACAACACCGTCGCCTGGAGTTGGACGCTCAACGACGCACCAGTCACAGGCCCTAGCTCAGACAAAGGTCTGCTTACCCTGCGACAAACCGGCACCGGGCAGGGGAGTGCCACCCTTGGCGTGGCACTACAAAACCAAGACAGCTCGATGCTGATACAATCGGCTAAGGCCACCTTGCAACTTGTCTTTGGCCAATCGTCAGGCGGCGTATCATCCTTCTTCGGCCTATGAAATTTTTAAATAGTAAAAAAATGCAAGGGCTGCTCGCACTTACATACATACCGCTTGAGCCTTTAAATAACGCCCCGGCCGACACCTACAACTCATTAAGCACCTACCTTAACCTCGTGTTTAAAATACTGATTTCGATCGGGGCTATGATAGCGGTCGTTACGCTGGTGTTTGGCGGCATCACCTACATGACGTCTGAGGTTGTTGGAAACAAAGAAGCAGCGCGCAAGCGCATGCAAGCGGCACTTATTGGCCTCTTTTTGTTACTCACCTGCTGGCTTATCTTGCACGAAATTAATCCCAACCTGACACAATTTGCGCTGCCCGGCATAGACAATCAAAACTACAATCCTGGCAATCTGCCAGCGGCTAGCAATAATGGAACAAACGTCATTCCACCCCCAACACCTGCACAAATAACAGATTGTGAAAATCCAAACGGTTTTAATTCCGGTAAAAAAATCCACTATTTTGAGGCTGGATCATGGGCTTGCCTATAAAAATATGAACAAAACCTACTTTTTTTACATCGGCGGGGTGGTGGTAGCGGTTATCGTATCGGCTGTTTTGGCGTGGTTTATCTTTTCGAGCGGGTCTACCGCCACGCCAACCCAAACACAAAACGGTAGTACGTTTGGGTCGCTCGATACTAATGCGGTCAACACCAACAGCAACAATACCAGCAACACCAACA
>CAIWUA010000018.1 GCA_903915735.1 Candidatus Adlerbacteria bacterium
AGACCCATGCATCTATATACAGCTTATAGCCTTTGTGGTAGCCCAGCGTCTTCATCAACTTGGTGGGGGCGTTGCGGACTTTCATCGGGATTGGCAGGTTGCCCAATTTTTTAACATCATCGACCGCCTCAAAGTAGGCGTCATAACTTTTGCGGCTCTTTTTACACTCGGCCAAGTAGGCCACTCCGTGGGCCAGGTTGATGGCGCACTCGGGGTAGCCTATACTCCGGCATGCCTCAAACACCGCGTTGGCAACCACCAGCGCCGTCGGTGCAGCCAGCCCAATGTCCTCGCTGGCAAACACCACCATACGTCGGGCGATAAACAGCGGATCCTCGCCCGCCTCGACCATCCGCGCCAAGTAGTAGAGCGCCGCGTCGGGCTGGCTGGCGCGCATACTTTTAATAAACGCGCTTATGGTGTTGTAGTGCTCCTCGCCTTTTTTATCGTAGCGCAAGTGCGCGCTCTGCACGGTCTCCTTTAAACTCTTAAGCGTGATTGTGCCGTACAACTTGTCGGCATTCTCGAGCACGGTGATGGCCTGTCGCGCGTCGCCTTGGGCCATCTGCACCAGCCAGTCGCGTGCGTCTTTAGGCACTTTAAGTTTCGTACGCGCAATAATTTTCTCCATCTCTTTGTCGTCCAACTCATTGAGCACAAACACGCGACAGCGCGAGAGGAGCGCTGGGATAATCTCAAAACTCGGGTTTTCGGTGGTGGCACCAACCAGTGTCAGGTCGCCACGCTCGACAAACGGCAGCAAAAAGTCCTGCTGCGCTTTGTTAAAGCGGTGTATCTCGTCAACGAAAAGCACTTTGGATCGGGTGGCGGACGACTCGACAGCAAACGGTAAGACTTGGCCTAGCGGCCCGGAGCGCCGTTTGTCGGCGAGTTGTCCGCCACCAAGTATCCGCTTTATATCCTCCTTGCCCGAGTCGACCGCCGATAGCTCATAAAAGTCGGCGCCAAGCGCGTTGGCGTATATCCGCGCCAGCGTGGTCTTGCCGCTCCCCGGCGGCCCCCACAGTAAAAAGCTAAACAGATGTTTGCCCTCAATAGCCTCGCGCAAGGGCTTGCCCTTGCCCACCACGTGTTCTTGGCCGACAAACTCGGCAAGGCTCGCGGGGCGTATACGGCTGGCTAGCGGCTCCATAGGAACTTCAGTATACCCCTGTGTATAATGAATTACTCATGACCGATATTATCGAGGTAAAAAATCTGACTAAAAAGTTTGGCGACGTTACTGCCGTCAACAATGTCTCCTTTTCGGTCGCTAAAGGCGAGCGATTTGCCTTTTTGGGGCCCAACGGTGCGGGAAAGTCGACCACTATCAAGATGCTCACCACCCTGCTCGAGCCTACAAGCGGCAGCATTATCGTCGACGGGCACGACCCTGTCACCGACTCGAGCGCGGCCCGCTCATCGTTTGGGATCGTCTTTCAGGACCCGTCGCTCGACGACGAGTTAACCGCGTGGGAAAATATGGACTTTCATGGCGTGCTCTACGGCGTGCCGGCTAAAGAGCGCCGCCAGCGCATCGATGAGTTGCTTAAATTTGTCGAGCTCGACGACCGCAAAGACTCCTATGTCAAAGAGTTTTCGGGCGGGATGAAGCGCCGGCTCGAGATAGCGCGCGGGCTCCTCCACAAGCCGGCCATTATCTTTCTTGACGAGCCGACTTTGGGCCTCGACCCGCAAACCCGCAACCATATGTGGCAATATTTAGAGAAGCTCAACGAAGAGGATGGGGTGACCGTCTTTTTTACCACGCACTACATGGACGAGGCCGACCGCGTCGCGCAGCGCATCGCCATTATCGATCACGGCAACATTGTCGCCGTTGGTAGCGGTGCCGAGCTTAAGGCGCAAACCAATACCGAGACGCTCGAGGATGCGTTTCTTGCCTTGACCGGCAGCGAAATCCGCGAAGAGCACGCCGACGCATCGGCACGCATGCGGATGATGCGCGGCCGCCGATAAAAATATATGTTTAGAACCATCTACATCATGTGGCTGCGGGAGATGAAGCGCTTTATCCGCTCGCGCTCGCGCATCATAGGCTCGCTCGCGCAGCCGCTCCTCTTTTTGCTTGCGTTCGGCTACGGGCTGGGTGCAGTCTTTAGCGCCGCGGGCCAGGGCAACTACATTATGTTTTTGGCGCCGGGTATCATCGGCATGTCTATTATATTTACGTCGATATTCAACGGCGTGCAGGTCATTTGGGACAGGCAGTTTGGCTTTTTGAAAGAGACATTGGTCGCCCCCGTGCCGCGGCTTGCTATCATGATAGGCCGCACGCTCGGCGGCGCGTCGGTCGCGGCGCTGCAGGGCTGCATCGTGCTTGTCATGACGTCGTTTGTCGGATTCCATCCCTACTCGTGGCCGCTCGTTATCCCCGCTATTTTAGTGATGCTGCTTATCGGGCTCCTCTTTTCGGCGCTCGGTATAGCGGTCGGGTCGCTCATGCGCGACATGCAGGGCTTTCAACTGGTGATGAACTTTTTAGTGCAGCCGCTCTTCTTTCTCTCCGGGGCGCTCTTCCCGCTTAAGGGCGCGCCGATGTTACTGACCATTATCGCGCGCGCCGATCCGCTATCCTACGGCATCGACGCCCTGCGCGGATTCCTCATCAACGGCTCGACGTTTGGTATAGGCCTCGACTTGGCCGTGCTGGCCGCGTTTTCAATCGTATTCCTCGCAATGGGCTCGTACTTCTTCTCCAAAATCCAAGCCTAAAACTCCTTCGTTTCGCCGTCTTGTAATGCAACGTACGTTGTCTCGGGGACAAATTTTTCGAGCAACATGCCTATGTAGCCCCGAAAGAACGGCTGTATCATCCCGTCGTGCACGCCAAAGGCCGTGCGCGCTTTGACTAACTTGGCAAAGTCGATTGCGTCGGCGATCTTCATCCACGGGCCGGCGACCGGTAGTGCCAAGATATCTATCTTTTTGTTTGGGTTAAAAAAGTTATCGCCGGGGAAATAAAATTGGCTGGCCACCAAGTAGCCAGTGTTCTCAACCAACCCCATATTCGGCGGATACACCAGCGCGTGCTCGGTGCCGAACCCCTCTATCAAAACATCTTTGACCATGGTTTGTTGGCCGTCCCCCACCACGACCACCTGCGTGTCGGCTATCTGCTCGCCCACCAATTTGGCGACCGCCTTGTTGCCGATAACAAGCGCGGTCGGATTGTTAGCCAACACCGCCTTGAGCGAGTCGATATGCAAGTGGTCTTGATGCTCATGCGTGATTAAAACAGCATCAATACCGGTCAAATTATTTTGCGCATCACTAAAGCTCCCCGGGTCGGTCAAAAGTTTGACTCCCGGCAACTCCAAAACCAAACAGCAGTGCCCCAACTTCGTGATTTTCATAATTATTTTTATTTTGGCAAATCTAGTTTGGCCAGCGCGTCGCTAAAGGTGGTGCCTACTTTTTTGCCCGGGTTAAATATATTGTGCCGGTCGAAGATTTTTTTGACCTCCATAAACAGCGACATCATCTCGGGGCCAAACATCTTTTCGACATAGGGTGTGCGCACCAGACCATCGTTGTGCTCGCCGGTTATCGAGCCGTGATACTCGATCACCAGGTCGTACACTTTGTGCCCCAGCTCGTCGAGTGTTTTGGCAATAGTCGGGTCGCGCGGGTCGATGAGCGGGATAATGTGCAGGTTGCCGTCGCCCACGTGGCCGGCCACGGTGTAGATAAGATTTTTATACTGCGACAAAATCTTTTCGAGCCGAGGCAAAAACTCGGGCAAGCTCAGCGGCGGCACGACAATGTCGTCAAAAAAGGGCGCTGTCCGGCGGTTTTTGACCTTTTTGCGCAGCAGGTTAAAGCTCTCGCGGCGCACCGCCCAGTACTTGCGCGAGGCGGCCTCGTTTTTGGCGACGCGGACGCTCTCGTGGTCTTTGTTCTTTCGTACCTCGGCGGCGAGCGCCTCGGCTTTTTGCACAGCCTCGGCCTGCGTGTCGCCCTTAAACTCGACAATGAGCACCAACTTGGGCACGCCGCCCACCAGTGCCATCACCAGTTCGGGGATAAACGAGATACCAAGTGCAATGAGGCCGGTCTTCATTTGCACGGCCAACTCGGGGAGATACTTCATCGCTATATTAAACGTGTGGTCGTCGTACGACTCAAAGCTATCGGGCTGGTACTTTAAAACTTCGGGCACTAGCTCGCCGAGTTGCGACAAATTTTTAACAAAAATAATAGTCATGGCCGAGTAGGCCTGCGGCTTGACCAGCTTAAACTTTATTTTGGTGATGATACCAAGCGTCCCCTGCGCGCCGACCATCAACCTAGCAAGGTTTAACCTTGATACGCCGTCGCCGATGTCCCACAGCGCATAGCCCGAAGAGTTTTTTTCGACCTGGGGCTTGTGCTGCGTTATCACGCGCGCGTGCGCGGGCGTCGACACCAGCGCGACAACCTTGCGATACAGCTCGCCCTCGTACGACTGCTCCTGCAGCTTGGCGCGCAGCGCTTCGCCCTCAAAATTTTTAAGCGTGTGCACCTGCCCGTCGCCAAGCACCATCTCGAGCTCCTCGACATAGCGGGCGGTTTTGCCGTACTTTAAATTTTTTTCGCCGCCCGAGTTGTTGGCCGCCATACCGCCCACGGTATTAATCTCGCGGCTTGCGGTATAGCTGGGCAACTCGAGCCCCAACTTTTTAGTCTCTTTATCAAAATCTCTAAAATGCATCCCCGGCTCTACCGTTGCTTCGTCGCCCTTAAGCTCGAGCAGCCTGTCAAAGTGCGTGGTCATGTCGAGCACAATCGAGTCGTTTAAAGGCCCCCCACTCATGTCGGTGCCGGCCGAGCGCGCCGTAATAGACAGGTGCGTTTTGGGCGTCTCGACCCGCTTGTTGACATACGCTACCAGCGCGCAAATATCCTGCGCGTCTTGGGGCTTAACCACGACCTCGGGCACAACACGAAAAAGCGACGCATCACGGCTGTATTGGTCGAGTACAGCCGGAGCATCATCAACCTCGCCACGCACGACTGTGCGCAAATCATCTGCTAAAGACATTCCCCTATTGTAGCGCGAGTTACAACAGCACGGTGTATGTCGCTACCAACAGCATGGTTATAAGAGCAAACCACAAGAGTGTCTTGAGAAACAGCGCCACCCCTTGTGCCGACTCGCCCCGCAAGGCCAACAAAAGAGGTTGCAAGCAAAACAAATATCCCATAAGGCCCGCCGAAAATACGAACACTGAGAGAAATATCAGCGGCCCAAGCGCCGCCAAAACGGGCTCCTTTTGTGGGACATTTAATATGCCGAGCGCAATAAGCGACACGTAGGCGCTCGCGGCGAGCGCGTTAATGAAGGGGTTTTTACTCATACCCCACTATAACTCGAGGTTAGCGGATAGGGTTCTCTCCGCGGATGAGCCTAATGAGCACCAAAACGATGGCGATCACCAAGAGCACGTGGATAAACCCTCCGATAGTGTAGGAGGTAACCAACCCCAAGAGCCACAAAATCAACAACACGGCTGCAATAGTTACGAGCATATAAATATAGTATTAAACTGTTAAGCTCTCATTTTGGCCGATACTGCCTGAAGATGAGCTTAAGACTGTTTGCGTGCTAGTTGAGCGCCCCGGGGTGTTTGCTGCTCCACGCAAAGAGCGCCACGGCGGCCGCAGCGGCAACGTTTAAAGACTAGGTGCGAGAGTGTGTTTGGATAGTAAGCAGCCGGTCGCACAAACTACGCACATGCGGCGGCAGCCCGGTGCCCTCGTTGCCCAAAATAAACACGGCCGGCTTATCAAACGGTTCGGCATTAAGGTGATGCTTGCCCTCGCCCGCGAGCCCGCAGATGACAAACCCGCGCTTTTTTAAATCGGACACGGTGTGCAGCAAATCGCTCACGTGCACCAAGGGGATCCTAAACGCCATACCGGCCGACGCTTTAGCGACCGCACCGGTCACCGGCGCTTGACCGGCCTCGGGCATTAACACCGCCGCCGCGCCAAACCCCGCGGCCGAGCGGATAATCGCGCCCACGTTGTGCGGATCTTGCACGCCGGCCAACAACACGACGTTGGTATCGGGCGTGACCGCCAGCGAGTCAACCCACTTTTCGTACGGGCGCATCAGCTGTGGGACCGACAGCTGCCCCACCACCCCTTGGTGCGCGGTGCCACTCTGCATGTCAGATCGTGCCAACCCCTCGGACAGTGCAGCGGTCGGCAGGTTTGCGCTTTGCAAAGCCTTTTTAAGGGCCGGGTCGGCGCCCTTGGGGTCGAGATAGACCTTGGTAAGCGCATGCGGCGCGTAGCGCAGAGCCTCGAGCACGGCGTGCTTGCCGTATATGTAGATGCGGTTGTGTTTCATA
>CAIWUA010000019.1 GCA_903915735.1 Candidatus Adlerbacteria bacterium
AGACTACGACCAAAAAGTCGAAGTAAATGGACCTCACTAAATACAAACAAAACCCCAAGACCGCCTATTTGGCGGCAGCACTCGAGCACATTACCGACGAAGAGTCGCGTGCGATGATGATTGCCCAAATGGACGAAATTTTAAAAGCCGAGGAGGGGAGCGAAGAGCTGCCTAATGAGGCCATTTTAGAGGTCCGCGCCGGCGTGGGCGGGCAAGAGGCCGCGCTGTTTGCCGAGGAGCTTGCCAACATGTACCGCGGCTACGCGGTCGACCAAGGCTGGAGCGTGCAGGTGTTGCACGAGGCCAAGACCGACCTTGGCGGGTACAAAGAGGCCGCGTTCGAGATCCACGGCAAGGGCGTGTATGAGCGGTTGCGGTTTGAGACCGGCGTGCACCGCGTGCAGCGCATCCCCCATACCGAAAAGAGCGGCCGCATCCATACCTCGACCGCGTCGGTGGCGGTCTTGCCGCTGCGCAAAAAGCATACCTTTGTACTTAACCCGGCCGACATCGACATGGAGTTTAGTCGTGCGGGCGGCGCCGGCGGCCAAAACGTTAACAAGGTCGAGACCGCCGTGCGCATTGTGCACCGCCCAACCGGTATCGAGGCGCGCTCGCAAGCCGAGCGCTCGCAAGCCGCCAACCGCGAGCGCGCGATGACCGTGCTCATGGCCAAACTCGACGCCTTTGCCGAGGAGCAGGTGCGCGCCAAGTACGCCGCTACCCGTGCCGAGCAAATAGGCTCGGGTGACCGGTCCGAAAAGATCCGCACGTACAACTTCCCCCAAGATAGGATCACCGATCACCGTTTAAAACAGTCGTGGTCTAACATCCCCAAGGTCATGCAAGGGGATGTAGGCGGCATACTGGACGCCCTTGCAGCGGCATGATAGCTTAGTGGGTACGGCCCAGGGCCGTTTTTGCATGGAAACTAATCCCCTTATAGACAAACTTTTCGCGGTCGGAGCGCACTTTGGGTACAGCCCATCGCGCCGGCACCCGAGCGTGTCCCGCTATATCTTCGGCGCCAAAGGAGGCACCGAGCTTTTTGATCTTGAGCAAACCGCCACGTTGATGGAGAAGGCTCTTGAGTTTATTAAATCGATGGCTGCACAGCGCAAAGTGGTGCTGTTTGTCGGCGGCAAGGCCGAGGCGCGCCAGGCGCTTATGCGCACCGCCCAGATGGTCAACCAGCCGTACTCGGCCGGTCGCTGGATAGGGGGCTCGCTCACCAACTGGCAAGAAATCAAGAAGCGCCTTGCCCGCCTGCAAGAGCTTTCTGACATGCGCGAAAAGGGCGAGCTCACCAAGTTTACTAAAATGGAGCGCCTGCTTATTGACCGCGAGATAACCGACCTCGACAACATGTTTGGCGGTCTGCGCGGCATGACCAAGGCACCCGACGCGCTCGTGGTCATAGACCCCAAGGCCGAGGCCGGCGCCGTTGCCGAGGCCAAGCAACTTAACATCCCCGTGGTTGCGATGCTCAACTCTGACTGCGACAAGCAAGGCATTGCCTACCCGATACCGGCCAACGACGCCTCGCGCGAGGCTATCCAGTTTGTCCTCGACGAGATAGGCAAGACCTACCTCAACAATCTCGCTCCGGCTGCACCGGCACCGGTTGCTGCAACCGCCCCGGTAGAAGCTAAATAATTTTCACTATGGCTATCACTCCCGAAGCCGTTAAAGAGCTGCGCGACAAGACCGGTATATCGGTTATGGAGTGCAAAAAGGCGCTCGAACAAGCTGACGGTGACATGGCCAAAGCTATGGCGATACTCGCCGAGCGCGCGGCTGCGTCTGTTGCTAAAAAGGCCGACCGCACGCTTGGCGCCGGCACCGTGGCGGCCTACATCCACAACCAAGGCCAAGTAGGCTCGATGGTGCAACTCTCGTGCGAGACCGACTTTGTCAGCAAAAACGAGGAGTTTGTAGCCTTGGCGCGCGACCTAGCGATGCACGCGGCGGCCATGCGCCCGGCTGACACTGCCGAGCTGATGGCACAGCCCTTTATCAAAAATCCCGACAAGACAGTTACCCAATTGGTGTCAGACGCGACCCAAAAGTTTGGCGAGCGCATCGAGGTGTCGCAGCTGGCGACATTTGCAGTAAAGTAGCTATACTATAGCTGTGGCAACCTTCTTTACCATTACACTGCTGGTGTCGTGCGCGGGGATGGCCTTGTTGTTGTGGCTCAAGCGTTACGAGCTGCGCACGGGGCGCGTATTTTTTGCGCAAGTGCGCCCGGCGGTGGGCGCCTTCTTTGGCGGGGCACTTGGGTGGATCGAGCACGTGTTGCCGGTCTTGGTGGCGCAGCAAGCGCGCCGCGCCTATGTGTGGGGGCGGGCACAACTGCGCGCCACGGTAGCCTGGGTAATTATTTTTGCCGAAGGCTTGCTCGAGCGCACACTCCACGTGCTGCGCCGCAAAACAAATGTGGCGCATCACGGCGAAGCATCCCCGTTTTTGCGCGAGGTCGCCGAGCATAAAAAGAAGTTGTTAGAGGAGAGAGAAGATCAAAGTTAAAGAGATAAATAAAAAGTGTCACTATTTTACACGGTCGGGTAAAATAGTGTCATTGTTTGATACGGAAGAAGTTGAGTAGTTTCGATTCATTATCGATCTTTTCGGCCAACACAAAACGCACGTACTTTTGAAGTTCAAATGCATGGTTCGCCAGAACCAAAAACTCTTTACATTCATATGGGTACACAAAGACGGAATTTTGGAGTCTATAAAAGCCAAGTTCAGATAATTTAGCCTGAAATAACTTTCGAACATATTGTTCTGTTTCGGGGATATCAAAGCACACCAGGCGCCACTTACCATCCCAATCCTTCTTTGTTGCTTTTAGTTGAAAGTCGGCAAACTGCAGCCGGGCCAGCTTGCGCTGGCCGCCGGTGGTAAGTATGTACCGCTTAGTTTTACCCGGAACAACCTCAACATCGCCATCTTTTGCAAGGCGACGAAAGGTTCGCTCAAGTTTATCCATAGCCTTACGGGGGTTAGGGTCGAGCATTTTGAGCGCGGCACCAATGCCTGGGGCTAGTGCAATTACTACCACTGTACCTCCAACCGCCAAAAGCCCGAGCGCTATCTTAGTTGCTATTCCTTTAGGCATAGCACTATTTTACACGGTCGGGTAAAATAGTGTTAGACAAAAAATCTGCTATAGTGTGTATTACCAAGATTGCCACCGTAGCTCAGTTGGTAGAGCGCCTCTTTTGTAAAGAGGTGGTCCGGGGTTCGATTCCTCGCGGTGGCTCACGAACGTTAGTGAGGGAGACACCGCAGGCTCGTGCCTGCGCACGAGCCGTGAGGAATCGAAAGGCGGAGCGTTGCCCTGCACTTGCAGGGCCGCGAGCCGGGGTCGCGACTGAATTGCACGACGGCGCAATTCAAGTTGTGACCGATCTCGCGGTGGCTCCAAGGATTATATCCCCGTAGTGGTGGTGGTCGCGGTCGTGGTCGCCAAGGTTTTGAGCTCGGGGATCAGGCTCTGCATCTGCTGTAGGGTCTTAAAGCCATACACCGGCGCGCGGTTGTTGATGACAAAGGCGGGGAGTTTGTTGCCTGCAACATAGCGCAACGTCTCGAGCGTGCGCAAGGCCGAGAGGTCGAGGTTATAGTCAAACGAGTACACGCGTAGGCCGGGGTAGGTCTCGCGCAGGTAGGTCAGCACATCACCCGCCCGCGAGCAGTCGGCGCAGTCGCCGGCGTTGGAGTAAAAGTAGAGCACATAGACCGGCTTAAAGTTATGGCACTTTTGTGATATCTGTTGCATTAACAGGTAGTCTTTAATTTCAAACAGCGAGTACTGCTTTTTTAAAAGGGTTACTTGGCTGTTGTCGGTGCCCAGGTTTTGCTCGGCGACCGAGAGCTTGCCGGCAATAGTGTTGAGCTCCTCAGAGAGTACCGGGTTTTGCGAGATAGCCTTGCAGTCAAGGTTGCCCAAAAGCTCAAACTGCGTTTCGGACGAAAGGATGTCGATAGAGATAGCGTCTTGGGTCGTACGGATGTCGGCGATACGCTGCGCGTCGAGGCGTGTGGCTATATAAAAAGCGGTGCCAAATATGGCCGCGGTGATGACGAACGCCAAGATATATTTCTGCCAGGTCATGTCGCGTAGACTACCGCCAAGCGCTCTCGCGCGCAAGCAGGGCGCCCCAGGCGGCGCGGGCCAGCCAGATAGGTGCTATCAGCCCAAAAAAGGCAAAGTATGCAATAAAAAACTTTGGGCTGAGGTGCGTTTCGGATATGCGGCTGCCAAGAAATATCGCCACGAGGGTCATGAGCAGCACCGCAAGGATAACAAACGACAGCGTGTTGGTGTCGATGTAGTACCACGACAGGTGCGCCGCGTTTGGCAGGTGCAAAGGGACGCCGGTAGCAAAAAAGTCGCCGACGCGGGCTGCGACGAGAGAGACTGCTCGGTACAGTGCATATCCCGCGGTGTACAGACCGGCACAAAACGCCGTAAGCCCAAAGGGGAGGACCAGCATCCCAAAGTTGCCAAACTGAGGGTTAAAGAACATGTGTTTGTAGTCGCGCGCATTTTGGAGGAACCCCTGTGACCAGCGGGTGCGCTGCTTTAACAGTGCACGCACGCTTTTGGGTACGGTGGTGTATACAAAGGCGGTGTGCGCGTTGATGATGCGCAAGCCGTTAGCATGCATACGAAAGGCTATTTCCATGTCCTCGGTGTTGTGCGCGTGGCGAAAGACGCCTATTTTCTCAAACACCTCGCGCTTGTACATCGAAAAAGGTCCCGGCAATACGTTAATAGCCGAAAGGTTGTCAAACATTTTTTTGTAAAAGATGCCAAAGGTGTACTCGACCGCCTGCATCAGCTCGAGCACTTTACGCGGGCGGTAGACCTTCATTGCCGGAGTGATAGCCATGGCGGTGGGGTCTGCCTCAAACTCTTTAATGGCCTCGATAAGCGCATCGTGTGCGGCAAACGAGTCGGCGTCGAGGCAGCCTATAAGCTCGGTCGTGGTGTGCGCAATGGCAAAGTTAAGCGCCGTGTACTTGCCGCCGTTCTCTTTGTAAAAATAGGTCACCACAGCACCAGCATAGCCTGGTGCGTGGCACGCCTGCTCGTACTTTTGTGCGATTGCGGCCGTATTATCAGTCGAGCCGTCGTCTACCACTACGATCTCGAGTTTGTCTTGCGGGTACTCCATCGCAAGGAGCGACTCGATAGTGCTGGCGACCGTCTGCTCTTCGTTAAAGCAAGGCACTATCATCGCCACCGTCGGGTAGCGTTTGGGGGTCAAAGAGGTCTTTGCGACGGGCTTCTTTTCAAAAAAGGATATAAGCAAAAATACCTCAAAGTAGAGGCCAATAAACAAACATACATATAGACCGAGCGCCCCGATATCCATGCCCGTAACTATAGCATTTTGGGCCATTTTAGGCCATAATTTGCCGATATGGTAGCCGAGCCGCAACGGGGCAGCGTTCATCCTATTTCTTCGCTCATTCGCGAGGCCAACAACGTGTTTGCTCACATGGGATTTACCTTTGCAGAGGCCCCGCTCATCGAAGACGAGTGGCACAACTTTGACGCACTCAATGTCCCTAAAGACCATCCGGCGCGCGACATGCAGGACACTTTTTTTATCAAAGACGAACCGGGGATGGTCTTGCGCACCCACACCTCTAACACGCAGGTCCGCTACATGGAGAGCCAGATAAAAAAAGGTATTGAGCCGCCGTACCGCATGGTGACCATGGGCAAAGTGTTTCGCAACGAAGCGACCGACATGACGCACGAGGCGGAGTTCTTTCAAATGGAGGGGCTGGTGGTGGGGCCCGATATTACGCTCGCGCACCTTAAGGGTACGCTTGAGCAATTTTTTGCCACACTGTTCGGCGGGGCGATGGTCGAGGTGCGCTTCCGCCCCAGCTTCTTCCCGTTTGTCGAGCCGGGGGTCGAGGTAGACATGCGCCTGGTGGGCGAGCACGTGCCGGACAAGCTCCGCGACAAGTGGATCGAGATGATGGGTGCCGGCATGATACACCCCAATGTGCTTACCAATGCGGGCGTTGACCCTAAAAAGTACCAAGGTTTTGCGTTTGGTATGGGGCTCGACCGCTTGGCTTTGTTGCGCTGGGGCATCGACGACGTGCGCCACATGCACTCGGCCGACCTGCGCTTTGTCAATCAATTTTAAGTATGAAGGTCTCTAAACTTTGGCTGGACAACTATTTTGACGCGCCGCTGCCTAGCGCAGACGTTTTGGCTGACGCACTAACTTTTCATGCCTTTGAAATTGACGGCATCGAGAAAAAAGATACTGATGAAGTATTGGATGTCAAAGTTACTCCAAACAGGGGCCATGATTGTTTGTCGCACCGCGGCATTGCCAAAGAGCTGTCGGCTATCCTCAAACTCCCGTTCGCGCACGACCCGTTCCAAGCAAGGTCCGACCTTGCTTTAAAGACCAGTGAGATCTCCGTGCGTCTCGAGAGTTCGCTCTGCAAGCGCTATATAGCCGGCTACGTTAAAGGCGTTAAGGTTGGCCCCAGCCCCACGTGGCTTAAAGAGAGGCTCGAGGCCGTAGGCCAGCGCTCTATCAACAACGTGGTCGACGCGACCAACTTTGTCATGTTTAACACCGGCCAGCCTTTGCATGCTTTTGATGCTAACAAGCTCGGTAGCCTCGACATCGGTGTGCGCCTGGCCCAAGACGGCGAGACCATGATGGCGCTCGACAAAAAAGAATATACGCTCGCAAGTTCGATGTTGGTGATTACGGCAGGCGACCAGGCGGTTGGCATTGCAGGTGTTAAGGGCGGCATGCCAGCGGCCGTCGACGAGTCGACCACCGATATTGTTATCGAGTCGGCCAACTTTGACGGCGTGTCGGTGCGCAAAACCGCGGCCAAACTCAAACTGCGTACCGATGCCTCGGCGCGGTTTGAGCAAGTTATATCTCCGGAGTTGGCCGGCTACGGCATGCAGTCGGTCGTAGAGCTGATACAAACCTTCGCGGGTGGCGAGGTCATGGGCTTTGTCGATGTATACCCCGAGCCGCAGCAACCCATGTTTGCCAATGTGACGGTAGAAAAAGTAAATACTATGTTGGGCACGCAGCTAACCGGTGCAGATATTGCCGATGTGTTTGTGCGGCTCGGCTTTGCGTATAAAGAGCAAGACGGTGTGTTTGAGGTACAGGTGCCGTTTGAGCGCTTGGATATTGCCAACCCCCAGGACTTGGTCGAGGAGGTCGGCCGTATCGTAGGCTACGATAAAGTACCCGCGACGCCGCTACCACCGTTTGATAAAAAGCCCGAAATAAACCCCAACTTTTTTGCCGCCGAAAAGGCGCGCGAGGAGCTGGTTGGGCAGGGATACTCAGAGGTGTTTACCAGCGTGTTTACCGAACAGGGCGAGCGCGCGGTCGCCAACAAAATAGGCGGCGACAGGCCTTACTTGCGCAGCAGCCTGCTGCCGGGGCTTGAGGACGCTCTTAAGAAAAATATCCCCAACAAGGATTTGTTGGGGCTTAAAGAAGTAAAGTTGTTTGAGATAGGTACGGTGTGGCAGGGCGGTAATGAGGTTGTTGTGGTGGGCACTGTCTCAGAAAAGAAAAAAGCCGAAGAAAAAGTCCTTGAGCCGGTTGCAGCCGCGCAGTATGACGATCTGCCGGTATCAAAAACCGAGCGCTTTGTCCAGTACTCTAAATACCCGTACATCGTGCGCGATATTGCCATGTGGGTCGCAGGCGCAGCCGGAGATCCCGAGCTTGTCGAGGGATTGATCAAAAAAGAGGCGGGGGAGTTGGCGCAAAAGGTCTCGCTGTTTGATAGGTTCGAAAAGGCGGGCAAAGTCTCGCTTGCCTACCGTATTATCTTTCAGTCGTTCGATAGGACACTGACCGAGGCAGAAGTCAACCAAATTATGGCTAAACTGAGCGCTATTTTGGTGGATAAAGGCTTTGAAATACGGTAAGAATTTGGTATACTAAAGGGACAAAATATGGCCGACGAAAAGACTAAAAAGGGCAGTTACAGCGCTGCCGATATTACCGTATTGGAGGGCCTCGAGGCGGTGCGTCGCCGCCCGGGCATGTACATCGGTACCACCGGCCCCGACGGCCTGCACCATTTGGTGTGGGAGATTTTTGATAACAGCCGCGACGAGGCGATGGGCGGCTTTGCCGACGACATCGAGGTTGTGCTGTTGCCCGGCAACATGGTACGCAACGCCGACAACGGCCGCGGCATCCCGGTCGACATCCACAAACAAACTAAAGTGTCGGCACTCGACACCATTATGACCACGCTCCACGCCGGCGGCAAATTTGGTGGCGAGGGCTACAAAGTGTCGGGCGGGTTGCACGGCGTCGGTGCCTCGGTGGTTAACGCACTGTCGACCTACTGCATGGTCGAGGTGCATCGCGATGGCGGCGCGCACATGCAGGAGTACTCTATCGGCAAGAAAAAAGGCAACGTCAAAAAGGTCGGCTCGTCCAAACTGCACGGCACCGTGGTGTCGTTTGTCCCCGACGCGTCCATCTTTACCGGCGGGATCGAACTCGACTTTGACAAAATAGTGGCGCACTTGCGCGAGCAGGCCTACTTGGTTAAGGGTTTGCGCATCACCATCATCGATGCGCGCCAAACCACGGCCAAGCTCCCTAAACCGGGCGAAGAGTTGTTTGTACGCGACCTGTTGCGCGACTGTCCGTCGCAAAGCTTTTACTTTGAGGGCGGGCTGCGCTCGCTGGTGGCGTTTACCAACCGCTACCAAAAGGCGGTGCACAAAAATATCTTTTATATCGAAAAGGAGGTTGACGATGTCGATGTAGAAATCGCTTTGCAGTACACCGACGACATCACGGCCAAAGTGATGCCGTTTGCCAACAACATCTACAACGCCGAGGGCGGTACGCATATCACCGGCTTTCGCACGGCGCTCACGCGCACGCTCAACGCCTATGCGCGCAAGAGCAACGGGCTTAAAGACAGCGAGGAGAACTTTACCGGCGACGATGTGCTCGAGGGATTGTCGGCCGTGGTGTCGGTCAAGTTGCGCGAGATCCAGTTTGAGGGTCAGACCAAGGGCAAACTCGGCAGTGTCGAGGCGCGCGGCGCGGTCGAGACCGTGTTTAGCGAAGGCTTTAGCAGCTTTTTAGAGGAGAACCCCGACGACGCGCGCTCGATAGTGGGCAAAGCGGTGCTGGCGCTCAAGGCCCGCAAGGCGGCCAAGGCCGCCAAAGACTCGGTCCTGCGCAAGGGCGCCATGGAGGGCTTTGGGTTGCCGGGCAAACTGGCCGACTGCCAAAGCAAAGATCCGGCCGAGAGCGAGCTGTTTATCGTCGAGGGAGACTCGGCAGGCGGCTCGGCCAAACAGGGTCGCGACCGCCGCACGCAGGCTATACTCCCGTTGCGCGGCAAGATACTTAACGTCGAGCGCGCCCGGCTCGACAAAATGTTGGCCAGCCAGTCGGTCAAAGATTTGATACTTGGGCTCGGCACCGCCATCGGCGACATTTTTGATATCACTAAACTGCGTTACCACAAAATAATCATCGCGACCGATGCCGACGTCGACGGCGCGCACATCCGCACGCT
>CAIWUA010000020.1 GCA_903915735.1 Candidatus Adlerbacteria bacterium
CACGATGAAGCGAACTTTCGTGTCGATGCCTTTCCCGGTCTTAGTGGCCAATCCTCCGGCTACGAGGGCGTCAAGGCCCTCAAGTACCTCTGAAGTCGTAACAACAACTCCTAGTTGGTCTCTAAGCGCTACCTTAACCGCGCGCACCCCCAGGTGGGTTCTAGGGCGCTCCCGGACGGTTAGGGACTTGAACACTTTGGCTACGGCCGGGCTATCAAGGGCCGCTCGTCGGAGCGCCCCCTTATCTATCTTTGTCATCTCACACCTCTTTTATTGGTTATATGATGTAAGATGTCGATATGCAAGTAGCAAGATACCCAAAATGAGGACAAACGGCTGTACAGAATATGAACAGGGCGTATTGACTCGGTAATTAGGGCAAGTACACTATTCGTATGCGTACTGGTATCACCTTAGCCCTGTTGCTCCTTCAGCTAGGATGCGCCCACCGGCCCAAGATGCAGGACCGCGCCAACTCGTGGATAGGGCAGCCGGAGCAGGCGCTATTGGCTCAAATAGGGCCTCCAACCTCGACCTTCAAAGACGGGGTAGGTAATGAGTACTACACCTACCTAACGCAAGGGCCTATGGTCACCAGCGGAGGAGGCTTTGCGGGGCGCATTCCCAAAAAGAGAAGGCGACTTTAACGTCGTGCGCAAGATCATACAAAAAGATGAGTAAGCTCAACGAACTTTCGATAACAGAAGCTGCTAAAAAACTCGCCGCAGGCGAAGTTACTTCGCTGCAGCTTGTTGAGGCGTGTTTGGCGGAGATAGAAAAAAGAAACCCGTCTTTAAACGCATACTTAGAAGTTTTTTCTGACGCCAAAGAACAAGCTCAAGAGGCCGACAGGCGCCGCGCCGCGGGGGAGTCGCGCCCGCTGCTTGGTATCCCACTCGCCATTAAAGACAATATTTTGATAGAGGGCCGCACAGCGTCGGCTGCGTCGAAGATGCTCGAGCATTATGTGGCAACCTATGATGCGACGGTCATTGCAAAGCTCAAAAAAGAGGGGGCCGTGTTTATCGGCCGCACCAACATGGACGAGTTTGCGCACGGCAGCTCGACCGAAAACTCGGCTTTTGGCCCGACCAAAAATCCCCACGACGAGTCTCGGGTGCCCGGCGGCAGCAGCGGCGGCTCGGCAGCAGCTGTGGCAGCCGGGATGGCGCTAGGCGCGCTTGGTACCGACACGGGCGGCTCTATACGCGAGCCAGCCAGCTTTACCGGCCTGGTTGGTCTCAAGCCAACCTATGGCGCGGTGTCACGCTCGGGGCTTATGGCGATGGGTAGCTCGCTCGACCAGGCGGGGCCGCTTACACGCACGGTTGCAGACGCCGAGCTCATATTTAACGCCATCCGCGGCAAAGACGCACTCGACAGCACCACTATCGACTCCGACTTTTATCCCAAACGCTCCGCACCAAAAAAAATAGGCGTACCGCGCCACCTGCTAGAGCGGGGTCTTGATGCCGATGTGCTCGAACGTTTTGAGCAATCGTTAGAAACACTGCGTGCTAGTGGGTATGAAACCGTTGACATCGAGCTGCCGCTCGCCGGGCTCGCGCTCGCGGTCTATTACGTCATCATGCCGGCAGAGGTGTCGACCAACTTGGCGCGGTTTGACGGCGTGCGGTATGGGCTGTCGCACAAGGGAGAAAATTTGTTTGATGATTATGCAAAAAGTCGCGGATCAGGTTTTGGCCCCGAGGCTCGGCGCCGTATTATGCTTGGCACCTATGTGTTGTCGTCGGGCTACTACGATGCCTACTACGGCAAAGCGACCGTTGCGCGCGCGCAGTTGCGTGCCGAGGTTCTGCGTACGCTCGAGCAGGTCGACCTTATAGCCACACCGACCACCACCTCGCCCGCTACAAAACTTGGCGAAAAGACCGACGACCCGCTTGCCATGTACCTGCTCGACATCTTTACTGTCACAGCCAACCTTACCGGTAACCCTGCTATCTCTGTACCTATGGGCACGGTTGAGCGGGAAGGGAAGGCGCTGCCGGTTGGTATCCAGCTAACTGCCGCGCACGGCGACGAGGCCGCGCTGTTTGCCGCCGCAAAACAAATCGAGAAATAAAGTGCGCTAGAATAGCATCATGGACTCCGTCCACTTTTTAAACCTCGAGTACTTGGTGACGCGCACCTACGATTTTATGCGGGGGATACAGTTTGACCCGACCATGATCCCTGACTGGGTGGCGGGCGTGGTGCACGGTATTTTAATTTTGGGCATGCTGGTGTCGCTCATTTTGCTTATTTTAGTTGTCTACGCACAAATCCGCATGGTGCAGGTAGAGCACGAGGGCTTTCATGCGCTCGAAGAGGAGGAGCACGAGGCGCACGCGCATACCCACGGCCCCGAGGGCGAGACGCACACCGGCAGTCGGTGGGACAGTATCGTGGCGCTCTCAACGAGTACTAACGAGAGCGACTGGCGCCGTGCCATCCTCGAGGCCGATATTATGCTGTCGGATGTGTTAGCCGAGCGCGGGTTCGAGGGCGCGAGCGTGGGCGACCAGCTCAAGATGGCGAACCCGTTCCAGATGAAGACGCTCGACGTGGCGTGGCAGGCGCACAAAGTACGCAACCAGGTAGCGCACAGTGGGGCGGACTTTATACTCACCGAGCGCGACGTCCGCGCGACCATCGACCAATACAAGCGCGTATTTGAAGAGTTCGGGAAAATTTGATATAAGTACAACGCGGGGTGGAGCAGTAGTAGCTCGCAAGGCTCATAACCTTGAGGTCGCAGGTGCAATTCCTG
>CAIWUA010000021.1 GCA_903915735.1 Candidatus Adlerbacteria bacterium
CCGCCGTTGCACCCCAACACCCCTCAGACGAGCTCCATGGCGCGGTGCCTTGGTGTTCGTACAAATAGCGGGCATAGGCGACGTTGCCTTGGATAGTATAGAGGTCGAGACCGAGCTTTTTAGCCGTATCCGAGTGAAAGTGCTCGTTGATCTGCATGATACCTACGTCGAGGTTGTTGACCTCGCCGCGGTACACCGAGCCGTCGGCGTCGTACTGATGAAAGCGCGACTCGCACTTAGATATCGCTACCATGATAGGAGCGTCGGCAAAGTAGCTCTGCACAAACTCCTTGGGCGACTGCGAGGCCGGCATGATAGACACCGAGGTACTGGCCGGCATAGTGCCGCCGTTTATGACCAAAGATGCCGCCAAAGCGAGACCAGCTGCGAAAGGCATTGTATATAATTCATATGGTTGGTAGAGCTTTTTACCAGTAGGCAAAAAGAAAGCCCCGAGCTCGACCGCTCAGGGATAAGAATATGGTACCAGATTTTTGTCAAGTGACGCAAGCGCTGAGCTTGACAAAGAAAAATAGATCTGAATGCGCCAAAAAAGCCTTATTTTACAAGGCTTTTTTAATATTGACGATATAAAAAATTACTGGTCGGGCCGCCGGGAATTGAACCCGGTCTACATGCACCCCATGCATGTGTACTGCCGGTATACTACGGCCCGCTTGTTCGATTTTACCTAAGTAACTATGCGATTTTACCCTGCTTTAGCTACGAAAGCCAAGGTATAGCATATTGCTCAAACTCGGGCAGGAGTTTTTTGTCGTACAAAAGGCGCGAGATTACCTCGGCGTGACACTTTGCGCCGGTTAGGGCGTTGTGGGGCTGCGGCTCCTCGGGGATGCCACAGTAGTTAAGTATCGCGTCTAGGTTAAGCGCCGAGCGCTTTTTTTCGGGGTCGACCGGGGGAGTGAGTCCCCTCTTGACCATGTGCATCCAGCACAGCGTGTGTGTGTCGATGGTGCGGTGGGCAAAGGGCCAATTGGTGTGGCCGGCGCGCGCGGCCGCTGCCTGCAAGATATCGCGGTCAAACGACACGTTTTGCCCCGCCAACGTGCGGTCGGCCGAGGGCTCGGCAAAGGCGGCAAATTTGTGCACCAGCTCGGCCTCGGTTTGCTTATTGGGGTCGGTGATCTGCTCTTTGGTAAAACCGTTCACAACCAACGCCTCATCGTTAATATGCGCCCTGTCCCACACCCGGCACTCCTCGTAGAGCTGCCGGCTGGGATTATCCAAATCAATAGCCCCCACACTCACCACTGAGTGCGTCTCGGGGCCTATCCCGCTTGCCTCTACATCTACTGCTATCATTTACCCACTATAGCAGAAGTTATGGGCTCCTGGCTCGCCATGGCCGACAGGCGCCCCAGGGCAAAGGCCGATATCCCGACCAAAATGACTATAGCCGGCACCACCAAAGGCTCCCAAAGCTCTTTGTTGAGGGCAGGGTTGCCTTTTAGCCACTCTTTTGGTATCATCTCAAACACAACTATAGTATATGGCATCAAAAAAGGCGGGCGGGACAGCTAAAAACCTCAACGACTCTAACGCACAATATTTGGGCGTTAAGCTCTTTGCCGGCCAAACAGCCAAGCCGGGCGCCATTATCGTGCGCCAGCGCGGTACCAAAATGATGCCGGGGGCCAATGTCGGCGTCGGCAAAGACCATACACTGTTTGCTCTTAAAGAGGGCGTCGTCTCCTTTAAACTCGTACGCAAAGAAAACTTTGACGGCAGCGTCGTCAAGCGCAACAAGGTGGACGTTTTGGCTAAGTAAACTACCACCACCCGCCGCCCATATACGGGGCGGTGTTTACGTTTACCCGAACACTCGGGCCGTAGGAATATTGATTATACGAAGGGGATGAGTAATACTGCGTCGAGTAATAATTTGAGTACGAATAGGAGGGGTAATAGTAAGAGGCCGGCTGATAGGCCCAGTACTGTTGCTGATACGGCAGGTATGAACCCTGATAACTTGAGTTATATGGCAGGTATGAAGCAAGAGCCGAAAACGGCAACAAGA
>CAIWUA010000022.1 GCA_903915735.1 Candidatus Adlerbacteria bacterium
GGATAAATTGGAGGTCCAACATAAATATAGCGTTAGAATAATATTACAATGCCTTTCCCTATCCGCCAACTCACTGTCAGAGAGTTCCCGCCCCTTTTAAAAGAGACTCCCGACAAACCAAAAACGCTTTATATCCGCGGCGAGCTCCCTCCTAAAGACTACAAATACCTGTGCGTGGTCGGGTCGCGCGCGACCAGCATCTACGGCCGGCGTGTCTGCCAACAGCTTATCGCCGGCCTCGCACAATACAACGTAGCGATTGTGTCGGGGATGGCGCTCGGACTCGACTCCGAGGCGCACAAAGCCGCGCTTGATGTGGGGCTGCCTACAGTAGCGGTGTTGCCGTCATCGTGCGACGACGCATCTATATATCCGCGGACAAACCTGGCGATGGCACAACGCATACTCGCGCGCGGCGGGGCACTCATCTCAGAGGAGCCTGGCCCGTTTAAAGCGATGATCCACTCGTTTATTAGGCGCAACCGCATCTCGGCGGGGATGTCGCACTGCGCGCTCATTATCGAGGCGGGCGAAAAGTCGGGTACTTTGGTGACCGCACGGCTCGCGCTCGACTACAACCGCGAGGTGCTTGCCGTGCCGCACGAGCTGGGGCGCGAAACAGGCGCGGGCGTCAATCGGCTTATACGCGAGGGCGCCACATTGGTGCGCAACTCGGATGATATTTTACAGGCGCTTGGCATCAAGCCGCTCGACAATCCTCAGCAAGCCTCTCTCCCCACCGACTTGACCGAGCCCGAGGCCAAGGTGCTGCACGCGCTCACCGAGGCGCTGGTGCGCGATGAGTTGATAGAGGCCGCCGAGCTCTCGGCCCAAGACGCCAACATAGCGCTCTCGTCGCTACTCATCCGCGGACTTATTACCGAACGGCTAGGCAAGATCGAACGAGTTTGATACGCTAAAAACCAGAAGATCGATCACAAGGGGGAATCATGATTCGCAGGAACAAAAGCGCAGTAGCTAACCGGATAAAGAACGCCAAACTGAAGGCGTCTAATGTCTCGCTCAATGAGCCTCCGGCCGGACCTGAGGTTTTAGACGAAAGCACTCGTGGATACCGAAAAAGCTTCGGACCGCCACCGCATCTATCGACAAGACAACGGCGCGAAATGGGTATTAACGACCCCGACTCCACCATCGAAAACAGCGCCGCCTTCGACGGCGTCGACCACGATATTGCGGCGGCGTTCGCCCCATACTACAAGTGAGTTACAACCGGCACAGACACTACTCTGCGCCGGTTTTTTTATTGCCCACAATATGTGCACCTATTTGACATGTGCTACTGTAATACGGTATTAACTCCAACTACGCATGAAGCTTGTTATTGTTGAGTCGCCCGCGAAGGCGAAGACCATCGAGAAGTATCTGGGTGAGATAGACCAGAAGGGAGACTTTGTCGTGCGCGCGTCGGTCGGCCATGTGCGCGACTTGCCCAAGAGCAACAAAAAGGCCATCGACATCGAGGGTGGGTTTATCCCCCATTACGAGGTCGTGCCGGGTAAAGAAAAGGTCATCCACGAGCTGAGCGCGCTTGCCAAAAAAGCCGACCTGGTGTGTCTCGCCACCGACCCCGACCGCGAGGGCGAGGCCATTGCGTGGCACTTGGGCCAAGAACTTAAACTTAAAAACCCCGAGCGTATCGTATTCCACGAGATTACTAAAGAGGCTATAGCCGAGGCGCTGCAGCATCCGCGCCACATAGACGAGCACCTGCGCTACGCGCAAGAGGCCCGCCGCGTGCTCGACCGCTTGGTGGGCTATGACCTGTCGGGATTGATATGGAAGAAGGTCCGCTACGGGCTGAGCGCCGGGCGCGTACAGTCGCCGGCGCTGCGCATTATTATGGAGCGCGAGCGCGAGATCCGCGCCTTTATACCCGAGACGTACTACACTATTACCGCCCAAACCACCACGCCTAAAAAAGATTCGCTGCTATTAACGTGCAGCGATGAGCCGCGCGATAAAAAAGTCGCCGACCATATTTTGGCCGCGGTTAAACAGGACGGCCTTGCCGTAAGCGACGTGAGCGAAAACGAGCAAAAGCGCGCCGCCCGACCGCCGTTTACCACCTCGACCCTGCAGCAAACAGCTTCGTCGCGCCTGGGGCTCTCGCCCAGCAACACCATGCGCATTGCACAAAAGTTGTACGAGGCCGGCCATATAACCTACATGCGCACCGACTCGGTCAACCTTGGCGTGCCGGCGCGCGCAGCTATTGGCGCACAAATTACCAAAGAGTTTGGTGCGCAGTACGCCGAGTCGCGCGCCTTTGCCACTAAGTCGAAGAATGCTCAAGAGGCGCACGAGGCTATCCGCCCCACCCATATCGAAAAGGCTTCGGCCGGCTCGACGCCCGAGCAAAAAAAGTTGTACGAGCTTATCCGCGCCCGCACCCTGGCGAGACAGATGGCCGACGCCAAAGTGATGCGCGCCAAAATCGAAGCAGTTACTAAAGACAAGTCGGTGCCAGCGTTTGCCGCCACCGGTAGCCGCGTCATCTTTGACGGCTGGCTCAAGGCCGACCCGGATGCCCGCGGCGAGGATGTCGAGCTGCCCAAGGTTGCCGTGGGCGATGCATTAAAGGTCAACGAGGTGTCGGCAGAAGAAAAGCAGACCACACCCCCGCCGCGCTACACCGAGGCCGGGCTTATTAAAGAGTTAGAGAAGCGCGGCATCGGCCGCCCCAGCACCTATGCGAGCATCATGCGCACGCTCGAGGCGCGCGGCTATGTCGCCAAAGAGGGCCGCTCGCTTAAACCCACCGACACCGGCGACGTCGTGTCGTCTTTTCTCGAGGCCAACTTCCCCACCTATATATCCGACACGTTTACCGCCGAGATGGAGGACGAGCTCGACCAGATAGCCGACGGCACCCGCGAGTACGAAAAGACTTTGCGCGACTTTTATACGCCGTTCTTAAAAGAAGTGAAGAAAAAAGACAAAGAGGCCGGCAAGATCACCGACTTGGGGCCGACCCCGGCCGAGTTTACCTGCCCTATCTGTGGTGGCAACATGGTGTTTAAACTGTCGCGCCAGGGCAAGTTTATGTCGTGCGCCAAATTCCCCGAGTGCACCGGCGCGCGCACCGAGCTGGGCGAGGTTATCAGCAACGAGCCGGCCAAACCTATAGGCACGCACCCCGACTCGGGCGAAAATATTTATGTGCTCGACGGCCGCTTTGGGCCGTACGTCCAACAAGGAGAGATGCCCGAAGGTAAGGGTAAAACTAAAAAAGCCAAACCTCGCCGTTCGTCGATACCTAAAGAAAAGAATCCGCTCGAGGTGACGCTCGAAGATGCGTTGATATATTTGTCGCTCCCCCGCACACTCGGCGTCCACCCCGAGACCGGCGAAAATATTATCGCCAACGTCGGCCGCTTTGGGCCGTACATCGCGCACACCACTAAACCCAAACCCGACTTCCGCAGCCTAAAAACCGACGACGTGTACGAGATAGAGCTCCCCCGCGCGCTCGAAATATTGAAAGAAGAAAAGAAACGAAGAGGTTTCGCCAAGAAAAAGGCTGAGTAGAAATTATTAAAGCCCCGGACCGAAGTCCGAGGCTTTTGCAAACTTGAGGCGTTGCGGGCCTAATAAACCTGCGGGTATTCTTTGTGAAGCTTGCGCAGCACCTCAAGGGCATCATCCTGTTTGCCTGCGTAAGCATTCATCTGGATCTGAGTGAGCCGCAAGGTACAAATTAGACGATCGATCGCTTGAGGCAACTTCTGCTCGCAGTTTTGCTGGAGCGTCTGGAAGCTGATAGCCTCATCGGACCGAGCAGCCTGCAAGGTCGCGGCGAACAGCATGATGATGAGAATGATGCGCATGGGGGTCCTCCCTAAAAGCGCGTGGATCAAAGATCGTGAACTTGCCCTTAAGTATACACCCAAACAATAGATTTGTCAAGGTGTCAAATAGGCCCTTATTTTAAGGCCCCAAACCACTTCTTTATTCACACTCCAAACATGACCATTAATGCCCACGTGGTGTTTAATGGTACTATTAAAGTAATAATTATATGTCGTCGAAACGCGCCGGGGATCGAATGTTAAGAACTTTTGCCAGGCAGATTCTCGCGCATATGAACGGTGGTGTTCGACTTACTACCCTTTCGGCCGGAGACGACGGGGTTGTGCAATTACTAAACCACCTTGCACGGGCGAATTCTCCAAAAGAGCGGGTGCGATTGGTGCGCAAACTACGCGCCCTCCACGAGCGCGGCTATCTGACCAAACAGGGAGAGAAGTACGTGACAAGCCGGCTTGCACACCAAAAGCTTAACGAAGACAAGGTGTGGAGTCTTTCAATCCCTAAGCCAAAAAAATGGGACGGAAAATGGCGTATGGTGCTGTTTGATATCCCGGCAAAGAAAGAAAAACAGCGACACATATTCCGCTTACGACTCAAAGAGCTTGGGCTTGTGTTGTACCAACACTCGGTGTGGGTGTATCCGTACCCACTTGAAAAAGAGGTGCGGGCCATAAGTGACTTTTATGCAATATCAGATGATGTATTGTTTGCAACCGCCGAGTCTCTTAACGGCGAACAACGTCTCAAACAAGAATTTAAATTAAACTAGACCATTACTATCCACGTGGTGCTTAATGGTACTATCTGATGAAAAATATGAAGGATGAGGAGAAAATATATGATTGAGATATACTAGGGCTATGAACGAGATCCGCGACATTTTGCAAAAGATGAGCGGGGCCAGTAAAGCCGATTTGGCTTTGGTCGAAAAGGCCTATACTTTTGCCGCCGAGGCGCACAAAGACCACAAGCGTTTTAGCGGCGAGCCGTATCTTAACCACCTTGTCGCGACCGCCAAAGAGCTGGCCAAGCTCGGCATGTCGGCGCGCGTCGTGGCGGCGGGCCTTTTGCACGACTCGGTCGAGGATGTTGGCGTCTTGCCCGAAACTATCGAAAAAGAGTTTGGCAAAGAGGTGCGCTTTTTGGTCGAGGGGGTGACCAAGCTCGGCCGGCTTAAGTACCGCGGCGCCGAGCGGCATCGCGAAAGTTTGCGCAAGCTGCTGGTCGCGACCGGCAAAGATGCGCGGGTGCTGATCATCAAGCTGATGGATCGCCTGCACAACATGCGCACACTTAAGCATGTACCCGAAACCAAGCGCCGACGTATCGCGCTCGAGACGCTCGAGATATACGCCGCGATAGCCCACCGTTTAGGCATCGGCTTGGTGCGTAAAGAGCTCGAGGACTTGGCCTTTGAGTATGCCTACCCCGAGGAGTACGCCGAGGCAAAAAAATTGTTGACCGAGCGCAGCCGCGAGACGACCGAGCGTCTTACCCGCATGTCGCGCACGCTGCGCAAAGAGCTGGCGCTCAACGGGATGACCAAGCTGCACACCGACTACCGCGTTAAGGGTCTGTGGAGCTTGTGGCAAAAGCTCAAGCGCAAAGAGGGCGACATTTCTAAAGTGCACGACATCGCCGCACTGCGCGTCGTGGTGCCCACTATTGAGGACTGCTACAAGGTGCTGGGGTTGGTGCACAACCTGTGGCAGCCGCTGCCTAATAAAATTAAAGATTACATCGCCTTCCCCAAGCCTAACGGGTATCGCAGTTTGCACACGACCGTGTTTGCCGGTGACGGCGGCATTGTCGAGGTACAGATACGCACGCCCGAAATGCATACCGAGGCGCAGTACGGCATTGCCAGCCACGTGGCCTATAAAGAAGCACCGGGCAAAAAGCCCGCCCGACCGGGGAGCGGTCATTCGGGCGGGGGTGAGGTGCCGGGCGGCAGCTTTGACTGGAGTAGGAGTTTGATACCGGGGCTCAGTCGCGCACAAAAAAGTGGCGGCCCGGCGGAAGGGCGGGCAGGCGAGGCCGAAAATACGGGGCACCGCGCGCGCTATGGCGCACCCGAGGCCCCCGAGTGGCTGAGCGAGCTCGAGGAGGAGTTAAACGACCCCGACCTCGAGACGACGCTGCATACCGATATTTTTACCCACCGCGTGTTTGTCTTTACCCCGACGGGCGACGTGGTCGACCTGCCGGTCAACTCGAGCTCGATAGACTTTGCCTACGCCATACACTCGGACATCGGCGACCATGTGTTTGCCGCCAAAGTTAACGGCAAGATGGTGCCGCTCGACACCGTGCTCCATAACGGCGACATTGTCGAGATCGTCAATAAAAAATCCGCCACCCCAAAGGCTAAATGGCTCGACTTTGCCAAGACCACGCTTGCGCGACGGCATATCCGCCTAGCGCTCGAAAAGGATGCTTCTCAGACAGCGCCCAAACATCCCGCCCCAAAAAATAAAAAGTAATTACAACGAAAAGCTGTTCGGGTCGAAGGTGTTTTCGTCTTTTATAATTTCTTCTTGAGTGCGGTCCTCAAGATTAGCGGCGGCAGAATCAGCCTGAGCAAAAGTCTGGCCTGCCGGGCTCATCGGGTCTGGCCCGGACAGGAGACCCGAGGACTTTTGATCAGGTGATTCTGCCGAAGCGGCTATACGTGCTGCCAAGTGGCTAAAGATAACCCTAAGGTCGTCCTCGGACATAAAGTCTATCGACAGCTTGCCGCCGTGCTCTTTGGTCTCGATAGCGACA
>CAIWUA010000023.1 GCA_903915735.1 Candidatus Adlerbacteria bacterium
AGCCAGTCGGTCAAAGATTTGATACTTGGGCTCGGCACCGCTATTGGCGACATCTTCGACATCAGCAAACTGCGCTATCACAAAATAATCATCGCGACCGATGCCGACGTCGACGGCGCGCACATCCGCACGCTGTTGCTCACCCTTTTCTTTAGGCACTTTAAGCCGATTATCGAGGGCGGCTATTTGTACATCGCGCAGCCGCCGCTGTATAAAATTAAAAAAGGCAAAGAGATTACCTACGCCTACTCGGATGAAGAAAAGAACGGCATCGTCGGCAAAGACGCGGTCGTCGAGGAGGACAATGCCGACCCCGAGGCCGCCGTTGACCCGGACGCCGAGCCGGTCGAGGAGGAGGCAGCATCTAAAACCCGCAAACAAAAGGTGAGCATCCAGCGCTACAAGGGCTTGGGAGAAATGAACCCCGAGGAGCTGTGGGAGACAACCATGCATCACGAAAACCGCGTGCTCAAGTTGGTCAATATCGAGGACGCCCAAGACGCCGACAGCGTGTTTGATATTTTGATGGGCGAGGATGTCTCGAGCCGCAAGAGCTTTATCCAATCCAACGCCAAACTCGCCAACCTGGATATCTAAAATAAAAAAAGCCCCGGCGTTATGCCGGGGCTTTTTTATTTTTTGGTTAGTACGAGACGTAGCTCGTGCTCGCGTAGTTGTTTGCTTTGCTGACCTCGGGGACTTGGTTGTACGGATCAACCTGGATGCTCACCACCTTTGAGCCGCCGTAGTACGAGTTAACGTTGCTGGCCGGCTGGTACGGAGTCCAGTTGGTGTAGGGTGCGGTGTAGCCGCACGGTGCGTATCCGCAGCCGCCGCTGTAGCCCGGCACGGCACACGGGCCGTATGCGTTGCACGTACCGTAGGTGTAGCCCTGGTTGTTGGTATAGCCGTTGTTGTAACCGTACGCGCTGTTGGTGTCGTAGTCGCTAAAGTTAAGCGTAAAAGCAATTTTGTCGCCCGGGTACAGTGCGCGCTGCGGGCCGCTCGGGTACTGGTAGCTGCCGTTAATTGGCAGGGTAGAGACAAAGGTCCAGTTGGCCGGCGACACGTTGGTGCCGATGTTTTGCACGACAAACTGTACGGTTGCATTACCACCCTGCGAGTAAGCCGAGGTGATAGTCACCGCCAAGTCGGGGTACCCGTACAGGGCTGCGGTGCGAGTGGCGGCAACGTAGGTAGTTTTAGGCGAGTAGCTGTTGTAAGAAGTGGCAGCGGCTTTGGCCGGAGCCTTTTTGCCGGCAATAGTCATGGTGCCGTTTGCCGAGGCGACGATAGCGCCGGTCGCAAGGTTGGTTGCACTGACAGTAATGGTTGTCTGTACGTCGCTCGTGCCCGAGTACACCGGCGTCAGGGTCATAAACTGCGTGGCCTGGGTGTAGTTAAACGGCGTGTCGCAGGCAACTGCTTGCGTTGCACCGGTCGGTACCGGCGCTTTAAAGCTGAGGCCGGTTACGCACGAGTACGAGAGGGTATAGGCGTACGCAGCCGTGCCGTTGCTCAACGTCCAGTTGATAGTGGTGGCCGTGCCCGAGGTTGCCTTAGCGGGCACCGAGAGCGTCAAACTCTCGTGAGTTTGCGTTTGCACAACGTTGCTAACCGCGCCGCCGGCGTTGCTAAAGAGGGACGAGATAAAAAAGGCAAGCTGGATAATGCCCCAGGCGCCCAAGAGGAGAATAGCCAACAGGCCCAAAATGGCGATAGCCCGCAGGACGTGCTCCTTAAAAGTTGGTTTAGTTTCCATACGCTGTAAGGCTAGCATAGTACAATAATCTTGTCAAGTAAGCAAGTTGACAAAACAGCCATATATGCTACACTAAGGCGGTAATGACACAGCGCCCTTTTAGCTTTGCGATGACCTTTTTGGCGCTCTTTGCGCTTAGTTTTGCGTTTATGGCAATGACCGATTCGCTGCCCAACTCGCCCTCGCAAAATCCTGCCGGTCAAAAGTCCTCGGGTCTCCTGTCCGAGGCCAAAAACGCCTCGGCAGGCCAGACTTTTGCCCAACAGGATTCTGCGAGTGCCCAAGCTCCGGTGCGCGTCGTCGCCAAAAACATCGGCCTTGATGTAACCGTAGTTAACCCGGCTACTACCAGCGTCGACATTTTAGACGAGGCACTTACGCAGGGCGCGGTGCGCTACCCAAGCTCGGCGCTGCTTAACGTCGATGGTACGGTGCTACTTTTTGGGCACTCGAGCTACTTGCCCATAGTCTACAAGCTATACTACAAAACTTTTAACGGCATCCAAAATCTTAAGGTAGGGCAGACGGTGAGTGTCTATTCGGGGACCACCGAGTACCGCTATAGCGTGACAGGTGTGCGCACGGCTAACGCCAACGAGGACACGATAGAGTTGCCCGCAACCGGCAAGCACTTGGTGCTCGTTACCTGCGACTCGTTTGCAACCAAGTCGACCCGCTATGTGGTTAATGCCGATTTTGTAGGGGCGTATAGCGTCAATTAAGCACTTAATAAAAGAGCTTGACAAGTAGGTTTGTCCGGTGTATACTAGCACCAGACTCAGTTTACTCGTTTGCATCCGCATTCGAGTCATCACTCAACAAATGTAGGAGAATACCATGAAGCGTTTTGCTTTTGCGGCTGCCATCGTGGTGATGGCGCTCTCGGCTGCCGATGCTTCGGCACAGAGTTACCCGAAGGCGGGCGAATATGCCAAGCACTCGGCCCGTTACATCGAGTATGTCGCGAGCTGCAAGCGGGCGTCGACCACCTCGCCGAAACTCGAAGACGAGGCGGCGAAAAAAGTCGACAAAATGTCATCGCCCGATTTCGCTCAGCAGGTGCAAGCCTGTCAGATGAACGAAAAGGCGCTGGCTGCAAAAGCGCAGCCCGCTCCGCAGCGGGTGGCAACCAGTATCCCGCCGGCGGCCTATGTGGGTGCAGGCGTGGTGGTGGGGGCGGTTGCGGCTCGCGCTGCGATGCGTCGCAACGGTCAATCCGACGGCGATGATCGCCGTCGGTTATCGCCGGAGCAGCGCGAACAGCTCAACGAACTTCGGGCGATTGAGTCCGAAGAAGTCTTGGGTGCGCGGCCGGAAAACTCGCGTGGTTACCTCGGGCAACGACGCGGACACCAGTCTGTCCCGCGCGGTTGTGACGAAGTCAAAGCGCCTTCGCCGGACGGTAAGACTATGTATGTCCGAGTTGTTTGTCGCTAAAATTGTTCGGCGCGCTCGCTTAGGAGCTTGCGCGCCGGATATTTCTTTAACTTTCATCGATCTTCATTCTCTGGACTTAAACTAAATTGAGTTCGGAGCGTGGGTATTGACAATTATTAGGTTCTGACATATTTTACTTTTCTATGACTACCATCACTAACAGCGCTGTTCGGACACTCATCACGGCTTTTGCGGCGCTTGTTTTGCTTGCAATCCCATTTGCAGTTGCCCCTAAGGCGCATGCAGCGGACCTTTTTGGTGGCGACTCGTACGACTATTCATATCCTATCGATAATGGCTCTTCGTACGACTATTCGTATCCTACGGACACAAGCTACTCATACGACTACTCGTATCCGACCTATACTGGATCCTCGTACGACTACTCATATCCTACCAACTACAGTTCTCCTTCATACTCCGACTACGGCTCCAGCTACGGTTCGGGTTATGGCTCGAGCTACATGCCTTCGTATGGCGGTTTTGGCGGCGGGATGGGTGGCGGCATGAGCCAGTCGCAGAGCTCGACCAACGTTAACACTAACGTCAACTCGTGCACCGCGGGCAGCTGCAATACTGCCATCAACGCTCCGACCAACATCGTCAACAACAACTCAACGCCGGGTTCGGTAGTATATGCGCCGTCGCAGCCGGTCTATCCGCAGCCGGTCTACTACCCGCAACAGCCGGTTTATCAACCGACCTACCAACCTGCGCCGGTCTATCAGCAACCTATCGCTTACAACCGCCCGGCTCCGTACGTCGCGCTTAGCGCGGTACCGTACACCGGTCTCGACTTGGGTCCGGTCGGCACAGCTTTGTACTGGGGCTTCCTCATTCTTTGGTGCCTCGGTGCGGCGTACTTGGTCGTCGTCAAGCGCGTGCAAAACAAATTGGTAAACGCGCTCAACGGATTCTTGTTTGGTAATCCTTCACAGGAGGCTACGCACACCGCACACACGCCGGTAATCAAACACGCTGCTCCGTCTGTGCAATTCTCGGGTATCGACCCGTTTATCGCGTCGCAGATTAGCCGCGCGTAACAATCTCTTCTTTTAGTTTTTGGATTATATCGGAGACCGCAAGGGCTCCGATTTTTCCGTTTCGGCCCTCGAGCGTGGCAGTCTGCGACGCAACCTCTTCTGCGCCGATGACCAGCAGGTAGGGGACTTTGAGCGTCTTGGCGGCGCGGATTTTCTTGCCCAAACTTTCGTTGCTCTCGTCGAGCTCGGCGCGGATCCCTGCGGCCTTGAGTTGTTCGGCCGCCTCGTGGGCAAAGGCAACATGCGCCTCGCCAATAGGCAGCACGCGCGCCTGCACCGGCGACAGCCAGGTCGGCAAGACACCCTCGAGATGCTCGAGTAGTACCGCGATGCAACGCTCGATCGAGCCCGTGATAGCGCTGTGTATCATCACAATGCGCTCCTTTTCGCCCTTTTCGTTAGTGCAGCTAAGGTCAAAGCGCTCGGGCTGGTTGAGGTCGAGCTGGATAGTCGCCACCTGCCATTGCCGGCCGGCCGCGTTTTTAGCCATAAAGTCGAGTTTGGGGCCGTACAGTGCCGCCTCGCCGGGGCCCTCGATATAGTCGGCGCCGCGCTCCTCGGCTATCTGGCGCAGCTGACCCTCGGCCATATCCCAGACGTCTTTGGTGCC
>CAIWUA010000024.1 GCA_903915735.1 Candidatus Adlerbacteria bacterium
CCAACGTGCAAGATGCGACCATTGCTATAGAGGACCCAAATTTTTATCAACACCACGGCATCGAGATAGGTGCCATTGCCCGCGCCTTTTTTGTGGATATTACTACCCTTGGGCTCAACCAAGGCGGTTCGACCTTAACCCAGCAGGTGGTCAAAAACACACTCCTCACCAACGACAAGAGTATCGCGCGCAAACTCAAAGAGTGGATACTGTCGCTCAAACTCGAGCGTGTCCTTACCAAAGACCAAATACTCGAGCTGTACCTTAACCAAGCGCCCTACGGAGGCCCCATATACGGCGTTGAGGCGGCCTCTGAAGCGTTTTTTGGCGTCTCTGCGAGTACTCTGTCGATCCCACAAGCAGCCTACTTGGCGGCGCTCTTGCCGGCACCCACCTTTTACTCACCCTACGGCAACCATAAGGCGGCGCTCGACCAGCGCAAAAATATTGTGCTCGATAAAATGCTCGAGCACGGCTATATCACCACTGCGCAACGCGACGAGGCCAAAAAGACGCAGGTCGACTTTTTGCCGCAGCGCAAAAACTCGATCGTCGCGCCGCACTTTGTCTTTTATGTCGAGCAGTACTTGGCCGACAAGTACGGGCAAGACGCACTCGACGCCGGCGGCTGGAAGGTAACCACCTCGCTCGACGTCGACCTCGAGGCGCACGCCGAGGAGATAGTAACCCGCAACGCACTTGCCAACGTCGACAAATACAACGCCACCAACATGGCGTTGGTGGCTATCGACCCAACCAACGGCCAAATACTCGCCATGGTCGGCTCGCGCAACTACTTTGACAACGAGATACCGGGGGCCTACAACGACGCGGTTGCCGACCGCCAGCCGGGTTCGACCTTTAAGCCGTTTGTGTACGCGCAGGCCTTTACCGAGGGGTACACACCCGACACGGTATTGTTTGATGTACCGACCCAGTTCTCGACCGCGTGTGCAGCCGACAACCTCACCACCGACCAAACCACCGGCTGCTACTCCCCCGGCAACTATGACAACAAGTTTCGCGGCCCTATGACGCTGCGCGATGCGCTGGCGCAGTCTATCAACGTCCCCGCGGTCAAACTGCTTTACCTTGCGGGGGTGGGCGACTCGCTGCGGCTGGCCAAATCAATGGGGGTCTCGACGCTCGGCGACGCGAGCCAGTATGGCTTAACCCTTGTGCTCGGCGGCGGCGAGGTCACCCTGCTCGATATGACCAGCGCGTACGGCGGGTTTGCTCAAAACGGGATGCACTTCCCCGCCACAGCCGTGCTTAAAATAGAGGACTCTGCAGGCCATGTTATCGAAGACAATACGCAGGCGGGCGGCTCACAAGTGCTTGCTCAACCTATTGCCGAGGACATCAACAGTATCCTATCTGACCCGGTTGCCCGTGCGCCACTGGGAGAAAACTCGATGTTTACCTTCCCCGGGCGCGATGTGGCGGTTAAAACCGGTACTACCAACAGCTACCGCGACGCTTGGACGGTCGGCTACACTCCTAACTTGGTGGTCGGTGTATGGGCCGGCAACAACGACAATACCCCCATGGTCAAAAAGGTGTCCGGCTTTATCGTTGGCCCCGCGTGGAGCGAGTTTATGGGCTATGCGCTGCAAAAAATACCCGCAGAGTCATTTACCTACAGCCAGCCGGATTACTCAGGCCTTAAGCCTGTTTTGCGCGGTATATGGCAAACGCCGGGCAATGATGGCCTTATCCACGACATTTTGTACTGGATAGATAAAAACAACCCGCTCGGCCCGTCGCCCGCTAACCCCGCAAGCGATCCGCAGTACACCCGCTGGGACTACGGCGTGCAGCGCTGGCTCAACCAAAACTACGTTGCACCGCAACCGGAACCGCAAGTAATGCAACCGACCGTGCCATACAGTAACCAAAACCAGTACTCCCCTAACGGCAACGCCGTGATACCGCAGTAGCTTGGGGCTTGCCGCAGGCAGGTTGCCACACCTCTTGTGCCGCGCTACAGTGGCCGCAGACAGCATGATTTGGAGGAGACTATGCGAGTAGCAACACTCGGTATCATCGTAAGAGACGGTCGAGTGTACCTCGGCTATAAAAAGAAAGGGGTCGAAGAGATCTCGGACATCATCAACGGCCCCGGCGGCAAACAAGAGCCTGGCGAGACGCTCGAGGAGTGTCTTATCCGCGAAACGTTTGACGAGATGGGTATCCGGCTCAGTGCCGACAAACTCGTTAAAATAGCCGTCATAACCTTTTTTGCCGGCGGCGTGGCCGACTTTGAGGTCCATGTGTACTGGACCGACTACTTCGAGGGCGAGCTAGTCGAGACAAAATCGATGGTGCCCAAATCATACCCAGTCGACCAACTGCCGTTTGACGAAATGTTGGAGGGAGACGTAGTGTGGTTTGCCAAAACGGTGCGCGGCGAAACATTTAACGCCCATGTGTACTACAAAGAGCGGGCGAAAGATTTTGAACGAATCGAATTCTTCCCCTTCACCCCGTAACTCCGCACCACTGCGGAGTTTTTATTTATAAAAAAATCGAGTACAAAAAACTACCGATTCATCGGCATCGCCAAATACAAGAAGGAGTCGTCGGAGGCATCCTTGATTAACATCGCTTTACCGGGGCCGTTGGAGTGGAGGCGAACTGAGTCGCCTGATATTGATTGCAGGCTGTCGGCCAGATAGCGGCCGTTAAACGACATCGCCGCCTGGTCGCCTTTAATAGTTGCTTTAATGGTCGACACCTGCTCGCCGACGTCGGGGTTGCGCGAAGTAAGAAAGACTGATTTTTTAACCGGGTCGATAGCAAGCGCGACTTGGGCAAATTTGTCGGCAAATATCGAAAGTGCTTTAAGGGCGCCGCCAAAATCTTCGCGCAACACTACCGCCTCGGTCGAAAAACTTTTAGGGAGTATCTGGCGATAATTCGGGAAGGATCCATCAAGAAGTCGGCTGGTGTAGTAGGTATTATTTATTTGGGTCGAAAGTTGATTTTCGTTGTAATAAATTTCAACATCTCCACTTTGCCCCTCTACAATACGCATAAGTTCGGCGGCGTTACGTGCCGGCACCAACAACTGCGGCACCGTACCTCCTTTTCGGAGGGGTACTGATTTTTCGGCAAGTCTAAACGAGTCTGTAGCAACCGCGATTAATTTACCACCCTCGGCCCACAACAAAACACTTTGGAGTTCTGGTTTAACCGCCGACAATGATGCGCAGTACGCCACCCCACGGATAGCTTTAACTAAATCTTGCGCCTTAACAACAAAAGAGTTTGTAGCAGCCACTCGTGGCAGGAGAGGAAAGTCGTTATGAGGAATTGTTTTTATCGAGGCATCAGCGTGCTCGGTCTCTAGTTTAAAAATCTCACCTTTAAGTTCGGCAGTAACCGACTTACCGCGCGCATTATTTAAAAATCCAACCAACACCCCACCCGGTACCGCAACGGTGCCGTTTTCTGAAACTTTACCCGGTAAAGATATTTCAACACCACACTCAAGGTTAGTAGCACGCAACAAAATACGATTACCATCAGCAACAATTAAAACCCCAGCCAACACCGGCAAGTTAGCGCGACGTTCTATAAAACGAGCCGCAGTTGCTACCGCTGCAAGAAATTGGTCTGTGGTCGTTTCGAATTTCATATCTTGTTCTTAGTGTGTAAAACTCTTCTTTATTAAAGACTTATTACTATTAGTCCTGTGAGTAACTCGTATAAGTCGAAAAAACACTTATGTAGTAATGGTTAAATCGTTCACAGGTGGTCAAATTATTTTGTGGAGTAGTGTGCATAGTGGTGTGGATAAGCTTAATAATTTTTTTGTTATACCTTCTTATCCACATCATTTCAACATGAGACGTATCTGATGTAATTCGTTCGAAAGGATACTATCGGAACGAAGATCATTTTTAATTTTGTCGCACGAGTGTATCACGGTGGTGTGGTCGCGACCTCCAAGTTTTTCGCCGATGGTTGGGAACGAGATACGAAAATCCTCACGCAGTAAAAACATAATCACCTGGCGGGGACGCACTACTTCTTTGCGGCGAGTTTTTTCATAAATACTCCCCTCCTCGACCCCATAAAAGTTTGCGATAGTTTTAACCACCTCTTGCACCGACACAGCCTTCTTTTGCATGACCCCAGAGCCTCTAAGGAGAGTTTTTGCATCAGTGAGTGATAGTGGCTCGCCGCGCATCTCAAATTGGCATAAAAGGGTGTTTAACGCCCCCTCAAGCTCGCGTACGTTGCCCTCTATGGTGGTAGCAAGGTACTCCATGACCTCGTCGGCTAAAATAAAGTTATGAGCAGTTGCTTTGGCTCGCACGATAGCCAACCGTGACTGGTGGTCGGGTGGAGTTATCGAGACAATCATCCCCGCCGAAAGGCGGCTTTTAATACGGTCCTCAAGGTTTTGTATGACGTTGGGGTGTTGATCGGACGAAAAGACAAGTTGTTTGTTGTTGTCGTGGAGATAATTAAAAAGATGAAAGAATTCCTCTTTAATTTTGTCGCGTCCCGCCAAAAATTGCACATCGTCCATAATAAGCAAGTCGTATTGGCGATATTTTTCTTTAAAACTGGTCATCTTGGTGCCGCCCTCTTGTAGCGCAGAGACATAGTCCATCGAAAACTTTTCTGAAGTGACGTAGTACACCTTGCGGTCGGGCGCCTGCAGGCGAAAATAGTTACCGATAGCCTGTACGAGGTGTGTTTTACCCAACCCGGTCGGTCCGTAGACCAAAAGTGGGTTGTAGGCGATGCCCGGTTTGCGCACCACTGCTTGGGCGGCGGCGTTGGCAAGCTCATTAAATGGCCCAACCACAAGGTTTTGGAAGGTAAACCGCGGGTTGAGGTTGGTACGAGCGTGTACCGGCTCGAGCGGCAGCTCGGTGACCGGTGGCGGCACCGCGCGAGGCTCCTCTTGCTTTTTAGGGCCACGGGATATGACATATTCGACGTTGCGGACGCTCTCCGAGAGCGTCCGGAGGCTCCTAAGGATGTCTTTATGAAACTTAGACGACAACCAGTCACGGGCAAACTGCGACGGCCAAACACTTTCCAGGGGTCATTGTGCGGTGCTCGGTGACGCGCAACAAGGAACGCCTGTACGACATCGACTACGACGACGGTCAGCGACTGCA
>CAIWUA010000025.1 GCA_903915735.1 Candidatus Adlerbacteria bacterium
ATAAAAAACGCCCCGGTTGGGGCGTTTTTTATAGCTCTTCTTCGTCTTCGTCGGCTCCTACCTCGGGGGCGTCTTCGTCCTCTACGTCCTCGTCGGTCAACTCGCTGTCCTCGGTCTCGGGATCATCGAGCAAGAACTCGTCCTTCTCTAACTCGTCCATACTTTTTAATAGTATCTAGCCTGTTAATAATGAGTGTAAAAGTAACTCAACATCAAGATTTATAACAGGTTATCGCAGTGATGCAAGGCAGGTAATCCCCACCGCAATAGCATCAAGCTCGTCGTCGAGGCGTTTCTTCGGCGGGAGCGCTATCAGTCTGGGCACCATGAGCGCGACGGCGGCCTTGTTACCCTTGCCATAGCCGGTGACCGCTATCTTTACCTCACTTGGCGTATAGTGCTGCACAGTAAGGTTATTTGTGGCTGCAATATAGGTAAGCATGCCGCGGACTTCGGCCACACCCATGGCGGTTTTGGCGTTCTTTTCAAAAAAAACTTCTTCGAGCGCGACCACATGAGGCTGCCACTGTTGTATTAAGCTTTCAGCTGCCTCACCTAATAGTTTGAGACGCTCGGTAAAATCAAGTTTTGCCGAGGTGCGCACACACTCGGAGTGTAAAAGAACTTCTTTACCTTTTTGCTTTTCGAGCACCGCTACACCCAAGCGCTCGTATCCAGGATCAAACGCAAGCACACGCATAACTAGAGTCCCGTTTGGCCGGTGTTTTTGGTGAGGGTGATCGTGCGGACCACCTCGGCAATATGGTTGGCTTTGTCGGGCGTTTGGCCGGGTATAACGACACCGGTTTGGGCGAGTTTGCGCCCCACCATCTGCGCCTGTGCCGCGTTTTGGATATTAACCGTAGCGAGACCAAACAACCGCTCTATGACGCCCTGGGTCACCGTGACATCTTGGACGGCGCGGTAGGGGACATGCACCTCACTGCGGCTGATAATACCCGAGCGCATCTGGATATACTCAGGGAGAAACGAGAATGAGTAGGTGCTCTTCCAGAGAAAGGTGTAGATAATGTGGAAGACGTACACCACGACGAATATAGCGACCCACACACCTATCCACGACAAACCAAAAGCATCGACCAGCGAAGTGGTTGAGCCTTTGCTTGGGAGAGAGAAGTAAAGTGTCACAAACCCAGACACAAACAGAGAGGAAAAAAACCACATCACGATTTGTTGCGTCACCCATCGGCCGCTCAGCGGATACGTTTTACTCGAGACATCTTCAGAGAGCGTGACGACATTTGGTACTTGCGGGGCACCCGATTGAGCTACGGCTCCTGCGGTTGGGGCGCTCACGCCGCCGGTTTGTATCCTTGAGAGTAAAAGGGTTTTAAGTGCTTCGGCCGAGTCGTGATTAACGCCGTCGATGTGAGCCTCCATCCCCGAGGTGGCGGTGGCGCTTGCAATGTGTACGTCATACAGGCCCATAATGCGGTCCAAAATATCTTGGTCGACATAGACGTCCTGTATTTTTTGGTACATGACGTGGATCTCGGCCGGCGCAAAAACGCCTTTTTTAATCGTGACAAAGTTGTCGCCCGCGTCGTAGTAGTAGCGACGGATATAGACCTTATAGTACCAGGCTTGAATTATGACCAGGATCACCCACACCAAAGGAATAATAAGCGCGACTGCTCCGGATATTGTTTGTTGAAAACTTGCTTGGCCGGGAGTGTTTATTGAGTCGAAGGAGGTAAACCAAAGAAATACGGGGACTAATTCGGCAAACAAAAGAACCACAGACCAACCAAAAACACCTGAAATCATCTTCTTCCAAAACTTGCGCGGGCTAAGCGGATACTGCACTTGGAGCGGACTCATACGTATTAAAAATTAAGGGCTAATCGAACCCCCACAGTATACTATGCCGCGTTAGTATAAATTTCGTTGACGTCGTCGTGGTCCTCGAGCGCGTCGCTTAGCTCGGCCATCTTTTGGGCGTCTTCGTCGCTCAGCTCGATGGGGGACAGCGCCTCAAGTTTACCCTCGGCGTTTTTGGTAAACGCCCACATAGCCGCGCCGGGGTTGGCGAGGCTGCCGCCATGCAAACTTAATAGGTGGCGCAGTTCTTGCGACGTTCTATTTCTTGAGTCGGTGTAGCCCTCTATCACCAGCGCGCAGCCGCCGGGGCCGTAGGCCTCGTAGACCACCTGCTCGACCGCTGCACCCTCGCCCGAGCCTTTGGCCAAAGCGCGGTCAATGTTGTCGGTCGGCATGTTGGCGGCCTTGGCTTTATCTATCGCCAAGCGCACGCCGGGCGCGTTGCGGTCGCCTTTGGCCTTTTTAGATTCGATAGTGATAAATCGCACCAACTTACTAAAAGTCTTGGCCTTTTGGGCATCAGTCTTGCCCTTAACATGTTTTAATTTTGCCCATTTTGAATGCCCTGCCATATAACAAAGAGAATACTTTATAAAAGTCGCTCGTTCAAATCACTCGGGGGAGTTTTGCCGAGGTGTTCGTACGCGGCTTTGGTTGCTACACGGCCACGGGGGGTCCTTTCTATTAGACCAAGCTGCAAAAGGAAGGGCTCGTGTACTTCGCTAATAGTGGTCGGCTCTTCGCTCAGTGCCGCGGCAAGCGCGTTGACGCCGGCCGGGCCGCCGTTAAATCTTTCTATCAGCACGGTCAAAAGTTTTCTATCGAGTGGAGTTAATCCCAACTCATCAACCTCGAGCATGCCGAGCGAGTTGTCGACCATGGCCCTAGTGAGCCCCGAGCGCTTGAGTTGCGCGTAGTCGCGGGCGCGCTTAAGCAGGTAGTTGGCGGTGCGCGGTGTGGCGCGGGCGCGCTTGGCGATTTCTTGCACGCCGTCTTTATCTATCTCGACGCCCAAAATGTTGGCCGAGCGCTTAACAATCTTGGCGATGTCGTCCTCGCTATAAAACTCAAGGCGAAAGGTCCCGCCGCTAAAGCGCGAGCGCAGCGGCGCCGACAGGTCGGCCACGCGCGTGGTGGCTGCGATCAAAGTAAAGGGCGGCAGCGGCAGCTCGATGGTGCGCGCACTCGGGCCTTTGCCGATGATAATGTTGAGCATCCCCGACTCCATGGCGGGGTACAAAACCTCTTCGATCGTGCGTGGTAGGCGGTGTATCTCGTCGATAAACAAAATGTCGCCTGCCCCAAGGTTGGTCAAAAGCGCCGCGAGGTCGCCGACCTTCTCGATAGCGGGCCCCGAGGTCGAGCGCATCGTGCCGCCCAACTCGCGGGCAATAAGGTGCGCGAGTGTCGTCTTGCCGAGCCCCGGCGGGCCGTAAAAAAGGATATGTTCGGGCGGGGACTGGCGCTCTTTGGCGGCCGAAATGAGGATGTGGAGGTTGTTTTTTATCGATTCTTGCCCGACATACTCGTCCCAGCTGCCAGGGCGCAAAGTTGCATCCAAAAATACTGCCGGTTCGGTCGAAAGGGGGGCCTCTTCAGGGGAGCTTGACATAAAATTGATACTATGCTAGGCTAGTTATTAGCCGCACTCTCCCGCAGGGGGATTTTTTGTTGGGAAGAGTACACCCTCAAGCAATACGACTTAACCGTTTGGCAACTTATCGAGGACGTTCCGGCCTTTTGTTTATTCAAACTGCCGCGGGGACGCCCCTTAGATATACTTGCCGCTTCATCGCTAGTCGATGATGAGTATTGCTTGGTGGTGTACTCCTTCGAACTTAGCTAACTTTACACCACAGAGGCCGCAACACAACGTTGCGGTTTTTCTGATTCGTGGTTATACCAGTGCATCTAAATCGACGACGCGTTTTAACTCGTCTAAGCTCGTGACGCCGCGGAGGATTTTGATGATACCGTCTTGGGTCATGGTGGGGATGGCTTGCGGTTTGGCGGCCTCGGCCACCTCGCGCTCTGATGGTTTGCTGCGCAACACCTCCTCGACCGCGCGGTCCATAAACACCGCCTCAAAGATACCGATGCGGCCTTTGTAGCCGCGGCCGTGGCAGGCCTCGCAGCCGTCCGGCTTGGCCTCCCATATGGTGGCGGTGTCGCCCGGTACCAACGAGTGATCGACAACGTCTTTGAGTATCCGGTCGATAAGCGCGCGTTCGTCGGGTGTGGCAGCACGCTGCGCTTTACACTTGGCACACAGTTTGCGCACCAGGCGCTGCGCGAGCGCCACGTTAACCGACGACGAGAGAACTTTTTCGGATATACCGAGGTCGATAAGGCGGGGGAAGGAGCCTGCCGCGTCGTTGGTGTGCAAGGTCGAGAACACAAGGTGCCCGGTGAGCGCGGCGTTGATGGCCGTTTCGGCCACCTCGGCGTCGCGGATTTCGCCGACCATAATAATGTCGGGGTCTTGGCGCAGCGCGCTGCGCAGGCCGTTGGCAAAGGTGTAATTTTTTTTATCAACCTGGGTTTGCACGATACCTTGCAGGTGGTACTCGATAGGATCCTCGATGGTGATGATTTTGCTTTGCGGGCTATTGATCTTGCGCATAAAGGCATACAGCGTGGTCGTTTTGCCCGAGCCGGTGGGGCCGGTGGTGAGTATCATGCCGTTGGGCTTTTGAATCTCTTTTTCTATCCGCTCGCGCAATTTTTGCTCAAGGCCCAGCTCCTCGAGCGGGACGCCGATAGCTTTGGGGTTGAGGATACGCAGTACCACTGTCTCGGCGTAGTTGCCGGGCAGCACGCTTGTGCGCAGCTCTATTTCGTCGCCCTTAATTTTGATAGAAAAGCGGCCGTCTTGCGCATCGCCCTCGACGTTGAGTTTGAGCCCCGAAAGCAGCTTGAGGCGGCTGAGCATCAGCTTGTAGGTCTCGTGGTCAAACGTGAGTACGTCGGTTAAGACACCGTCGAGCCGGTAGCGCAGGCGCACTGCCACATCCTCGGGCTCAAAGTGTACGTCCGAGGCGCCGGTTGCAAGCCCGCCGGCTAAAATAACTTCGAGTATGCGCGTGATGCGGTAGGCGCGCTTTAGTTCGACCGCTTCTTGGATCAGTTTGCCGATATCAGCGAGGCTCGTGACTTTGTTTAACAACTCCTCGAGCTCCTCGTTGCTGAGTTCAAAGACGCCGGCCTTGGTTTGGGTAGCGTACGACAGGTCGGCGTAGCGCTGGTAGGCGCGCGCGAGCGAGGCCTGCGAGCACATAAACACCGTTACCGTGTAGCCCTGCTCGGTGAGTTTGGCGACCAGTTGTTTAACGGCCGGGTTTTCGGGTGCGCGTGCGGCCAGTGACACTTTTTTGCCGACTTGGCCAAAGACAGCCGCTTCGGCGGCGCGTGCCTCCTCTTCTTTTAAGAGGCGTAGGGCGTCGACATTGACCGCCACCAACGAGAGGTCGACATACTCGACGCCGTATTTGTGGCTCAGCATTTGTGCCAACTCCTCCTCCTCTTTTCGGCGGAGAAAGTCCACGCGCTTTTCTTGCTCGGCATCATTAAAGACCACCATGGTGTATATTCTACCTCATGGCCAAGGTGTCTTTAGGCGAGTTGTCGGAGTTTGCGGGCAATGTGCTCGCGCTGGTTTGGATGTCCCGCACCGACGAGTCTCCGCGAGACAAAGCCTTTGTGGTGGCGCTGCGGGGCGACTTGGGCGCCGGTAAGACCACGTTTGTGCAGGCGCTCGCGGCGCGGTTGGGTATCAAAGACAAGATAGCGAGCCCAACCTATGTGTTGATGAAGACCTACCCGCTCGAGGGCCCGCTTACCACGTTTGGCGCGCCGCGGCGCTTTAACCGCGCGGTGCACATCGATGCCTACCGACTAGAGAAGCCGGAGGAATTTAAAACGCTCAAGCCTGAAGAGTTTTTAAACGACCCTAAAGCGTTGGTGCTTGTTGAGTGGCCCGAGCGGTTGGGCGACCTGCTGCCCACGCCGGATATCACCCTTAATTTTTCGTCGCAAGACGCCGGGGAAGGAGAGAGGTATATTGAGGTGACATGAAGGATCAAAAACGCCTGGTTATCCTCGACACCCACGCGATACTCCATCGCGCGTACCACGCCTTGCCCGACTTTAGCTCGAGCAAGGGCGAGCCGACAGGCGCTTTGTACGGGCTTATTTCGATGCTGATGCGCATTATTACCGACCTCCGGCCCGACTACATTGCGGCGGCGTTCGATCTGCCGGGCGGGACCTTTCGGGATGCGGCGTACAAAGAGTACAAAGGCACGCGCGCCAAAACCGAGGATGATTTGATCCACCAGATAAAACGCTCGCGCGATGTTTTGGCTGCGTTTGGGATACCGCTCTACGACGCCAAAGGTTTTGAGGCCGACGATGTGGTGGGCACTATCGTCGAGCAGATGAAAAAAAATAAAAATGTTGATTTGATAATCGCCTCGGGCGATATGGACACGCTGCAGCTTATCGATGACAAGCGCGTGCGGGTATTTACCTTGCGCAAAGGGCTCACCGACACGGTGATGTACGACGAGGATGGGGTGAGAGAGCGCTACGGCTTTGGCCCGAGCGCGGTACCCGACCTTAAGGGTATTGCCGGCGACGCCTCGGACAATATTAAAGGCGTGCCCGGCGTGGGCGAGGGGAGCGCGCTCAAACTGTTGCAAACCTACGGCACACTCGAAAAGATATACGCCGCGATTAAAAAAGACGGGGTCGACACAGTGGCCGAAAAGACTGCCGTGCAAAAGCGTTTTGTGCAGTTGATGGCCGACAACAAAGAGGAGGCCGAGTTTAGCAAAATGCTGGCGACTATCCGCCGCGATGCGCCAATTACTTTTGTACTCCCTACAAAAACGTGGAAGGAGGGCGCCGAGCCTAAAGTGGTTTTGGATATGCTCAACGAGTTTGATTTTCGGTCACTGATCCCGCGAGTTAAACAGGTGTTGGACGGAGGAGAAAGCAAGACCTCAGGGGTACACGAATTTTCTGCTAAAAATTCGCTCAGTTCTCGCGCCGTCGCGCTCGAAAGCCCCCTTCAGTCTTCTTTCTCCTCCGTCCCGGCGGAGCTTTTTGAGCAAGCCGCGTTGGCGGTGTGGGTGCTCGACACCAACACCACCGAGCCGACGCTCGAGGACATTGTGCGCATAGGCAAGTCAGAGCAGTTTGACGAGGCGTTTACCAACATCAAAAAGCAGATTCATGAAAAAAATCTCGACTTTGTATACGAGCAGATAGAGCTGCCGTTGACTCCGGTGTTGCGTCGCATGGAGAAACGCGGCGTCAAAATAGACAAAGCGTTTTTAGAAAAGTTGTCCAAAGACTACACCAAAGAGCTCGACAAAATTGCGGCGCGCATCTACACGGTAGCCGGCGGCGAGTTTAACATTAGTTCGCCCAAACAACTGGGCGAGGTGTTGTTTGACAAGCTGGGGCTTGTTGCTAAAAAAAAGACGGCCGGCGGTGCACGCTCGACGCGCGAGTCCGAGCTCGTTAAGTTGCGCGAGGCGCACCCCATCATCGACGACATTTTGTCATACCGCGAGCTGGCTAAACTACTTTCGACCTACATAGACACTATCCCCACACTGCTCGACAACAACAGCCGCCTGCACACGACCTATATACAAGCGGGCACGACGACCGGCCGCGTGGCCTCGCAAAACCCTAACCTACAAAATATCCCTATTAAAACCGAGCTGGGGCGCGCTATCCGCAATGCGTTTGTGGCCGAGCAGGGGATGCGGTTGGTGGCGTTTGATTACAGCCAAATCGAGTTGCGTATCGCGGCACTGCTGAGTGGTGATGAGGCGTTGGCCGAGATCTTTCGCAACAATCGCGACGTACACACCGAGGTTGCCTCGCGCGTGTTCCACGTACAGCCCAGCGAAGTGACGTACGAGATGCGCCGCCGCGCCAAGGTTATTAACTTTGGCATCCTCTACGGTATGGGCGTGACCTCGTTGCAACAAAGTTTGGGCACCAAGCGGGCCGAGGCGCAAGAGTTTTATGACCAGTATTTTGCGGCCTTCCCCAAACTGAGCGCGTACATGGACAACACTATCGCGCAGGCAAGCAGGACCGGCTATACCGAAACGTTGTTTGGCCGGCGGCGGTACTTTGAGGGGATTAAGTCGCCTATACCATATGTTAAGGCGGCAGCCGAGCGTATGGCGCTTAATGCGCCTTTTCAAGGCACGGCGGCCGACTTGTTTAAGCTCGCGATGCTGCGCGTCGATGAGTTTTTGCAGGGGGATCCGCGCGGCGCACTGCTCTTGCAGGTGCACGACGAGTTGGTGTTTGAGGTCGAGGAGGGCGCGGTGGGCGGTATTGCCCCTAAACTAAAAGAGCTGATGGAGGGCGTGATCCCCGAAAAGGACCGCAACGGCATACCAATAACGGTCGAGGGCAAGGTCGGCAAAAACTGGGGCGAGATGAGCAAAATATAATTATGCTAACGGTTATTGTCGGCACAAAAAAAAGACCCGCGGGCGCGGAAGAATTAAAGTGGGAGACTTTGTCGACCGACGAGCTGGCAACCCTCGCCTCGACCCCGACGCTTTTTGGCGGCACGCGCACGTTTGTGTTGGTGGGCCCGCTTGCCGCGCGCGAGGACGAGTTTTTAGACCTGGCAGAGGTGTTTGCCGAGTCGCCCCACACGTTTATCTTTGAGGAAGAAAAGTTGCTTAAAGCGCCAACGACCGCCTTGGAAAAAGTAGGTGCAACAATAGAAATTAAAAAAACAGATAAAAAAGACCGCGGCTTTGATCCGTTTGGCTTAACCTACGCGCTCGGTTCGCGCGACCGCAAAAAGCTGTGGCTCGCGCTCACGCAATCGCTCGCCGCGGGCGAGAAGGCCGAAGCAGTAGCGGGCCTCTTGGCCTGGAAGGCCCGCGCCATGGGCAATGCGCAGCTAAGCCGCCAACTAACCTGGATGTATCACGACAGCCACCGCGGCCTGGGCGACCTCGAGCTCCTTCTTGAGAAATTTGCCCTTACGTTGTAAAGTTTTAAAGCGGCACCCGCCCATATCTTCGATAATGGGACGGTCGCTCAGGGCAACCAAAAGCAAGCTTTTGATGCGCCCTCACTCCCGCCCATAGCTCAGTCGGTAGAGCGGCTCCCTTTTAAGGAGAAGGTCCTTGGTTCGAATCCAAGTGGGCGGACAAGTAAGTGTGTGACGACTAATGAAATAAACCCCTTGTTCCTCGGGTAGTAAGGGTATTAACTAGGAGGTATGGCCAAACACCCCATCGACTCTAGACTCTCGAGAGAAACAGCTTTTGCTATCGGCGGGTTTGTTGGGGGCGCGGTAACTGCGGGGCTTGTCGCTTTTTTTGTTATTGGTACGCAAGGCGTGCCACCACCGCACGGCCTGCGCGAGAGCGACATCACTGGTGCCTCAAAATATCAGTTTATTGATCCGCTCATCGGACTCTCTTCCGCACAGCAGGACTCGCCGCAGTACGCGGGGTTGCAGCGCTCAGTGGCAGACTACATCGTTAAAGAGCAGCAAAACGGTCTGACCGAAGGCTCGGTGCAGGTGCGCAATATCAGTATGGGGCAGGGCTTTACGGTTAATTCGGCTGTGCTGTACAGCCCCGCAAGTTTGTACAAGGTGCCGGTGATGCTCGCGTACTATAAACTTGCCGAGAGCGATCCGTCGGTGCTTACCGGGCAGCTCATCTATACCGGTGCCTCCGACCTAAACATGGGGGCCAATATTCCGTCGCCGGTCGCGTTGACGCCGGGCGGCAGCTACAGCATCGAGCAGTTGATTGAGCACATGATCGAGTACTCGGACAACAATGCGGTTACGCTGCTTACCAAGCATTTGGCGGACACCGGCCACGCCGACGCACTCACTACAACCATGAGCGATCTTGGCGTGCCGTACGGCAGCACAAGCGACTTTTTAACGGTCAACGCATACAGCATCTTCTTTCGCGTGCTGTACAACGCTACCTACCTTTCGGACCAGTATTCTGAAAAGGCGCTCGCTTTGCTTGATAAGACCGACTTTATCGGAGGCATCGAGGCGGGTGTACCCAACAACATAGACGTAGCACACAAGTTTGGCGACTCAAACGAGTTGAGCGCCGACGGTACGCAAATCGGTTTTGAGTTGCATGACTGCGGCATCGTGTACTATCCAAGCCATCCGTATTTGCTGTGTATTATGACCAAAGGCAGCACTATTGCATCGCTCGAAAGAATTATTGCCGGCATCTCGAGCCTGGTCTACAAAGACATGGAGCAGCGGTACCCCGCAAGTTCAAACTAAAGCCGCAGGTCAAACGCCCAGGCACCTGCGCCGCTGAGGAGGAGCGACAAGCAGATGACGAACAGCATTGCTGATGCGACGCGCGAGAGGGGAAAGATGCTTTGGTAGTGCGGCCCCCAAACAAAATATTTAAGTCCAAATAGCGCGCCCAAAATTGCGACGTACTGCGCTTGGTACCCAAACAAAAGTCCTGCAGCGGTTATCACCTCAAGAATAATTGTTACCCACACTATCCACGCGCCGCTACCAATGAGCGGGAACCGAAGTTTGGCCAACTCGTCGCGATGGCGCCACTGGTAGTAGGCGATCCATACAAACACCACTGCCGCCACAAAGCGCAGCAACGTTGGGGCAAAAAAACCGTACGTCAACAAATCGGGGAAGGGGTTAAGCATGCTTTATTGTTATTGGTTTTGATAATCAGAAGAAGTTGGCACACTCGAGCTGGCAAAGTTAGGGCCATACGCGTTGCCACCACCTAGGGGTATTGGCGGCTGCAAAAACACGCCGCGTAGGTCGGCCTTTTGGGGGCCGCCGTTGGCATACCACAGTACCAAAAGCAGTACGAGCCCCACGACCACAAACATCAGGTCGCCCATGGGTCCGCTGCCTTTTGGTTTTTCGTCATCGGCCATGGGCTAATTGTATCCTAACTTTAATAATTCCTCAGAGACTACCCTTGCGTCGCTCCAAGGGGTCTTTTGGCCTTTAGGACCCATCAAGTAGGGGTCGGTGCCTTTGCCTATCACCAATACAGCCTCGCCCGCTTTAGCGTGTGCGAGCGCTAGCGCGACAGCTTTGCGCCGGTCGGTCTCGATAACCGGTTTAATGTGTGCAAAGCCCTCTGCAATCTGCGCCGCTATCTCGTGAGGATCTTCATCATACGAGTCGTCGTCGGTCAGGTACACCGCGCTGCAAAACTCGTCGGCTACTTTGCCCATGGCGGGGCGCTTCCATTTGTCGCGGCCACCACCCGTTGCACCAAAGACGGCGATGATGCGTTTTTCTTTAAATGTCTCGAACAGGGCGCGCAACGAGTCTGCCGTGTGCGCGTAGTCGACCACCACGTCAAACGGCTGTCCTTGCACGATACGTTGTGCGCGGCCGGCTATAGGACCCACGCGCTCGAGCGCTTTTTGCATTGACTCTTTAGGTAAGCCAAGTGCCTCACCAAGCGTGAGAGCGGCAAGACAATTTTTTAAATTAAACAGGCCGGGCAGCGGGACGGTAAAAAGGCTACCGCGCCACACAAAGCGGATATTTTTATCGTCGGTGTTGTAGGGCTCGGCATCGGTAAGTTTAAAAAAAGTTTTAACCTCGGCTGCTCCGTCTAAAAACTTTTCGCCCCACACGTCGTCGCCATTGACCACTATGGTGCGCGGTCGTTTAGCCGAGCTGCCCAAGGCTCGCGCTAAAGAAAGTTTGGCATCGGCATAGCGCTCAAAGCTGCCGTGCGACTCGATATGCTCGGGCGACAGGTTGGTAAACACAAGCGCGTCGAGCGCGATACCTTTGTGGCGGTACTGCGCTGCCGCCTCCGAGGTGAGCTCGACAACCGCGTGCGTGCATCCGGCACGGAGCGCCCGTCGGAGAAATCGTTGCATAAAAAACCGCCCCGGCGTGCTCATTTTGTACAAGTTAGGCTCGCACTCGTCGTCGACACAAAACTGTATAGTGCTTGCCGAGGCCACTCTTTTGCCCGCGCCGCGCAAAAGGGCGGCGACCAGCTCGGTCACGGTCGATTTGCCTTTAGTGCCGGTGACCGCGATGACCGTAAGTTTGCGCGAGGGGAATCCGTAACGCACTGTACCCAAGTAAGCAAGCGCCAGGTGGTAGGCACTAATAAGCGGTGCAGGGGTGAGCGAGCGGATAAAATTTTTCATACTAATTTTCTATACGTGCGAGGCAGTGCCCAGGCGCCTCAGTGCCGCCGACAGCCGCTGTTTAACATCACCCTCGCCCTCGTCACCAAGCTCTTTGAGCGTTTTGCGGCACTCCCCAGCGCTGTACCCGAGTGCCATCAGCGCCTCGATTACCTCGCTGTCGCCCCCGGCCCCAAGCGCGATGCCGGCGGCCGCATGCTGCGCGGCCAACTTGTCGCGCAGCTCGACCACAATGCGCTCGGCGCTCTTTTTGCCGAGACCAAACACTTTGGTAAGCGTGCCCGCGTCGCCGGCGGCGATGGCGCGGCGCAAACTGGCCGCATCGGCGACGCTCATGATAGACAGTGCGGTCTTGGGGCCTATACCCGACACGCTCATCAGTTGTTTAAAAAATCCCAACCCCTCTTCGGTAGGGAAGCCGTATAGGTCGATAGCATCATCGCGCACCGCGGTGTGTATAAACAGCGACACCGGGCCGCTAAGCTGCGGCAAAACTAAGAGTGGCACACGTACCGTATAGCCCACGCCCTGCACCTCGACTATCAGCTGGCCGTCGGCCGAACCTGCGCTAACGATGCCCGTGAGCTTGCCTATCATACCTATATACAGTACTATCCTTGCATGGCAATTACCACATCGGCCAAAAAGGCGCATCGCGCCGGTTTGCGCAAAAAAGCGTTTAACGACGCCCGCAAAAAGAACCTCCGCGAGGCTATTAAGGGCGCGCGCACGGCCCCCAAGGGCGACACCAAGTCGCTTGCCGCCGCCTACAAGGCAATAGACAAGGCGCTCAAGCGCGGCCTCATAAAAAAGAACACCGCCGCCCGCCGCAAGGCCAAGGTCGCCAAACTCCTTAAGAAGTAACAAAACCTCCCCGCACGGGGAGGTTTTAAAATACCTTTACGTAATAGCGTTTGTGCGGTATTTTGAGCTGACGCCCCCGTCGTTCAATGGATAGGACGCAAGCTTGCGGAGTTTGTGATGTAGGTTCGATTCCTACCGGGGGCACAAAAGAAGCAAAATAAGC
>CAIWUA010000026.1 GCA_903915735.1 Candidatus Adlerbacteria bacterium
ATAGGAGGGGTAATAGTAAGAGGCCGGCTGATAGGCCCAGTACTGTTGCTGATACGGCAGGTATGAACCCTGATAACTTGAGTTATATGGCAGGTATGAAGCAAGAGCCGAAAACGGCAACAAGACCGCCCCAAGTACTGTAGCTGCAATAAATATGCGCTTCATATGCCGAGGGTACCAAACAGTGCCCAAACTTTGTATGAAGTGTTTAAACGGTGGGGGTAATAGCTACGACCAACTCGGCTTTTTGGTTTTTGCTGCGCAACAAGACCGGGTGCTCCCCTATCGTTTTAATATGCTCGGGCAGGTGGATATTTTCTTCGGCAATTTCGAGGCTGTGCTCGGCAAGGACTGCTTTGGCTATGTCTTTGGCGGTGATTGATTTAAACAGGCCACCCTTCTCTGTCGCGCGGGCGGCAATGGCCACGCGCTTGCCGCGCAGCATGGCGATTTTGTTATCGAGCTGCTCCTCAACTTTAGCAGCCTCGGCCGCACGGGCAGCCGCCTGAGCCTCTATCTCCTTCATTTTGTCTTCGGTCGCAGCGACCGCCAGCTTTTGGGGGAAGAGTTTATTAGCGGCGTAGCCGTCCGAGACATTCTGCACGGTGCCATGCAGCCCCACTCCACGCACATCTTTGAGCAAAATTACTTTCATGCCCCTACTGTACCAAGTTATCTATTGTGTCGCGAGCCAGGCAATGGCGGCGTCTTTTTGCGGATCTTTGCCGGCCGCTTGGTCGGCCGCGGTGCGGGTTACTTTGATGTCGGGGGTGAGGCCGCCATCGCTAATGCTCGTGCCGTTAGGGGTCAGCCAGCGCGCTACGGTGACCTTAAGCTCTGCGCCGCCACCCAGGTCGACCAGCTGCTGTACCGAGCCTTTACCAAAGGTGCGCGTACCGACCAGCTTGGCAACGCCGTGCTGCTGCAGTGCGCCGGAGAGGATCTCGGATGCCGAGGCCGAGCCTTGGTCGACCAAAATGGCCATACTAAGCTGTTTGTTGGCAAAGGAGTTATAGCCGAGCGAGCGGTGCGCAATATTGTCGGCCTTACCCTTAAAGTCCTCGGTCACAACCACGTCGCCCACCGGCAAGAAGTAGCTCGCCATCGTGACGGCTGCGTCGAGGTAGCCGCCCGGATTGCCGCGCAGGTCGAGGATAAGTTTGGTGTCGCCCGAGGCAAAAAAGTCTCGGAGGGCGCCGCGAAACAGGTCGGCCGAGTTTTGAGAAAAGCTGTACAACTCGATAACATAGATGCCGTCGCCACGCGCGTAGGCGTTGATGATGGGGATATTGATAGTGTCACGGACGATCTTAATTTTGAGCAGTTCTTTGACGCCGTCGCGCTCTATAGTGAGCAAAACCGGCGTGCCTTTGGGGCCGCGGATATACTTGACCGCCTGGTCAACCACCATGCCGTCGGTCGAGGTAGCGTCGATACCAACCACGATGTCGCCGCTGCGCACCCCGGCCGCCTCGGATGGCGAGCCTTTGAGCGGCGAAATAACGACTATCTGGCCGTTTGAGTTTTGACCCATGTCCATGCCGACCCCGCCAAAGGAGCCGCTGATATCGTCGTTAAACACTTGCGCATCGCTGGGTGGGAAGAAGACCGTATACGGGTCGCCGTAGCTGGCAGTGAGTCCCGCGATAGCACCATAGACCTTTTGTTGGTCGGTGGGGATAGTGGTCGAGGCGTGCACCTGCACAAAGTTGCTGCTGAGGACATTCCATGCGTTCCAAAACTGGGACATGTCGGTAGCTGGCTGGCCTTTGACCATGACCTGCGCATCGGCGCGGTTGCTGTTTATCTCCGAGACGCCGGTATACAACCCGACACTAAATGCGAACGCAAGCGCCACCAGCACACCAATAGCGGCCCATTTCTGCTTAGTCATGCACAACAGTATATCATAGCGATAAAAAGTGGCGGTATACTTAAGCCATGCTCACGCGCTACGCGCAGCACGCTTTGACATGGGTCGACTTGGTGGCGCCCACGCCGGCCGAGGTGCGCGCCCTGATGAAGGAGTTTGACCTCGACCCGTTGGTGGCCGAGGAGCTTTTGGTACCCTCGTTTAAACCCAAAGTCGAGCGCCGTGGCGACTCTATCTATGTGATACTGCACTTCCCCGCGCGGCGCGGCGGATTTTCGAATCGCTCCGAGCAGGAAATAGATTTTATTATCGGCAAACACTTTCTTATCACCACCCGGTACGAAAACATCGACCCGTTGCACAGCTTTGCCAAAGCGTTCGAGGTCAACAGCGTGCTCGGCCGCGGTGGCGCCACGCACGGCGGACACCTGTTTGCCTCGATGGCGCGCAACTTGTACGAGGCGCTCGGCAACGAGTGCGACAACATGCGCCGGCACCTGCAGGATATCGAGGATAAGATTTTTAACGGCGACGAGCGCTTGATGGTTATCGAGCTCTCGCAAGCGGGCCGGATGATACACGACTTTAGGCAGTCGCTTGCGCCGCACCGCGAGATGCTGCAGTCGCTCGAGCCTATTGGCAGCCGCTTTTTTGGGCCGGAGTTTGGCTATTACTCGCGCGAGCTGGTGGGCGCCTACGAGCGGGTACGTACCGCGCTCGAAAACCTGCACGACTCTTTGGACGAGTTGCGCGCCACCAACGACTCCTTACTCACCACCAAACAAAACGAGACCGTCCAAAAGCTCACCGTGGTGGCGTTTATGTTCTTGCCGCTGTCGTTTATAGCGGCACTCTTTGGTATGAGCCTCCCGGTGCCGTTGGCCCAGTCGCCCGGAGCCTTTTGGCTTGTCCTCGGCATAATGGGTATACTAGCCCTTGCATGTTTCGTTTATTTCAAAAAGAAAGGTTGGTTGTAAAGCCGCCGCTGCGGCTGCACAACACGCTCTCGGGCACGCTCGAGACATTTGTGCCGCTTAATGGCACGGTCAAGATGTATACCTGTGGGCCCACTGCTTATGACGAACAACACGTAGGCAACCTCGTCCCTCCAGTGGTGAGCGATATTTTAGCGCGCACATTACGCGTCTGGGGTCACAAGGTAAAAGAGGTTAATAACATTACCGACTTTGGTCACATAAGCGAGGACGAGGCGAGCGAAGACAAGATGACCAAAGGGTTGCGACGCGAAGGGCTCGAACCAACACTCGCCAACATGCGCGCTCTGGCCGAAAAATATGTCGCGCTCTTTTTTGCCGACCTACCTAAGATAGGAGTAGACTCGGCAAGTGTCCAGTACCCCCGTGCCAGCGATTACATAGCGAAGCAAATATCCATAGTGCAATCGCTTGAGGAAAAAGGCTACGCCTATCGCACGGGCGACGGGGTCTATTTTGAAATAGAAAAATTTAAAGGATATGGAAAATTGGGTGGCATTAACCTAGCCGGCCTCGAACCGGGTGCGCGTGTTTTAGAAAATCCCGAAAAACGTGGCTTGTATGACTTTGCGCTTTGGAAGCTCGACCAAAAACTCGGATGGGAGTCTCCGTGGGGGCTTGGCTTCCCCGGCTGGCACACCGAGTGCGTTGCCATGATATTCGAGATTTTAGGATCCCAAATAGACATCCATATGGGCGGCTTAGACCTAGTGCCCATCCATCACAACAACGAGATAGCTCAGGCTGAAGCTCTTACCAAAAAGCAGTTCGTCCGCTATTGGGTACATAACGCACATATCACTATAGAAGGCAAAAAAGTTAGCAAGTCGCTTGGCAACACTGTCTACCTGCGCAACCTGGTCGACCGCGGCCTTTTTGCGCGATCGTTGCGATACTGGTTTTTGACCGGACATTACCGCACGCCGATGAACTTTACTTGGGATGCGATAGAAGGAGCCAACACCGCCTTGGGACGCTTATCGCGCGCCTACCACGAGCTGCCCGACGGCAAACCCGACCAAAACTTTTTGAAATTATTTTATGCCTCGATAGCCGAGGACCTTAATACTGCTAAGGGGCTAGCTTTAGTTTGGGAGCATATAAAAAATCTAAATAAGGGGACCTTAAACGAGGCCGACAAAATTTTAGGCCTCGGTCTTGCCGAGGTTAAACCTAGGCAAAAATTACAGGTTATGCATGATGATTTGCCCGAAGGCATCCGTGCCCTGCTCGCAACCCGCGAGGCTGCCCGCGCCAAAAAAGACTTTGCCAAATCTGACGAAATCCGGGGCGAAATAGAATCCGCCGGCTACGAACTAAAAGACACCCCCGAGGGGCCCCAACTCACTAGAAAATAAAAAAATCGCAAGAAGTTTTATCTTGCGACTGAGGTTGATTCGTAAAGCCGAATCTCAGCTTTGAGTCTTTTAATTTCTTGGCAATCTCCACGAACTTTCGCGCGTAATACGCCGAGGTCAAAGTGACGTAATTCATTCTCCAATTGAGGGTCGTCTATTTTATCCCAGCGCGATATAAGTCTTTTGCCTTTTTGAGTGAGCGTAAATACGCCTTCGGTTTCCGTCGGTTCAGAATCGTAATCTAGATAACCGCCACCGATGAGAAGGTTCTGCATTCTAGGCCGATGGTGTGGAGCGCCAACATAAAGTCCGTTGCCGGGACATTTGTCGTCTTTCCACAAATCCTCCGATCTAGCAAGCTCCTTAAGTGCCTGATATCTTCTATCCAACTTGGAGATAATCATGGGACGAGCTCCTATTGTTTCAGTTCTGGTAAAAACTATACAACAATCGTATTAAAAATACAAGGTAGCTAATCTACCTCCTCTTTGTCCACCTGGGTTATTAAAAACAAACTAGTCATAATTTCGCATATGCGAAGTTTTGACTAGTAATAAAAAATCCGCGATATTTCGCGGATGTGTCAGGCTATGGGGCGGCCTCCCTTTTGTTCCTTTTTAGGAGGCTTTTTGCTTTTGCCGACGTAGACGAGTGAGTCCGAAGTAAGTTCGCGCTCGGCACCGTCGTCAAACCGGACCTTAAACTGCACATAGTAAGTCAGGGGTCGAAGAGGTGTACGTTCCTCGACCTTACGAATGCCTTTCACCACACAATACTGGTTGGCGTATTTTGCATGGAAGGACTTGTGGCTGCTCGGCTCCCCCGCTGCGACCGCCACATTGTAAGGGAAGTGCATCGTGTCGCCGACCGTGACTTTAACACGTGCACGCATTTCAACCTTCGATTGAACGATCCTCGCTTTAGACTTTATGGGCTTGCCCATGGTACCCTCCTGGTTAAACCTTCTGGCAAAAGACTATCCCGCTATCCCCTGTTTGTCCACCTCTATACACATCTTTGACCCCTGCGGCCCAGGGCTTAGTATTGGTACATGGCACGCAAACGGGACGGGCTGCGATTACCGCCGCAAAGTTTAGAGTCTGAAAAGGCTCTGCTTGGCGCTTTGATGATACGCCCCGACGCAATGATAGAGAGCATCGACGTACTATCGGACGACGCTTTTTATAGCGAGAAGCATCGCATCATCTACCGCGCCATGTTGATGCTCTACGGCAAAGCCGAGCCTATCGACGTCGAGTCGGTGCGCGCACGGCTGAGCGACTTGGGCCACCTCGAGCAAATAGGCGGTGTGGGCTACTTGGCCGAGCTTGCCGCCGAGGTACCCGCCGCGAGCAACGCCGCGCACTACGCCAAGGCCGTGCAAAAAAAGTTTATGCTCCGCTCGCTTATCGACGCCGGCGAGTTTGTGGCCGAGCTTGGCTTTGACGAGAGCGAGGAGCTGGACGAAACCTTGGACAAAGCCGAGAAAAAAATCTACCAGGTGACCGACATGCCGACACTGACCAAGTTTGTATCGCTGCGCGAGAGTTTGGGCAAAGCGTGGGAGCATTATGCCCACCTGCAAGAGCATCAGGGCGAGTCGCGCGGCATCCGCACCGGCTTTGTCGACCTCGACAACCTGCTGGCCGGATTTCAAAAGAGCGACCTTATCATCCTCGCGGCGCGCCCCTCGATGGGCAAAACCTCGCTGGCGCTCGACATCGCACGACAGTCGGCCATACAACACGGCACCACGGTGGGTATTTTTAGCCTCGAAATGTCGAGCCAGCAGCTGGTCGACCGCATGATAGCGGCCGAGGCGCGCGTTAATGCGTGGGACTGGCGCGTGGGCCGCATCAAAGAGGGCTCAGACGACTTTGGCCGCATCCGCGACGCCTATGACCGCTTGGGCCAGGCGCCCATATTTATCGACGACCAGCCGGGCAACAACATCCTCAAGATGCGCGCCGTAGCCCGCCGCCTTAAGCGCGAAAATGGGTTGGGCCTGTTGGTGGTCGACTACCTACAGCTCATGATCCCGACCGGCGCTCGCGCCACCGACAGCATGGTGCAACAAGTGACCGAGATATCACGCTCGCTCAAAAACCTTGCTCGCGAGTTAGACGTGCCCGTGCTCGCGTTGTCGCAGCTTAGCCGTGCGGTCGAGCAGCGCGGCGGCAAACCGCGCCTTAGCGACCTGCGCGACTCGGGCTCTATCGAGCAAGACGCTGACGTCGTGATGTTTATCCATCGCGACGACAAGGTTAATAAAGAGGAGTCGGACCGCCCCGGTATTGCCGAGATCTTGGTCGAGAAGCACCGCAACGGCCCTACCGGTAAGATAGAGCTCAGGTTTAACGACAAACGCGCCACCTTTGAGTCGCTCAGCAAAACCGACTTTGGTGTCTTTGAGGCGGCGGCACAGGATTTTTAGGACTTTTACTTACCCATGAACCCGATAGACCGACTGACCGAAGCGTTTGAAAAGTTCCCCGGCATTGGGCCACGGCAAGCTCGGCGGTTTGTGCAGTACCTGCTGAGCGCCGCGCCCGGCAGCCGCGCCGACATTGCCGAGCAAATCAAGGCGCTCGGCGCCAACACCGCACAGTGCAGCAGCTGCTACCGCTGGTTCCCCATTGGAAAGCAAGCTTCCAACGGGGCACGTGTCGGCATACTTTGCGATATTTGCGGCGATTCTCACAGAGACACGGCTACGCTCTTTGTCGTCGAAAAGGATGCCGATATCGACAACGTCGAGCGCTCGGGCTTTAAGGGCACCTACTTCGTGCTTGGCGGCACCGTGCCGCTAGCGGCCGAAGAGCCTGCACGGCATATCCGCCTGCGCGAGCTGCAAAAGCGCGTCGCCGAAAATAAACTGGGCGAAATCATCTTAGGTCTCTCAGCCACTACCGAGGGCGACCACACCCGCAACATCCTGCAGGAGGTGCTTAAAGACTTGGGCAAAAAAATCTCCTCCCTAGGCCGCGGCCTCTCAACCGGCTCGGAGTTGGAGTACGCCGACCCGGACACGATAGCGAGCGCACTCTCATCACGCAGTTAGCAAAAAATAAAACCCCTTTCGCAGGAGTTGGGGTCGTGTTTATCTCTCCGGAGAAAGGGGTTTTATTTTTTGCTACGCAAGCTTCGTAATCTTGACCTCCATAAACGGCTGGCGATGGCCGCGCTTTTTAAAATAGTTGCTCTTGGCTTTGTATTTGATAACCACCACCTTTTTGGCCTTGGCAATCTTTTCGATAGTGGCCTCGACTTTGGCGCCTTTGATAAACGGCATGCCGACAGTCGTCGCGTCTTTGCCGTTGTCGCTCAGCAGCACCTCGTCAAACGAGACCTTGTCGCCCACCTTCATGGCCGCATAGCCGTCTTTGCCAAGCGGGCCTTTAAGCGTCTCGATTTTGAGGGTATCGCCCTCCTGCACCAAGTATTGCTTGCCGCCGGTCTGGATTATTGCGAATTCTTTCATACAGCTTTTTAATTTGCCCTTTATAAATAAAGGGCGAGCCTTCCAGCTCGTGCAAATATACTAGCCTAAAAGCCCCTTTTGTGCAAGACTTATAGGAGAGAGCTTAATCCTAGCCGGGAGGAAGCTATGTCGGTACTGCTAATCTGCGCTATAGGGGCCGCGGTGTTGTATTTTCACTTCTTCCCCTATCGAGTCTAAGACCCCGCCCTGGGGTCTTTTTTAATCCTTGCCTTCGACCAGCGGCTTTTCGACCGAGCTTGTTTCTATCCCTATAGCATCGCCCGTAATACGCAAGACGTCTTTGTCGACCTTGCCCAACTCTTTGTAGCCCGCGTTGTAGTGGTTGACGGTCGTCGACAGCGACGCACCCAGGCGCTTGTACAGGTCTTCATACGCCTTAAGATGCCGGCTCAAGGCCTCGACGTTTTTGGCGATGTCTTTGGCTTGCTCCTCGATCTTAAACGCCTTAAAGCCATACAGCACCGACTGCAAGTACGCGGCAAAAGTGGTCGGGCTCACAATGATCACCTTTTTTTCGTTGTAGGCGTAGTCGATGAGGTTGCGCGTGTTGACCTTGACCGCACCCACCTCGTTGATAAGCAAGTCGTAGTAAATAGCCTCGGCCGGGATGTACATAAAGGCAAACGGTAGCGTGCCGTCTTTGGGGCGGACATACTTGGCGCACTCGTCGATGCGCAGCTTGAGATCGTTTTTAAAGGCCTTCTCCAGCTCCTCGCGCTGGGTCGCGTCGATGGCGTTGATAAGGCGGTTATAATTTTCGAGGCTAAACTTGGCGTCGACGGGGATCACGCCCTCTTTGGTAATAACCACCGCGTCGACCGTCTCGCCGCCCGGGAACTCGTATTGCATTTTGTAGGCCGTCGGCGGCAAAATGTTGCCCAAAATAAGCTCGAGCGATGCCTCGCCCAAGTTGCCGCGCTGCTTTTGATGGGTCAAAACCTTTTCTAAATTTTGGAGCTGCTCGGCGAGGGTAAAGACCTGTTTGGTCGACTCCTCTGTTTTAGCAACGCCCTCGGCTATTTTAATCAGCTGGTCTTGCACCTGCTTGGTGATGGTCGACATCAGCCGCTGTCCTTGGTCGGACTGCGTCGACATAAAGTCAGCCATGGTTTTGGTACCTTCGCCCAACTTGCTGTCCATGGCGCGGGTTAACTCGGCCAATTGATTTTGCAGCAACATCATCCCCTGCGTATCCTGCGGCGCGGCCGGCTGCTGCAACTTGCGCCAGAGCACGTAGACCATCGCCAACGTCCCACCCAAAAGAAGTATCGCGACAATAACGAGGACGGTAAGCAAATTCATAGTCAGATTCTACCTTTTTTACAAATAAAAATCCCGCCCACACACTGCAGTAGTGTGCTGGGCGGGTTTAGTCAGGCGACCGAACGCCTGAACAGTTCTTTAAAGTACCGCTGCCGGGTAAAGGCGCGGGCCGATGCGCGGGCGTGCTGGCCGGCAGTCACCCGATAGCCGCTCCAAATATCGCCGCGGCGCAGGAACACGTCGACCCGGTCGTAGTCGTAGGCAATCCGGGCGTCGATCGAGTTGTAGTCACCCACCAGCGTGCTACGTGTGGGGTCGGTCCAATATTTTTCCTGATCGTCGGTAGTCTCGAACACGGGTTCGATATCAGCCATGGTCTCCTCCTGTTCCTCTGGCAGCAAGATACCATATTTATGGTGTTTGCAAAATAAAAACCCGCTCCATTTACGGAGCGGGGTGTCCTTATGCGGCGGTCGTCTGTTTTGCCTTTTCGGCCCACAACCGGTCGGTGAGCGCCGCGACCCGGTGCAAATTCTCCACAAAGACCGAGTGGAGCTTCATCACCTGATAGCGTTTTTGCGCCCTACCAAAGGTCGCGGGCGGCGCCTCGACAATAATGTCCGCGTCTTCGCTCTTACAAAGCTGGTACGCCTCTTGAAGCGAGAGGTGCGGCTGGCCGCCGATTTTACGCTCGAGCTTGCCGAGTAAGCGCGTGGCGTCCTCGTTAGAAACAAAGCGCGTGCAACGTGCCGCCCAAAACTCATTCTCCTTCTCGTCTGAGGCAAAGGCGAGTTTAGTCGGGTCGTGGTAGAGCCAGTAGGCATTCCCGCGCGCAACGAGCTCAAGGTCTTCGCCCGTGGCGCAGTGGGATTCGCTCGTAAAGGGCGACAGCGTAAACGTTACGCTTTTCTCCTTCTCAAGTTTCGTCTTAATGGCGTCCTTTCGGCGTTGACATTCGTCTTCGTTTTCGACTATGTCATAACGCGGAACCCCGGCGGGGGCGAGGGGTTCTTTGACGAAGACTTCTTTTACACGTCGCGGGACGTCCCCGTCCCACTGGCCTGGTGCCTTACCCTCTTTAAACCGGACAAAGTCGCCCGGGTAGAAGAGGATTGGGTGCGGCAAGTCGCCGAGCCGCTCGCCCAAAGAAGATGCGTCGCATGCTTCGACCTGTTTGTCCAACAGAATGAAGTGAACAGCTTGAGTCGATTGGACCTCATCCTCGCCCTCGAAACGAACTTTCAGCGCGCCTGAAAGTCTGTACCGACCCGGCAAACGGCCTTTATGATCGAACAAACCCACAAGCTTTTCGCCATAGTCGACAAAAGTTGCACGTCTGCCGCGATATTTCTTGAAGAATTGCTGAGCCTGGTAGCCTTCGCCACCAAGCGGGCAATCGTAGAGCAGCGCAGCGCCGGGCTTGAGGCGGACAGGCACGCGAATGATAGTCGACATTTTTTATCTCCCTCTGTGGTGTTCCTCTAGCCGCAAAGTACCACATCTGGTAAACTATTTCCATATGACCCAAGCAGAACTAAAAGAGCAGATGAAGGCCGCGATGAAGGCCAAAGACTCGGTGCGCCTTACTGTTGTGCGCGGGCTGTTGTCGGCCATGACCAACGAAGCTGTTGCCAAAGGCAAGGGCCCCGACGGCGTGCTCAACGACGACGAGGTGTTGACCGTTATTACCCGCGCATCCAAACAACGCAAAGACTCGATAGCGCAGTTTGAGGCCGGTGGCCGCCCCGAGTTGGCTGTAGCCGAAAAGGAGGAGTTGATTATCATCGAGACCATGCTCCCCGCCCAACTATCGCAAGACGAGATAGTCGCCGCCGCGACAGCCAAAGCCGCCGAGATGGGCATCACCGACAAAACTAAAGCAAATCAACTTATGGGCGCCTTGATGAAAGACCTTAAAGGCCGCGCCGACGGCACGCTGGTCAAGGCCATCGTCGACGGGATGTTTGCCTAGTTTTCCCCACCTTCACTTGACTTTTAGGTTGGTTTGGAGTATACTACTTACCAGTAGTAGGGTTTTAACCCATTCACATCACGCAGACAAGAGGTTCGCATGCCCACACCTCCCCCGCGTTATACGCGACTACAGCCGCCGCTCGCGGCTGCACTCTACACGTTGGGTCAAGGAGTCCAACGTGCATCAGCTCGACGTCGCCGCAACGAAGAACACGCGGCGCGCCCCTCAACCGCGGCGTATACTCGTTCGAAAGAAGAGGTCGAAGCAGCCAAACAGTTGGCGGCGCGCATCGTTGCCGATCACGACCTGCCCGAGCCACCGGCCCCCGAGCCTTACAAAAGCCCGGATGACCTGCTGCACGAGCGTCTGGCGCGACAAGTGCTCACCAATACGAGCGAAGCCGAGCAGCTGCCTCTGCTGCCCCTCCCCGCCCAATAAGCGGGGAGTTTTCTTTTTTACTTTTTTGTTGTAAATTAATACCTATTGGCCCTATCGTCTAATGGTTAGGACAGTTCCCTCTCACGGAACAAATCGGGGTTCGAATCCCCGTAGGGTCACAAAATCTCTAGCGCTTTTTCCACTCCGCGTCTTGGCGGACCAATAGCTCGGGGGCTTTGGTCGGGTCGGCCATCAGCTCTTTGACGATGCGCTCCATGCGCATACCCTGCGAGCCTTTGCAGAGCACCACGTCGCCCTCTTTAACTAAATTTTGTAGCTCGGCACCCGCTTTTGATGAGTCTTCAAATTGCAAAATGTCTGCATCGGCCATGCCGTTATCAAGAGCCCCTTCTGCAACATCGTGCGCTCTAAACCCGACCGTCAGCAACAGCTGGCAGTGTTTGGCGCACAGAGCACCCAACTTTTTGTGCTCTCCTACCGAGGCGCGCCCCAGCTCGAGCATGTCGCCAAGTACCGCGATTTTTCTCCCTGTGTGAACATCTGACGTGCACAAATTGAGTGCCTCGAGCGCAGCCGCGACGGCCGCCGGGCTCGAGTTGTAAGTGTCGTCAATGATAAGCGTGTCTTTGATACCCGGGATAAGCCGCATGCGCCCCGGTGGCGGATCATAGGCGCGCAACCCGTCGACGGCCTGCCCTAAACTTTTACCCAGTGCCACCGCAACCGCCGCCGCGCCAAGTGTCGGCAAAAAAGAATGTTTGCCAAGTACGCCACGGATATTGAGTTTGGCCCTATCGTCGCCGGCAACTATGGTCGCGCTCATGCCGACCGGCCAACCTTCGGGAGTGTCGCGCAAAGCTTCTATCCCCTCGCCGCGCACGTCGCACTCGTCGCCAAAGCCAAACGTCAACAGCTTGGCACCCTCAACCTCGGGCAAGCGGCGCTCGAGCGCCCGCGTGCGCGCATCATCGCCCGACAGCACCAGCGTACCGCCCGGCACCAGTGTGTTAATGAGCGAGGCCTTTTCCTCTATCACGGCCTCGGGCGAGTCAAAGTACTCAACATGCACCGGCACGTCGGGCAGCCGCGTAATAACCACCACCTGTGTGTGCAGCCAGCCCGAGAGCGAGCGGATGTCGCCGGGGCGGTCGGCACCCACCTCGAGCACCAGCCACTTGGGGTACGCGGCGGTAAAAATAATTAAAAACAATCCGTCGATAATAGTGAGTAGCCAGCGAAAAGGGTTGCTCCACGCGTTTTGCGCGCCCAAAATAGTGAGTGGTATCCCCACCTCGCTGTTAAAAGATTTTTGCGACTTGCGCACATGCTCGGTCTTTTGCAAAGCGGCAAAAATAGCGTCTTTGGTCGAGGTCTTGCCCACACTGCCGGTCACGGCAATAACGTTGGGTTTGTATTTGCGCAGCACCAAGCGCGCCTCCCAGGTAATAATCGTAACGATGATTTTTTTAAAAAAGGTTTGCATGAGTATTGATTATCACCTATCCGGCGGGACGTTGTAGTAGTTTATCAAAAATTGCGTCAGCTCGTGCCACGGCGGGGCCCAGGTTTGGCTGGCGTACGGCGCGCCCTTGGGGTACGTCGCAAAGAGAAATATCACAAACCGCGCGTTGTACGACGGAAAGTAGCTAAAAAAGCTGTGCAGGTAGCGGTCGGGATAATAGCCGCCGCCTGCGGGGTTGGCGATTTGTGCCGTGCCGGTTTTGGCCGCCACGCTGTAATGCTCGAGCTTGTCGACGCCGTGCGCGAGCGCCGTGTCGACCACCTCGGTGAGCATGCGGCTAATGGTGGTGGCTGTCTCGGGCTTTAGCACTTGCACCTTGTCGCCCCAGCCGAGCGCGCGGGTAACCCCCGTGTCGTAGGTTATTGCTTTGACCAAGTGTGGCGTCACCAAATAGCCGCCGTTGGCGAGCGTCGCAAGCGCGCGCATGGTCTCGATGGGCGTCATCGCTATACCCTGCCCAAACGACGCGGTGTCATACTCGACCTGCTGCGGCGCCTGCAATGGGCTCATGAGCCCGTGCACCTCGCCGGGCAGGTCGACGCCGGTCTCCTCGCCCAGTTTGTAATGATTTAAAAAGTAGTCGCGCATGGTTGCCTGCCCCATCGTCGTTGCTACATATGACGCACCAACGTTGAGCGACTGGCTGAGCACCTGCTGCATGGGTATAACGCCGCGCGCCTTGAGGTCAAAGTTGCAAATTTGTTTGGTGTCGACCGTGATGCATCCTTTGTCGTCGTAGGTGCTCTGCTCGGTCACCGCGCCCGAGTCGAGCCCCGCTGCCATGGTCAAGGGTTTAATAATCGATCCCATCTCGTAGACGTTTTGCACCATCGGGTTGGCGTAGATAAGCGGGTCGCTTTGTTTGTTAAAAGCGTTGAGGTCAAAGGTTGGCGACACGGCCATGGCTACTATCTCGCCGGTTTGCGGGTCCATCACGATGCCGCCCGATGAGTCGGGATGCCAACTGGCGCCGTAGTCGGCAAGCGTGCGCTCGAGCTCGGCCTGCACCGACGGCTCGATGGTCGTAATAACGTCGCCCTGCCCTGCCCCGCCGTCGAGCGCGGTCTTAACCCCGCCAAACATCTCGACAAAAAAGTTCGAGTAACTCTCGTCGCGGCTAAGCGTGCTGTCATAATATTTCTCCAGCCCGTAGCGGCCTTTTTGGGTGTTGTCGTTGTTGTAGGCAACAAAACCTATCTCTTGCGCGGCCAACACGCCGCCCGGGTAGTAGCGCTGGTGGTCGGTCGATGAGGCAACTGCGCTAAGCGTTGCGGCGGTAATTTGGTTGCCGTCTTTGTCGGTAAAGTAGATACTCCCGCGGTCGAGTAGCGGGTCCTGTGTCGATACAAACTGCGCGTCGGCGCGGCGGGTATAGCTGTCGCCCCGCATCACCTGCAGGTAGTACAACCGCCCAATAATGATAAAAGCTGCCAGCACACACACGACTGTAAGCGTGCGTATCCGGCCTATATACCGCTGCATAAGGCTATTCTACCGCAAGGTGAGGACATGCGAGGCATCGGCCGCGTACACCGTAGCTACTAGTTTGGGGGCAACAAAGCCAAGCGACTCGGCCCGCGCGGGGGTAAGTGCCTGGGTGGCGGCCAAATACTCGCTCTCGACGGCGCTCAGTTTAGACTTGAGCTCGGTCATGGTGTGGCCGGCATGGGCGCGCGCAGCGGTGTGGCCCACCGCCTCGAGCAAAAACATCCCGTACAAAAAGACGGACACGGCGCACACGGTGGCCAACAGAGCAAAAGTGCGGCGAGCATAGAGGTTGTAGAGTGCAAGGGCTTTCATACTTTATATTTTTTCGATAGCGCGCATTTTGGCGCTGCGGCTCGGCGGATTTGCTTTAACTTCGGCCATGCTCGCGATGAGAGGCTTCTTTACTACCAACTTGCCCTCACCTGCTTTGGCCCACGCCGCAAACTGCTGCTTAACCTTGCGGTCCTCGATGCTATGAAAGGTAATAACAACCAAGCGGCCACCCGGCGCCAAGTGGTGCCACGCGCCGCTCAAACCCTGCTCGATAGCGCCAAGCTCGTCGTTGACCGCGATCCGCAAGGCTTGAAAGCTCTTGGTCGCCGGATGCAAACGACCGCGTCGATAGCCGGCAGGCACCGCGTCTTTGATCGTCTCGACCAGCTCCATGGTCGACACAAACGGCTGCAAGGCGCGACGCTCTACAACGGCGCGGGCAATACGGCGCGCGTAACGCTCCTCGCCATACCCAAACAGTGCATCGGCGATCACCTTCTCTTGCCAGGTGTTGAGTATCTCGGCTGCGGTAAAGCCCGAGCGCGGCCGCTCGCCGTAACTCATGTCAAGCGGTTCGTCGACAAGAAAGGAGAATCCGCGGCCCGAGCCGAGCTGCCCCATATTCCACCCCAAATCAAAAAGCACTTTGTTTATTTTTTGGGTGCCGAGTACTTTGTCTAAATCGCCAAAGTTCGCGACTATATCTGCCCCGGTGGCCGGGTCGGCATCGATGGTTATCAGCTTTACTTTTGGCGCCTGCCTGCCGGCAGGCAGGGCCTTTTTAATAAGCGCGCTGTGCCCACCCTGCCCGTAGGTAGCGTCCACCACTACATCGCCCTTTTTAAGGTCAAGCAAGACAAGTGCCTCTTGCGGCATGACGCTGATGTGCTTTCGAACCAATGCCTGCTCGCGAGCCTCGGCACCCTCCTCTCGAGATGAGTGCTGCGAACCACGAACAGACATTGAGTAAAAAGTTTTTGGCATATATCAAAGGATCCCCATCTCGCCGAGCGTTTGAGCCATTTGGTCGGCGCCCTTTTCGATCCGGTGCTTGTACTCCTCCAGGTCTTTTCGTTCCAGATTTCGACACGATCCGAAACGCCCGCCAACACGACGCGCGACTTAAGGCCGGCAAACTCTTTGAGGTACTCGGGCAACAAGATGCGCCCTGCGCCGTCGACCTCGGCCTCGATAGCACCCGACAGGATAAAGCGACTCATGCCGCGCGTGTCGGCCTGCCCGACCGGCAGCGTTGCCAACTTGGCGGCTATTTTCTCCCACGCTTTTTGCGGATACATAAACAAGCAGCTGTCGAGCCCGCGCGTAATCACCACCTTGCGCCCCACCTCTTTGCGAAACTTAGCGGGCAAGCTAAGCCGCTTTTTGCTGTCGAGAGTGTGGAGATATTCGCCGATGAGCATGTGATTGTTGTGTGTTTTTAGTGCATCCCACTTTGTCCCACTAGTTATCCATTATACGACACTTGCTCCCACCACCTAGCACTTTTGTCCACAGTTTCTGTGCAAAAGATAAGCACACCAGAGAGAACCTCGCCGGTCAAATACGGGGTAGAATGGGGCTATGGCCACCGCTCCAAAACGCTGGTACCCGGTTAACCGCCTGGGCAAGCTCGTGACAACGCTCTACGCCCTCCTGCCGCCCTATATCGTGTGCGCACAGGTGTTGGACGCCTTCCCCGGAGTGCTCCAAATCCCCATCATTGGCGGCCTCGCGGCGACCGTTTTGTGCCTTTTGTACGCCAAATTTACGGGCAAAAAGATCTTTGAGCGCAAACATGACAAAAGAGAAGGCTTTACCCTCATCGAGCTGCTTATGGTCATCGCTATCATCGGCCTGTTGGCGGCGATTATCTTCCCCGCGTTTGCCGCAAGCCGCCAAAAGGCTTACTACGCACGCTCTTTGCAGGAGTTTCGCAGCATCTACACCGCGCTCCAAATGTACTCGCTCGATAATCAAAACCAATACCCGCCCGACGCCAGCCGCGGCCTGCCCCCAGGCGCCGAAAAGTATATAGCCGGCGGTGTGTGGCCGGCGGCACCCTACCCGGGTAGTGTGTACGACTGGGACTCCTGGGCGGCGGGCGACCTTGTCGACACGTCGGTACCGCCCAAACAGGTCTACCAAATTAGCATCCGTTTTTGCACCGCGGCGGGGGTCTGCACTATCCCAAACGAAAAGTGGGCGGCCGGGTTCGGCGTCGATAGCGCGCTGTACTACTGCATCCAAGGCCCTTGCCGCGCGCATGCCAGCGAGCCTATCTCCTACCCCGGCTATTGCGTAAACTGCTAGATTTTAAGGCGTTTTTGGCGCCCTATTGACAATAGGGCCGTTTGGGTGTATACTCGTGGGCGGAAGCAGGGATGGCGTCACAACTCAAACCGGAACGGAGAGTGTGATGCAACATAAAGATCTTTTTTGGGATAATCTCGAACGAGCGTATGCCGACCACGACAACGCGAAGTTCGACGCCCTCCAATATCGCGAGCAACAACGTCGCAAAGAGCGGCGCGAAAAACTTCTCGTTATCGGCGGACTCATTGCGGCGGTGCTTGTGACGTTTATCGTCTACGGGCAATTCATCTTCCGCATGATGTAATTCAGGGGCACCTTCGGGTGCCCCTTTTATTTATCCACACCTTGCATTGTTGAGTTGAGAGGAGTACAACAAAAACAGACTGCACAAGAAAACGCAAAAAGGAGGCCCGCATGCGAGTTTTGCTAAACCGCATGGTCAGTTGGTGGCGCGAGGCAACCAAAGACTTTATATATCATCCCGAATTGCATTACATGCGCGGTCCCGGCCCCGCATGGCACAGCAAACACGGCTCGCACTAGAGGCGAGCCTTTTTATTTTGCCGCCTCTTCTAGCCGCTTGAGCACAAAGTCGCGCGGGAGCGATGATATAAACCATCCGGCTTTAGGGCCATGGTCTTTGCCCAAGAAAATAAGATAGATTTCTTTAAACGCTTTGAGCTCGTGCAGCTTGGTGTGCAGCTCTTCGGCTGTTGCATCAGATTTTGTAGTTAGAAAGTCTAGTATTTGTTTAAGATTTGTTTTTTGTGTGTCTGCTAACTCTACCGCAGGCATCGAGTCCTGTAGTTTAAATACAAACTTCTCCGGCGCATACTCAGCCAGCCATTTTTTGGCATAGGCGGCGCGCTCGGCAAGCTCTTGCGGATCGGCGTCGGCAAACTCTTTGGCCAAACTCATATGCGGCATCTGCACCATAAACGCCACCTGGCTAAACCGCGGCAAAGTACTTTGTTGGGGCAAAACTCGGACATCGGATGTCCGAGTTTTGGGATGGATGAGCTCAAACAGCCGTGCGTAGTCGTCTTTAGTCCCAGCCCAGTACCCCGCCGCCAACTTGTCGTACTGGTCGTAGAGCACCGGCAAGGTATCGCCCTCGGGGTCAAAGTTGGTTTGCTGGTTGTAATCTTTGCCCAACAATGCGAGGCGAAATATCTTTGCCGGCATCAGCTCGGCTATCTCGGCGGCACTGCTGCCGCGGCCTTTGCTTGACGACATCTTTTGTCCGCCGACCAAAAAGAATTCGTACGGGATATCAAACGGGGGCTCGTAGTGGTAGACCTCGGTGGCAATATGGTTGGCCACTTCGCGGCTCCCGCCCTTGGTCGAGTGATCTTTGCCGCCACCCTCGACATCGTCGCCGGCGCCGTGGCTACCGCCGCGAATCACTCTGCTGATGCCGAGGCCCACTTTCTGGAAGCCGCCCGGCTTGAGCCGACCAACCCGGTTCCGCAATTGAACCTGGCGGTAGTGCGCCTCCACAGTACCACCGAGCCGACCAGAGCCGAAGCACGGACCACGCTCATGCGCATTTCTTCATCCAGCCCCGCCTTGCGCTGCCAGGCCCTGCGCGAACTCGTGGTGGACTCCATGCGCTCCAGGCAGATGAATACGGCTTTAGCTTTGTCCAAGGATTTGGTGGAACAGACCAACTCGGCTTTCAGCGACCGGCTCTTGCGGCTGGATGTG
>CAIWUA010000027.1 GCA_903915735.1 Candidatus Adlerbacteria bacterium
CCAATTTTCCACCAACCGCGGTGCCCACTAAAAGCACTTTGTGCACCGCCTCTTTATTAATGACCGGCAAGGTGCCGGGGTGCGCCATACACACCGGGCAAATGTTAGCGTTGGGGTGCTTTTCGTCGGGGGCGTTAAGGCAGCCGCAAAACATCTTGGTGCGGGTCTTAAGCTCGGCATGTATCTCGAGCCCTACCGTAAGTCGATACTCTGACATGTACCTTACAATACCGCAGAGAGCCTATCGCTCAAAGCCTTTAGCGACTGGTCGTCGAGCACGGTAACGAGCAGGGTCTCCTTACCTATTTTTTTAAATGCGGCCACAATAGCTTGTATTTGCTCGGGTTCTCGGGTGTCCGATTTGGTCAAAACGACGATCTCGGGCTTCTTGGCTAGCTCTGCCGAGAACTGCTCTAGCTCCCCTCTTACGGTTTGGTAGTCCTCAATAGGGGTCTCCGACTCGAGCGATACACAATGTATAAGCTCGCGGGTACGGGCGACATGGCGCAAAAACTTGGCGCCAAGGCCCTTGCCGCCGCTCGCCCCCTCGATAAGCCCGGGGATATCGGCCAAAATATAGCCGCCCGGGAGCACCCCGAGGTTTGGGTCAAGTGTGGTAAAGGCGTAGGCGCCAACCTTGGCGTGGGCGTTGGTCAGTGCATTAAGCAGGCTGGTTTTGCCTGCGTTGGGCAGCCCCACAAACCCTGCGTCGGCAAAGAGCCGCAGCTCGATGTGCAACCGTGCCGCCTCGCCGGCCGCGCCCGGCGTGCACTCCATAGGCGAGGTGTTGACCGACGACTTAAACGCCTCGTTGCCCGCCCCGCCGCGGCCGCCCTTGAGTATCAGCTTTTTTTCGTCCTCGACCAACAACTCAAACTCCTCGTTCGTGTGCTCGTTGCGCACAATAGAGCCGACCGGCAAGTCGATGATTAAATCTTTGCCTTGCTTCCCTTCCATGCTGTAACTTTGGCCGTCTTGGCCGTCGCCCGCCTTAAAACTCTTTTCGCCCCTGTAGCGGCCAAGCAGCGCGATGTCGCGCACCGCATGGATGTATATGTCGCCGCCGTTGCCGCCGTTGCCGCCGGCCGGACCCGAGTACTCTTTGCCCTTAAGATGCAACCAGCGCACCACGCCGTCGCCCCCTTTGCCGGCCGAGGCCTCTATAGAAAGTTCGTCAACAAAAGCCATACAATACCGGCAAGCGCGAGAAGCGCGATTAGTTTAAATAAAGGTTTGACTAAAAACTTGAGGATAAAAAACGCGGCCACAAGAGCGACTATGATTGGCAGCCACGGCATATAGTAACTCTACTTAATTACATCAAGTTAAGCAATCGGTTATACAGACCGCTCGAGTGTGTAAAGCTCCACGAAACCAAAAGCCCGGTCGCATCAAACAACATAAGTGTGCCGAGCAGTATTAAAAAGACACCTCCTATTTTCGAAGCTATCTCGGCCGCGCGCGCTATTTTTAAAAAGAAGCCCTGCACACGCGCCAGCAAAAGAGCGCTAAGTAAAAACGGTACCGCAAACCCCGCGCTAAATACCGCCAGCAACAGTGCGCCCGACAGTGCCGTTTGCGAGTAAAACGCCAGCCCATAAATTGCGCCCAATATGGGCCCGACGCAGGGGCTCCAACCCAACGCAAAGAGCGCCCCTATGACAAACGAGCTTGCCGGATTGCCCACGGTTATAAAGCTTGGGAGCTTGATATGTCGCTCGCGGCTCAGGAGCGGGATATTAAAAACCCCGAGCATAGTAAGGCCAAAAAGTATAAAAAATGCTCCACCGATACGCCCCAGCACGAAACGCCATGACCCTATAACTATCCCAAAAAGCCCCGCCGAGGCCCCGAGCAGCACAAACAACAGCGAAAATCCGACCACAAACGCGAGCGCGTTGCGCAGTACCAACTTTTGGTTGCCACCGATAAAGGCCAAGTATCCCGGCACAATAGGCAGCGTGCACGGCGCAAGAAACATGAGGATACCCGCGACAAACGCGCCAACGATAAGCGGCAACGACAACATCACGTAATTATAGCTTTAATGTTGGGCGTTATAGAGTCTAAAAACTCTTTGTCTTTAGGGTGGGTCAGTAACACAACCGCTTCATCGACCGTGACCCAACGCACTTTGGTAATCTCGCCGTCGGGATCATTAAAACCGCCGGCAACCACCTCGTCTGTTTTAAACAAAAAGAACGTACGCTTGCGACTCCCCCACTCTTTCGTCTCGCCCATACCATCTTTGCCAATCGAGTAGCGTTCGTACGAGCCGAGCGGCCCAACAAGGCTCAACCTTGTAATACCGGTCTCCTCTTTTATCTCACGCAACGCGGCCTCGTACTCGCTCTCGCCCTCATTAATTCCTCCTTTGGGCAAAGACCACGAGTTGTTGTGCTGCTGCACGAGCAAAATCTCGCCTGCCCGATTGACAATAACCCCGCCCGCCGACGCCCGCGGAATCAGAGTTTCTGCCGGCTGTGGTTCTGTTGTCTGTTGTCTTGCCGATTCTTGCATTAGGCCAGTGTACCGCGTCCTATCGAAATTTCGAAATATAAAAATATCGATATTTCACTTCTTAAATTTCTGCAGCTCAGGATTGTCGCGCAAAAATGCATCGAGCGGATCAGCTTTAGGAACGTGCTTGAATTGAATCCCTTTTTCTGAACCACCTTTTACCTTCATCACAAAGCTCTGTATCAGCCGTGAACACTCATCGGTCAGTCCAAGACCTTTCTTCAACCCTTCGGCAGAAACATATCCGCGGTCAAAAGCAATATAGAGTTGGGCGCGCACTTCGCCCGCCTCGCCCTTAGCTATAAAAAGGGCATCTATAAACTCATTGCGGGTGCCGCGGTCAAACCCTTCGGCAATATTGGAGAGCGGCGAGATGGCCGCACGCCGGATCTGGCGTTTAAGGTCAAAGTCTTTAAATTGCGAACTGTCGGTAAGGTCAAAAATACAGTTTGCTAATTCGCGGGCTTTTTTCCAACAGATAAGGTCTTCAAATTTTTGAATCGTGGCCATGAGTGAAGTATCGAAATATCAAAATTTCGATATATCGATATAGTAACACCGAGATTGGAGCACCGAGACGGTTGAGAATCTACTATCGAAATCTCTACATGTCGAAATTTCGAAATATTATTGTACTTTTCTGACCAACCCGTCAAAAGCAATTCTTTGGTACTCCAATTCATTTATAC
>CAIWUA010000028.1 GCA_903915735.1 Candidatus Adlerbacteria bacterium
CGGACAGGAGATCCGAGGACTTTTGATCAGGTGATTCTGCCGAAGTGTTTATCCCTGCCGATGCTTGTTTTGCCTCGGCAATACGCGCAGCCAGTTGAGTAAAAATAACCCGCAGGTCGTCCTCGGACATAAAGTCTATCGACAGTTTGCCGCCGTGCTCTTTAGTCTCGATAGCGACGCGCGTGCCGAGCGCCTCGGTAAGCTCTTTCTCCATATTTAAAATTTCGGGCGAGTACAAATACTCCTTTTTGCGAACGCGGTCAACGGCGATGCGCCGCGCGATAGCCTCGGTGTCGCGCACCGTGAGGCGCTTGAGCATCACCTCTCTAAACAAAGTCTCTTGCTCTTGGGGGCGGTCGGCGAGCATAAGGAGCGGCCGCGTGTGACCCTCGGCTATCTTCCCTTCTGACAGCGCCTGCTGCATGGTCTCGGGCAGCATGAGCAAGCGCAGCGTGTTGCTCACATACTCGCGACTTTTGCCGACCTTTTCGGCGACCTCTTGGTGTTTAAAGTTAAACTCTTTGGTCAACCGCTCAAACGCTTTGGCGCGGTCGATGGGGTTAAGGTCCTCGCGCTGCAGGTTTTCGATAATAGCCAACTCGAGCTTGGTTTTGTCGTCGTCTTGGCCGGCGCGGATTAAGACCGGCACCTCGCGGATACCGGCCAGCTTGGCGGCGCGCAGGCGCCTCTCGCCTGCTATGAGCTCGTACTCGGTCGCCAACCCGCCGTCGGGCTTTTGCACCTCGACACGGCTCACGGTGAGCGGCTGGATGACGCCGTACTGGCGGATTGACCTCGACAGGTCGGCGAGCTTTTGCTCGTCAAACTCGCGCCGGGGCTGAAAAGGGTTGGGGCGAATTTTGTCGACCTCGACCCAAAAAATAGCGTTGTTATAAAACTGCGGGGGCATGCAACTATTTTAACACGAGTGCTGTGCACTTCGAAGCTTTAGCGAAGTAGTGCCGGGAGAGAGAATCGAACTCTCATGATGTTGCCATCGCGGGATTTTGAGTCCCGTGCGTCTACCAATTCCGCCATCCCGGCTTGGGGTACCGGCTCACTTTATCATTCTTGCCGCCTTAATTCCACCGTGCTACTGTGCGGGGCAGAAGACAAGTTCTCCACAGTGAGGTACATCATGACTATTCAACGAGAGTTGAACGACTTTCTTGCGGACGTCATCGCGACAAGGGGTCTCCAGTTTGACGAGGGCGGTATCCGCCACACGCACAACAAGGTCGACCTATCGGCGCCGGTGCCGCCGTTTAAATTTAACCTCTGCACCGCAAGGATGCGGCCCGAGGGCCGTTTGAGCGACGACGACATGGACCGTATGGCCGCGTTTATCGGACACGGCCTTCTTAAAACCAAACCTCGCCCCGAGGCTATAGCCGGTATCCCCCATGTGGGAGACTGCATTGCTCGCAGGGTACAAAACTACCTGCGACGCGAGGGCTGCTACCTGCCACGCCTGCGGTTGGCAAAACGGGAAGCTGGATTTGTCATCATAGACAACGCAAACTATAAGTCCGGGCCGGTATGCGTAATTGATGACCTCATTCATATGGGTTTTAGCAAGCGGCGGTTTATGGCAACGCTCGAGGCAAACGGCTACCAGGTAAGCGACTGTTGGGTATTTCTCACCTACGAACAAGGCGGTGAAGAATATTTCGACAAACTTGGTACGGCGGTACATGCCGTATCGACAGTGCGATCGACGCTCAACCTTGGCTATGACGTCGGCTCTATCACCCACCATCAGTACCGCTTGGCTATGCGGTATCTCGAAGGAACTCGCACGGCAGTCGTCTAGACTGCCGTTTTTCTTTTACGACCAAACAGGGTACATTCAAGCCGTGAGCAGACCTAAAATAATCGCTGTTGTCGGGCCTACCGCGTCGGGCAAAAGCTCGCTTGGTACCTACCTTGCCCAAAAATTGGGTGGCGAAATAATCTCGGCCGACTCGCGGCAGATGTACAAAGGTATGCATGTTATCTCGCGCGCCGAGCCGGGGCATATGGTGGGTATAGCCAACCCCGCCAAACAGTACACCGCCGGGCAATATCAAGAGGCCGCCGCAAAAATTATCGACACTATGATAAACAATAGTAAGCTCCCAATTATAGTTGGGGGTGCGGGGTTTTATGCCGAGGCGCTTTTGTACAACAACTTACCGCAAGTTGCACCCAACCCCACGCTGCGCGCCGTGCTTAATAAAAAAACTCCCGCACAGCTGCTTGCACAGCTAGCCAAACTCGACCCTACAAGCGCCGCGCGCGTCGACCCGCTCAACAAAGTACGCTTGGTGCGCGCTATCGAGATAGCAAGGGCACTTGGGAAAGTGCCTCCAACAAGTACGACTAACAACAAGTACGATGTGCTGTGGCTTGGGTTGGGGCAGTCTAAAAATCTTGTCGCAGGCGTCGAAGAGCGCCTTAAGCGCGGCATGGTAGCCGAGGCTAAAAAACTGCGGGCTAACCTGACAAAAAAACGCTACCAAGAGCTTGGGTTTGAGTTTGCCCTATTGGCCGACTACCTAGATAAAAAGATTTCTAAAAAAGAGTTAATAGAAAAAATCGCCAACGGCGAGCGCAAATATGCCATCCGCCAAATGAGATGGTTTAAGCGCAACAAAGACATCCGCTGGGTTGCAAACAAGACCGAGGCTTTAAGGTTATCTAAAACGTTTTTGCAGTAGCGGGCCCACGAGGAATCGAACCTCGACTAACGGTTTTGGAGACCGTTGTTCTACCGTTAAACTATAGGCCCTTCTCTAGCCACTAGCGACTAGAACTTAGCCAATAGTAGCGCCCCTAAACCCTAATGGCTAGTGGCTAAAGCCTACTTCTTGGCCTCTTTGTGGGGCGTCGAGAGACGGCACCACTTGCAGTACTTTTTGAGCTCTATCTTGCGCGTAACCAGCTTTTTGTTCTTGCTGGACCAATAGTTAATGCGCTTGCATTTGCTGCACTGCAGCTTGATGAGTCTGACTTGTGACATGACCAGATGAATATAGCCTAAAAGGCTCTTTTGGGCAACCTGTTGCCTTATTGCGGCATCCCCACCAATAGGGACTCCGCGGTGCTGGTTGGTACGCCTCGAGAGACAAGGGCCGCCTCACTATAAGACCCCCCACTACTCTCGACAATACTCCAGCGGCCTTGTACCTCATCATATTTTAGGAGAGCTTCGCCCCCCATAATATTCCCCGCCCAGACCTGCAACGCATAATCTCCTGCAATCGAGGTTTGGTATAATTTTGTATTGTCGATATTCTGCCGGTCTACCGCCTGTTGAAAAGCTGCCTTTGCGGCCTCCTTTGATCGCCCAGCGGACTGCGCAACATAGGTGTTATCGGACGGTACACCCCCTTGTTGTTGTACAGGAACTGTGGGAGTTGCAGGACGCGAAAGATACAGGAAACCAAATACCACCACGGCACCGATGGTAATAACTGCGATAAGAATTGAAATAAAACGATTCATGACTATTTATTTACCCGATAAATGTTACCGGGTACTCCCTGGAATGTCGTGCCACTAATGTTAGTAAAGCTGGCACTATTTGAAGAATTTGAAACAACTTGACTACAGTTAGCATTATAACAAATACCCACGTGGCTTACGGTATCAGTCTTCCATATCACAATATCGCCGGCTTGTGCGTTGGCTAAATCAACTGGTGTTCCCCGACCATTCTGAAGCTGTGTCTGCATGTCAGCCACGAGGTTGCCATCTATTGAAGGAATTCCTTCTTTTTGGAGGATATTATTTACCGCCCACGCACACGCTACGTTTCCACCGCCGGGGCCGCTGCTTGTATCCGTACCGTAGTAGGCCGCTGCGCCGGCAGCAATAGCATTGTTGGCAGCGCCTGCATTTGCATATTGGGCCGGCGTTATGGCGCCATTAGATCCTACACACACATTTCCATTCTCAGTTACTGATGGAGAACTGCCGCCCGGACACACTGTCCCAGACAATGACCCGCCCATAGGTGGTGGTGCGACACTAGTCAGCCCCGGCAAGCCCGATTGTTGGAAGAGATCGGTAAGATTAGGATTTTTTGAGCCTGGAGCACCGCTCCCCGCACGGTCGGCGTTGTTGCAAGTAAACGTGGTCCAGCTTTGGTAGCCGGGGGCGAGCGTCTTGAGTACCGTCTGGACAATAAGCCAGCCGCCTATCGCTATGCAAAAGCCGATAAACACCGTGGTAAATATGCGGTGCGCCTTTTCTATCTGAGAGGTATTTTCGCGGTTACTAAAGTACAACCACCCCGCGTACGAAAAGAGTACCGCCGACAATGGGATAGAGAGCCCGATAGCAAAGTTGATGATGTTTTGTAGCAGCTGCCCAAAGGTGCAGATATTGCAGGTAGCCGCCGCATCGCCATTAAGCCCGCACGGCACCAGCCCCGCCGCCGACGCCGCAAGGGGCACGGTAGCCCACAACAGGGCCGAGAATGCATACCAAAGAGCACGCGACTTCATCCCCTAATCATACCCTATGTTTTATTTCATCAACCCTTCCAATACGCCCTGCGGAGTAGCTTTGAGGTATAGTGTTGCCCCAACAGAAGGTTGCGCAGACATCGGCTCGCCCGGTTTACGTTCGGCAAAATTGACATACAACTCCTGCGCATTGGTATTTATTTGAGTTGTTTGTGGGGCTATACGGTCGCCAACAAGGAAGGCGTTTGTCGTTTTATATCCGGTAGGAGTCTTAAGAGCGACCACCGCGTAATAAAACAACCCGCTGCCACCACCATCTTGAGTGACCAAAAAGGCTGTGTCGGCCAAGCCGTCGCCACTAAGGTCGCCGGTGGCCTCGTTGCCAAAGTAGCGTGTAGTAACCATCGAGGCCGAGCCTGGTGCCGCGGGCACCGCCGAGACGCCGTTAACCAGCGTGACCTCGTGGCCGTCGATAGTAAAGGTTGAGTTTTTGCCGTCAAAAACAGATTGCCCCGGCTGAGGCGTTGGGCTGCCTAGGTTGCTATTTTGAAAAAATAAAAATCCCCCGCCGACCACGACAAGCGCGACAACAACACCAACTATAGTAACTTTGTTCATGAAGCAACAATACCACAGCTATCTGCTGTTTTAATGAACCTTGTATTTCTTCTAAAACTTGGTGCGCCGGGTAGGAATTTCTCCCTCGACTAAAACTTTGCCGTCGCAAAATTTTGTCTGGGCACCGCCTCGCTCCCAAGCGTGCTCGCTTGGGGCCCGCTCCGGCGTTCGAATCCTACCGAAAGGCATCCCATGCCTTTCTCCCGTGCCACAAAAGAAAAGAACCCGCCAAAGCGGGCCTTTTTCTTTTGTGCGCCGGGTAGGATTCGAACCTACGTAGCCACAAGGGCGACTGGTTTACAGCCAGTTGCGATTGACCACTCCGCCACCGACGCATTGCACACGAGTGCAAGCCTTATATTACGCTCCAACCTTCTCTTCGGCAATGACCGCTTTGCTCACGCGGGTTTTGGCGGACTTGCGGACATCAAAGGTAAACTCGCCGTTTTTGACCCCGACGGTAACCTCGCCACCGCTGAGCACCCCGCGGCTGACCATAAAGCTGGCAACTTTAGTAAGTATTTTGTCTTGGATAAGCCGGCGCAGCGGGCGTGCACCATAGTGCGGGTTATAACCCTCTTTCGATAGGTACTCGTACACCGACGGCGCAAGCGTGAGCGTAATGTCTTTGGCCGCCAAGCGCGCCATGACCTCTTTAAGCTGGATGCCGACTATCTCTTTGACCGCGTCGGGGCTAAGAATATTAAAGATAATAATCTCGTCGATACGGTTAAGAAACTCGGGACGGAAGAACTCTTTAAGCGACTGCTCGACTTTGTTTTTAGCCAGCGAGTAGTTGCTCTCGTCGGTCGCCCCAAGGGCCTGAAAGCCTATTTGCTCCATCTTGTCGATGTATTGCGCACCGATGTTTGAGGTCATGATGATGATCGTGTTGCGAAAGTTGACCTTGCGCCCCTTGGCGTCGGTCAGGTGCCCGTTGTCCAAGACCTGCAAGAGGATGTTAAACACCTCGGGGTGTGCCTTCTCGATTTCGTCAAACAACAAGACCGCGTACGGCCGATGGCGCACCAGCTCGGTCAACGCCCCGCCCTCTTCGTGCCCGACATAGCCCGGCGGCGCGCCGATTATCTTGCTGACGCTATGCTTCTCCATGTACTCAGACATGTCGACACGGATAAGCGCCTTGTCGTCGTCAAACATAAACTCGGCCAAAGCTTTGGTGAGCTCGGTCTTGCCGACGCCGGTCGGCCCCAAAAACATAAACGAGGCAATAGGACGGTTGGGGTCTGATATGCCCGCGCGACTTCTCTTAACCGCGTCGGCGACCTTTTGCACAGCAGCCGACTGCCCCACCACGCGCGACTCGAGCACCTGCTCGATGCGGGACAACTTTTCGGCCTCCTCCTCGAGCATGCGCGACACCGGTATGCCGGTCCATTTAGACACAATCGCGGCGATATCCGACTCGGTTATCTCTTCTTTCAAAATCCGGCGGGTGCTCTGCAACTTTTTGAGCTTTTTTTGCTTTTGCTCTAACTCGCGCTCGAGGCTCGGTATCTCGCCGTAGCGGATTTCGGCGGCGCGCGACAGGTCGACCTCGGCCTCGGCGGCATCGGCCTCTACCCGCAAGCTCTCGAGCTCTTTTTTAATCGCTTTGATGTCTTGCAAAACCTGCTTTTCGTTCTTCCAGCGCAGCTCAAGCTCGCCG
>CAIWUA010000029.1 GCA_903915735.1 Candidatus Adlerbacteria bacterium
CAGAAAGAAAAGACCCCCTGAATTTTTTAGGTTCAGAGGGTCAAAGTGACTAAGGGTTCAAAGTCAAACCCAAAGCAAAGTGATTTAGCAGCAAGAATCAGCGAGACAGGACCTGGTTGACAGCAAGCCACCTATCCGGGCCGACGACCGAGCGAGCCTCGACGTTCCAGCCGCCGCTGCCGGCGTGCCAGGAGGCGCTGACCGCCCAGAGGATGCCGTCGTCATCGCGGATGTAGGCGATGTTCGCCCAGCCGTTAGTGAGCAGCGGCCCGGCTTCGCCCTTGCCCTGCTTTGACAGCAGAGCGAAGAACTGGCCGAGGGTGATCTCGCACTTATCGGCGAGCTCCGTAATAATCGGGGCGTCAAGCGATGACTCGGTCAGCTTGTGGACCTTGATCTCGACGGCTTCCGAAGCACCTTCTTCCTTGCGGCCGAAGTGCTTTGTGAAGTTATCGCCGAGGTACCAGATCCGCGTGGCCGTCTTCTTGGTGTCGACCTTGAAGGACTCCGCCGACTTGAAGCTCTCGATCGCAGCAACCGAGGCGGTTGTTACGAGTTGGAGGAGGTTCGGTTTTGCCGGTTTGGTCACGGTGACCTCGTCCCGCAAAAAGGCTTGCGCACCTTCGATACCGCCAAGCTTGTTGAAAACCGCCTCGATGGTCCCGAGGTCGAGATTAGCGTACTTCATGGCAATCTCCTTCCGACTGATAGTCGGGAGTTTCTCTTACCTGATAGATAAGAGTCTTTACAATGAGCTGTCTTTGAGGCCCGGAATCGGGTCCCATCAGCCATCTTTAACTATACACCCAAACAAGAATAAAGTCAATAGCTCAAAATAAACCTGAAAATAAGGCTTTTTAGGCCATTTGTAGATTGGGGTGTGCAAGGGAGCGCACCGCGTCGCGCAAAAGGGAGATGCTTATGACCGCCAACACCACCAGCGTCAGCTGCACCGGCAGGTGCGTGTGCAAGACCGCGTAAGTGACAAACTGCCCCGTGCCGCTTAGCCCCACGTGCGCCCAGTTGGCAAACACCTTGTGCACCCACGTTAACTGCACCAGCACATACGAAGCCGCAACAAAAGAGTAGAGTTTAAGAGCTGTGGCATTGGTAAGAGTGCGCACTGTATAAATAACCCCTACCCCCGCCATTACTTGCTGCTCTATTTTGCTGGTCATACCATGTGCAACTAGCTTTTAATGCTTAAGGTTTCGTAAATCTTTTTAAACTCTTTTTTGGCGCGGTGCACACGGGTTTTTATGGCGCCCACGGTCAAACCCTCTTCTTGAGCAATCTCCTCTTGGGTCTTCCCTTCTAAAAAGAACAAGTTGAGCGCTCGGGCAAGCGGCGCCGGCATGCGCGAGAGCACCGAGGCGACCTCATCGATAAACTCCTTCTTCTCAAACTGGCGGAGGTTTTTGTCGGGGATAAGTTGCCAGATCTCGTCGTCAAGCTGCGCGGTTACCGCGCCGCGCCGCTTGCGCTTTTGGTACTGGGTGAGCGCCGTGTTGATGAGTATACGATAGGCCCACGACGAAAATTGCGCGCCCTCGACTGTTTTAAACTTTTTGGCGTTGAGATAGATTTTGGTAAACGCCTCTTGCACTACGTCTGTGGCGTCCTCCTCGTCGCGCACGATAGAGACCGCCTTGCGCAAAAACGCGGCCTCATACTTGCGCACCAAGAGCGCAAAGTAGCTTGGGTGCGTTATCGACAGCGCCAGCAGCTCTTCGTCGCTGCGCTCTTCTTTACCAAAAGACTCCATGCCCACAGCATATATCATGTGCACCGCTTATAACAGCGCGGGGCCACGCGGGGTTTCAAACGGCTACTTTTTTGCGGGCGTAGAGGACGCAGCTTGTATGACCGCTTGGTCACCCTCGATAATGTGCTGCAACAGGGGCTTGAGTGCATCGGCAAACGTCTGCGAAGCGCCCTTAACGGTGTTTATCTGCGACTGAAATTCGGCTATCTGTGCGCTTGTCGGGGTATCGCCATAGAGAATATTTTGCACGTCGGTAGCATATGCCTGAAGCGCCGTACCAAGCGTTTGCCCGGTAGCAACAAACGTCTGCGTCTGCGACCTGGTGATAGTGTCTTTAGTTGCGGTATTAGCAGCTGCAAGCGCGTTGATGTGTATAGTGAGTTGTGCCGCAAGCGCCTGGTTTTGATTTGCCGACGCCCTCGCCTGCCCCATCAGGTCGTAGAATCCTTGGTAGCTGCATGAAAGGGTTTTTTGATTGAGCTGCAACAGCAAGGGTGCGAGCGCAACGTTTGCATTGTTTACGAGTGCAATATCAGAGAGGACGTTGTTGATGGCGGTAAAGTAGTCGGTATTGGCATAACTCGCCGGTATGGGGAGTATGCCGGTTTTGTAGACAGGGGTCGAAGACGCCACAGTCGCCATATTTGCGGTCACGTCTTTTTTTGTCTGTGCAACAAGAAAGTCACGGACTATGGCCTGCCCGCTTTGGGTCGTGGCAAACCAGTAGCTCACGGCGGCATCAAGTACAAATCCCGCGATGACGCTAAGCAGCACAAGGAGGGTGGGACGTAGCCAGGTCATGTGTATAACTCAAAAGAGAGTGTATCTAGAGTATATACTTAAAAAGAAGCGGAGGGCATGGTTGTCTACACCCAATGATTATTAAAAACCCAAGAGGAAGTTCTGTAGCCCAAGCGGTGTTTACCGTCTTTGCGATCGTGGTCGCCGTCGTGCTCACTGCAGCAACCGGCGGGCTTGGCGCGGCTCTTTTTGGCGTCTTCGCAGAGCCGCTGTACGCGGGCGCCGCTACCGGAGTTGCGTGTGCGATTGGCTTGATTTGTAGCAGTGGTGGGGGCGGCGGAGGTGGGGGTGGGACTGTGTATGCAAACGACCCTTGCACCTCGCCGGCCAATGCCTGCGGCATGACTAACGCAGGCACCATAGTTAACAACGGCAATGGCACCGGCTCGTGCAGTGCCACCCCTCCGCCCAACAGCCAGTGCCCTGCCCCGAGCATATCGCCCGGACCCGGCTTTTATGCCACCCCCTCCACGCTAGGTACCGGAGGCTCGGCCACTCTTACCTGGAACACCGCCAACGCCACCGATTGTGTAGTCAAAGGAGATAACGGCTTTAGTGGTGGGAGTAGCACCGGGAGCGGATCGGCTCCGACAGGCGCACTTTCTCAAACGACAACGTTTACACTCACCTGCGAAGACGGCGCCGGTGGTCCTAAAACCTCTGCAAGTATTAAGGTCCTTATAGATCCGCACTATAAAGAGATCTAGATCTCCAAAAACGCCTATACAGCACGAGGGCTAGGGTCGTCAACATGATTGCGTATGCCGGGGCCGACCCTGCATACCGGTAAAGCGTAGCTATTTTCTTGACCGAGACAGCGCCCCGCATCACACCCTCGCTTCCATAAGGAGTAGTCTCCCCTATGCTGCCGTCCGCATTTACAATACCCGAAGGCCCCGAAATAGTGCTGCGGATTACCGGTATACCATTTTCGGCCGCGCGCAGACGCGCAGCCGCAAGACTCCAGTCCCCCGCAAAAGCCCCCGGAAACATGGCGTCAAAACCGATCGAGAGCAGCACGTCGCCCTGCGCTGCCTGCTCGCGCGCATACCCCTCTTGTTGAAGTTCGGAGCAAAACAATCCCTCTAACCGGACATCGTTGATGGTTGCCTCACCCGCCACTCCGGGGGTCAGCGTATACGGCAAACGTGCAAAACCAAGCGCGCGTACCCACGGCGGCAGATAGTCCGAAAACGGATACAGAACATGCTTTTGATACGTTTGTTCGGTGCCGTCGCGCCACACATTAAACTCGTCGTAGAGATTACCCTCTGTGGCGGCCGTATTCCATAGCACTACCGTGGTCGAGGTTGGCGCAAAAGTTTTAAGCCAAGCTCCGAGCGCAGCATCCGGGACGAGGTTAACAACACCTTCGATCATTGGGCGAGAGCCGCTATAAATAATCTCAGCCGGAGAAAATGGGTACACTACCAACGGGGTAACGCCACCTTGCACAGCCTCTGCTATAAGGGTCTGCAATCCGTAGTCGCCAAACGGCTCCGGTGCCGGGGCAGTGACGTACAACAATGACTCGGGGTGACGCTGTATCAAGGCAATGGGAAGTATCGCACCTCCGGTAGTATGCAGTCTCCCGTAGTAGTAAGCTCCTGTACAAAGAATCGCCACGCAAAGGCCGGCGCCAAAGACAAGTCTCCACGAGTGCTGCACCAAGACCGCACTTGTCCATGCTGTGACAAATATAACGAGCGGCACGCCGCCGAGAGACGCAACGATCAGCGCTGGGGGAAACGACGCCACCGCATGGGCAACCGACGGATAATAATATCCGCTCACGAAAGTAAACAAGAAAAGTTCCCCGACGGTATACAACGAGGCGGCCAGTAGACTGTCGAGGAGCGGCTGCTTGCTTCGCCCTATACCATACAAGAGCGCAACGACTCCAAAGGTTGCACTAAACACCATAAGGACAAGAAAACTGCTCGCGCGTATCGCGTAGGTAAAGAGCGGCGCCCCCGGTTGCATGACTAAAGAAAAAAGAGACAGGTAGAGACTCGGCAGGGTGCCAATACTCCCCGCAATACATCCCCCTAAAAATAGGCCGCCCCGGGTGCGTGGCTGCTGCGCAAAATAAAAAAGGGGCGCCAGCGCGACAAATGCAAGAGGCCAGATATACCAAGGGCCGAGCGCAAGCGCAAGTAAGACACCTGAAAGGGTTGGGAGCAAATATCGACGCATAGGCCAACTTAGTATAGAATGCCAGGTGTTAAACTAAAAACACGACGATGCTTGAATACAACGAAATCTTAAAGGGCAAGGTTATTTTGGTGGGCGACGAGCCCTACGAGGTGCTCGACGCGCACGTCTTTCGCAAGCAGCAGCGCAAGCCGGTTAACCAAACCAAGCTGCGCCACCTCATTACCGGCAAGGTGACCGAGATGGCCTTTCATGTATCAGAAAAGGCCTCCGAGGCCGACCTGTCGACCAAGCAGGTTAAATATTTGTACACCAAACAAGGCCTGCCTGCCGGTAGGCAGGGCGAGCGCTGGTTTTGCGATGAAAAAAATCCCGCCGACCGCTTTATGCTGAGCGAAGAGACTATCGGCCAGGGCTCCCAATTTATGAAGCCCAATATGCTGGTCGAAGCGCTCATTTTTGACGAAAAGATCATCGGTATTAAAATCCCCATCAAGATGGAGCTCAAGGTGACCGACGCGCCGCCCGCCGTGCGCGGCAACACCTCGCAAGGTGGCAGCAAAGTGATAACCCTCGAGACCGGCGCCACCGTGACCGCCCCCCTCTTTATCAACGAGGGTGACATTGTGAGCATTAACACCGTACTCAACGAGTACGTCGAACGGGTGGATAAAAAATAAAAAGGGTTTTATTTTTTTGTTACTAGCGGACGATGTAGGGCAGGAGCGCCATAAAGCGGGCGCGTTTGACCGCTTGGGCCAGGGCGCGCTGGCCGTGGGCACTAAGGCCGGTGCGGCGGCGCGGCATGATTTTGCCGTGCGGGTTGATGAACTTTTTCATCGTCTCGGTGTCTTTGTAGTCGATCGTATTGAACTGGGGTACGTATTCTTTTGCCATATAAGTGTTGGTTAAAATGGGATGTCGTCGGGGTTAATATCTTCAGACGGATAGTCTATTGCGTCATCTTTAGGGGCCTTCTGCGGAGCCTCGGCATCGGTTGTGCGCTCCTTGGGCGCGCCGCCGCCGGTTGCGGCGCTGCGCGGGCCAAACTGCACCGTGTCGGCGACTATCTCTGTCTTGTACTGCTTTTTGCCGCTGTCTTTGTCGTCCCAGCTGCGGGTCTTGAGCCGGCCCTCAACATAGGCGCTCGAGCCCTTTTTAAGGTACTGCGCGCAGAGGTCGGCCAACTTGCCAAACGTGACGATGTTGTGGAACTCGACCTCCTCGGCCTTGCTGCCGTCCTGCTTTTTGTACACGCGGTTGGTCGCGATACCAAAGCTGCACACATTGCCGCCGTTGGGCAACGCGCGGACCTCGGGGTCGCGGGTCAGGTTGCCGAACACCATTACTTTGTTGAGATACATACGGTAAGTATAGCTTAGCCGGTTAGCGCCTCGATAGACTTATCGAGCTCCACCTCCGAAACCTCAGCGGGCTTCTCTACATCCCCAACCGGCTTCTCGATGGTTTTGCCCTCGAGGCGGTCAGAGGTAAAGACCGTGCGGCGCGGTGCCTCTTTGGCCTCCTCTCGAATAGTCTCGATAATAAGCGAGCGGAGCACCTCGTGCAGGCCCGTAAGACCCTTTTCGAGCACCGGCAGGGTCGCGCGGTTCTCGGTTACAAACTTAATCCAACCAAAATACGACTGCGTAAACTTTTCGTGCTTGCCCGTGTGGGCGCGCTCGATAGTGTAGGCCAAGGTAGTCTTGACCGGGAAGCCCTGAGAAATAATTTCTGCATCGCCAAGGAGAGCCCGGACCTTTTCGACCGCTGCGCCAACGCCCTCTTCGGGGATGCTGGGCAACAGATGAAAGCCCACCTCGTATACGGGGCGGGGATCCTTCGGCTGCGCTTGGGTGGAGGCCGCGGGGGCCTGCGCTGTTTCTGCCATGGGGACACCATACCATATCAGATTTTTTGCCGCAACTTGTAAGCGCTGCCGTGCTTCAGTAATCCCAAATAAGATTCTTTAGTCGCCTCCTCTGCCTCTTGCCCTGCCCGCTCGCGCAACTTCCTAAACATCCGCCGCTTACTTGTAGTCCGCAACACCCGATGATTGGCAAAATGCACCCAACCCAAAAAGTCGACACCTGATGCAAAAGTTTGTATCGAGACTTTATTCGGGTGCAGCTGTAGTTTTAACTCACCCCGCAAGAAGACTACGATATATCGTAGTCTTTTCTCTAACTCTGGTCTTTTATCAGAAAGAAATACAAAATCATCGGCATACCGTATGTAGTATTTTATTTTGAGTTTGTGCTTTATATATTGGTCAAATTCGTTCATGTAGATATTAACCAGCAGTTGGCTCGTTAAATTCCCGAGCGGTAAGCCTTTGGCTAAAACTTGGTCATCGGATGACCAAGTTTTGAAACTGCCGACCACTTCGCGCAGGAGCCACAGGATGTTTTGGTCGGGTATATGTTTCTCAAGGACTGCAAATAATACTTCGTGGTCAATGCTCGCAAAGAACTTTTTAATGTCGCACTTTAAGACCCAGCAGGTGCGGGTGTGATTTTTGGAGACTTGGTAGGCAAACGCACGAAATTGGTTCATCGCTTTATGCGTCCCCTTCCCTAACCGGCAGGAGTAACTTCCATATATGAAAGTGCGGTCGAAAAATGGGTACAGTCTGCGATACAGTGCGTGATGCAACAACCTGTCGCGCACGCCGGCTTTGTGTATATCGCGCGGCTTGGGGTCGGCGATGCGAAAATACTTGTAGCCCCCGTGTTTGTAAGTTTTGTCTTTTAATTCCTCGTGGAGAGCGAAAACATTGTGCATCAAGTCTACTTGAAACTCCTGCACGTCCTGTTTGCTCCGCTTGCCTCTCAAAAATTCCTTCCACGCGTCGAGCAAATTTTCTACCGAAATGATATCTTCATACGTATGAGTGAAAACCTTCCTTTGACGAACCCCCCCCCCGCAGGAGTTTGTTGCCCGTGCTCGAGCGTATCAAACAGGCTTATCTGTTGTGGCATGAATATCACTCTACTCTACCCAAGACACATCGCCACACCCTAGGCGCTCGCATAGACTCTTTGTGGATCGAGGTCATTGAGGCGACGGTTATGGCGGCTTTCCTTACGCCGCAAGAGAAGCTACCGTATGTACGCGTTGCCATCCGAAAGTTTGACGCGCTCAAAATTATGATGATGATTTTGTGGGAGACAAAATCGCTCGACGATAAGAGGTACATCGCACTCGCAACTCCTATGGAGACAATAGGCAAAATGTTCGGCGGCTGGCAAGGGCAACTTGCAAAACCAAACTCCCCCGGAAAGCCGGGGGAGAAGTGAGGAGATTTGCACGCACCGCCGCAGGGTTGTTGCCGTTCCAGTCGTTGTCGAGCCAGTTATTGTTCCACTGCCACCTGCCGTCGTTCCAGTACAGGTACCGGACGTACAGGTTGTCGTCCGAGTTGCGGTTGCGTATGAAGCGCCGTCCGTGCCACTGCCCTTTGAGTGCTCAAACAGGCTGTATCGTATTTGCGAGCGAAACTCGCCTAGCGCCTCACACCAAGTATGCTCACTTTTTGAGAGTTCTGCATACACCACTCCATCTCAAACCGTAATCGGAGATGCTCTCGATGTATGGATACTGGCTTCGGCAGCAGGAAACCGTAATCTCCCGCATATTCACCTATTGCCGTTTCGTAGTATATCAAAAAATATAAAAAAGAAGCCCGGCTTTTGGAAAAGCCGGGCCAAAGGACCAAGTTCTGAGGACCGTTAGGTCAAAGGAACGAAAGGCCAGAGTTCAACTTGCACGCACCGCCGCAGGGTTGTCGCCGAGCCAGTCGTCGCCGAGCCAGCGATCGTTCCACTGCCACCTGCCGTCGAACCAGTACAGGTACCGGACGTACAGGTAGCCGTCCGAGTGGCGGTAGATGGTGCCCCAGAAGAAGATGTAGCGGGTGTTGCCCTTTTCATCTTTCTTCCAGTCGTCGGGGATGAGCTGCGGGTTCTTGAGCAGGTAGTCGAGAACATTCGCGTTCAGGACCGGCTTGCCCGCGAGCTGCTTGCGCAGCTTGTTGCCCTCGATGTAGTTGCCTTTCTTCTGGCCACTATCGAGGTAGAACTGCACCTGCGAGGCGTCGAACTTGAACGCGCCGCCTTTCTGGTGCTCCTCGACTTTCCAGCCGCTCGGGATGAACGGGCCCTGGTCGCAGTCGATCAAATGCTCGGGAACCACGATGTTGGCGTGTCCCAGCCGCACCCGGCGCACGTTGGCGAGATTGTCGCCTTCGCACAGCCAGTCGATGTCTGCGAGGTCGGTGATGTTGTTGCGGATGACCGCTTGCTTCAGCTTCGAAGCGAGGCCAACATCGAACGTCAATTCGCTCATAGTCGTCTCCTTTGCGACAGGTAGTCCAAAATTGAACAAGTAGTCGCGATTGCAATGTGCTGTCCTGCGGCCGCCGAAAGCGGTCCCATCAGCTAGTTGCAATTATACACCCAAATAAGGTATGCGTCAATAGCTCAAAAAATGCCTACAGATAAGGCTATAACCCCCGGGCCTCGCCTACGCCAAACTCTTCTTCAAGCTCGACACCGGCCTCTTCGAGCGCGGGGCGGGCGCCGGTGCGCAGTGGTATCTCGGGCAAAAAGAGTACTACCACAAAGGCGAGTGCCGCAAACCAGGACGCGACAAAAAAGGTTTGCGGCAGCGCAACCCCAAGCGATACACCCGAGGCTAGCTTTTGGTTAACCAAGCCGCCAAAAAGAGCGCCGCCGACCGACCCGCCTATGGAGCGAAAGAGCTGCACCGAGGCGGTGACCACACCAAGCTGCTCTTGGCCAAAGGCGCTCTGCACCACCAGGTTAAACACCGGCATGGTGACGCCAAGCCCCGCACCCAAGATAAGCATTTTGATTATCAGCTCCAGCTGCGTACTCCCCGCCCCCATTTGCGAAAAGAGGTACATCCCCAAAACCACCACCGCAACGCCGCCGACCACAAGGTAGCGATAACGGCCGGTGCGCGACACTATTTGCCCGGTTAAAGTCGACATCACCACCATGCCAAGCATGAGCGGCGTGAGGATAAGCCCGGCATAGGTTGCACTAAAACCGATAACTTTTTGGGCAAAGAGCGGCAAAAAGATAATCGAGCCAAACATCGCCACCGCGGTCAAAAACACAGTAACTACCGAGGTAGTAAACGCGCGGTTTTTAAACAGAGACAGCGGCAAGATAGGGTCCTGGGCGCGCTCCTCGACGATAATAAATGCAATAAACGAGGCGATGGCAACCGCAAAAAGTATCTGTATCATGCTCGAGCCCCAGGCGTATTGGCTGCCGCCCCACACCAGCGCCAACAAAAGCGGCACCAGTGTCGTGCCTAACAGCAGCGCACCGCCCACGTCTATGGGCAGCCGCTTGCGTGCGCCGTGGATGATAACCGGCATGGTGAGCCAAATAACCGCAAGCGCCAACAGGCCAAGCGGGATGTTGATATAAAAGATCCACCGCCAGCTAAAGCTGTCGGTGATAAACCCGCCAAGGAGGGGGCCCGCGACCGACGCGACGCCAAACATCGCCCCAATAAGCCCCTGCCACTTGCCGCGCTCGCGCGGGCTAAAGAGGTCACCAATAACCGCGATGGCGTTGACCATAATCGCGCCGCCTCCAATGCCTTGGAGCGCGCGGTACAAAATAAGTTGCAGCATCGACGTGGCCGTGCCCGAGAGTATCGACCCGAGCAAAAAGATAGCGATGCCCCCGATCATAAACCACTTGCGGCCGTAAATGTCGGAGAGTTTGCCGTACAGCGGCACCGTGACCGTCGAGGCCAGCATGTAGGCGGTAAACACCCACGACAAGTGCGAAAGGCCGTTTAACTCTTTAACTATCTGCGGCAGCGCAGTCGAGACGATGGTTTGGTCGAGCGCCGCCAAGAGCATGGCCAAACAGACGCCGAGCATGGTGGCGACTTTGGGATTCTTTAAAAATGAAGGCATCACTGTAGTATACAAAATTTAGAGGTGGAAAACAGATGAAGCGTTTTGTACCGTTGCCTGTATGACTTTTTCGACATCGACGTTTTTTACTGCGGCGATTTTTTTGGCGACCTCGACCACAAAGGCGGGCTCGTTGCGCTTGCCCCTAAAGGGTACCGGCGCGGCAAACGGCGCATCGGTCTCGATCAACATTTTATCGAGCGGGCACACACGAATGCTGTCGTCGTACATATCGGTGTAAGTAATGGGCCCGGGGAATGACAAATAACACCCGAGATCCAAATACTTTTGCGCCAACTCACCCGAGCCCGTAAAAAAATGAATAACCACCGGCACCTGTGTAGCTATTCCAGTTTTTTGCAAAATACTGGAGCAGTCATCGTGCGCGTTGCGGCAGTGGATGATTAACGCTTTATTAACCTTTTGCGCCAAGTCGATGTGCGCCAAAAAACGCGTCTTTTGTTTGGCTTTGTTGTCGGGCGTTTCTTCGGTCCTAAAATAATCGAGACCGCACTCCCCTATAGCAACTACTTTTGGATCTTGGGCGAGCTCTAAATACTTCGATATATCGAAGTATTCATCTTTGTTATCGTTGGGGTGCAGGCCGACGCTGGCCCACAAAAAGTCATGTTGCTTGGCGAGCTCGAGTCCGGCTTTGCTCGTTTCGTAATCGACACCAATAACAACCGCGCCCATCCCCGCCGTTTGCATGCGCGCCAAGACCGCCCCACGATCGGCGTCGTACTGCGGCAGCTGCAGGTGGCAGTGTGCGTCAAAGAGCCGCATACCTAATCTTTGCGGGGGAAGAGGTTTTGGGGCTTTTGGTTGGCCATGATCGCCTCGATTATTTTGAGCGAGGTTTGCGGCAAGAGCGGCTCGAGCATCAGGTCTATCAGGGCGAGCTCTTGCACCAAATTAGCAATGAGACTCTTCCCCTTTTCGGGGTCGGTCTTGATGACTTTAAACGGCGCGGTTTCGGTTATCTGCTGGTCGAGCGACTGGATGCGCGACCACACATACTCGGCGGCTTTGTTGATCTCGAACTTCTCCATCGCGCCCTGAAACTCTGGGGGGAATGGTTGCCACTCTACCTTGACCGGCTCTGCCAAATTAGTCTGGGCCAGCTGCATAATGCGCGACGCCAAATTGCCCAAGCCGTTGGCAAGGTCGGCGTTGTACACGTCTTTAAAATGCTCGCGGGTTAAATCGCCGTCCTCAAACGGCGATATGTGGCGGGCCAAGTAATAGCGCACCGCGTCGGTGCCATACTCGGCCAAAAGCTCCTCGGGGTCGACGACATTGCCGAGCGTCTTGCTCATTTTTTTGCCGCCCGAGGTAATAAACCCGTGCACCAAAATGGTTGCGGGCAGCGGCACCCCGGCCGACAGCAACATCCCCGGCCAAATAGCCGCATGAAAGCGCAAAATATCTTTGCCAATGACATGCATTTTGTCGGGATTGTTTTGCCAAAACTCCTGATAGAGCACATCATCGCGACCATACCCGAGCGCCGTGATGTAGTTGCTAAGCGCATCGCACCACACATACATGACTTGCGAGTCGTCACCCGGCACCGGGATACCCACCGACGCGGCATGGCGCGGCCGGGAAAAGCTCACGTCCTGCAGCCCCTCGTCGAGCAGCGCCAAGATCTCGCGTTTGCGCGTGGCGGGCACTATCCGCAACTCGTCGGAGATTATTTTGTTGCGGATTTCTTCGGTGTAGCGCGACAGGCGAAAGAAATAATTTTCTTCCTTAATATGCTCGGGCGCCGTGCCATGGTCGGGACACAGGCCGTCGACCAGCTCTTTTTCGGTAATAAATGCTTCGTGGCCCACGCAGTACAGCCCCTCGTACTCTTTTTTGTACAAGTCCCCCGCCGCCACGAGCTTGTTCCACAGCGCTATAGCGCCGGGCCAATGCAGCTGCTCGTCGGTGGTGCGTATAAACTGGTCGTACGAAATATCGAGTGCCGCAAAAAGCTTTTTAAAGTTCCCGACGATGCCGTCCAAAAAAACGGCCGGCTCTTGTCCTGCAGCCTTGGCCGCGGCGACGACCTTTTGGGTGTTTTCGTCCGAGCCGGTCAAAAAGTACGTCTTATCTTTTTTGAGCTTGTGGTAGCGCACCAACACGTCGCTGAGCGTCGTCGTATACGCATGCCCCATGTGGAGCTTGGCGTTAGGATAAAAGATTGGCGTCGTAAGATAAAACTTTTTTTCAGTCATGCGCGGATGTGCGGGCCAGTTGGCGGGCTTTGGACTTTTCTAGATCGGCGACCAGCTCTTGGATAGCGCCGGCGACCGGCACCGACAGCAGCACGCCCAAGAATCCAATCAGTTTAAACCCGACCAGCAAAGAAAGAATAACCAACAGCGGCGGGATGCCGACCACTTTTTTAACCACCACGGGGTAGATAAGGTGTGCCTCAAACTGCTGCACCACTATGTAGAGCCCGCCGACCAACAGCGCCTCGGTCGCGCCCAGGTTAACAAATGCGATAGCCACCGCCGGTATCGCGGCCAGTATTTGCCCGAAGACCGGTATCAGCTCAAAGACCGCTGCCAACACCGCAAGCAAAAGGGCAAACGGCATCCCAAGTATTAATAGCCCCAAATAGAGCAGCACGCCGACAATAATCGCGAGCACCAACTGCCCCTGCATCCACTTGCCTATTTTGTCCTGCGAGCGCTTCCACAAATTGAGTACGTAAGCTTGGTAGTGCACGGGCGTGATGATGCCCAAAAAGTCGTCCACGCCGGTCTCTTGCACCGAAAAGTAAAACGAAAAGACGACAATGAGTATAAACGAGGTCAACCCGCCGAAAAATGCCGCGAGTGTAGTAAACACGCCACCGGTAGTGTCGGCCAGTGTTTGCGAAATATTGTGCAGCAAGTCGGCCGAAGAGAGCGTGTCGGACACCGGACCCCACGGCAAAAGTCCGTGCGTCACGTCGGTAATATTGAGGCTGCTCAGCGTCTGGGGCAACTTTTGGAGGAAGCTCGCCGCATCGTTGAGTATCGGCGGGATAAAGAAGAAGATGACGCTAAAAAATACCGCGCCTATCATCAGGTACATGAGTATCACCGCAAAGATACGGTTGAGTTTGTGCCGCACAAAAAAGCGGATACCCGGCTCGATAGCCGAGGCAATAACAACGGCGGTGAGGACAATAAGCACCAGCTCGCGCAGGTACCACACAAGCCCCACCAAGAGTACAAACAGGATAACTTTGATGATAGAGCCTGAAGAAATGTGGATAGTCGTGTCCCGCTCGCTCATGCGCGTATCTTAGCACAAAGCAGGTTTGAAAGGTCAGTTATTGCGACACGCTCTTGCTTGCCGCTGTCGCGGTCGCGGATCGTGACCGTATCCTTCATTTCGGGGGTCTCGCCGAGCGTGTCAAAGTCTATGGTGATACACCACGGCGTGCCTATCTCGTCTTGGCGGCGGTAGCGCTTGCCGACGTTGCCGTTGTCGTCCCACATAATCTGCGGAATATCCTTTTTGAGCAATTGGTAGACCTCGCGTGCTTTAGCGACGAGTTCGGGTTTATTTTTAAGCAGCGGAAAGACGGCTGCTTTGATAGGCGCGAGGTGCGGCGGGAGCTTAAGCACCACACGAGTCTCCCCTCCCAGCTCGTCCTCGGTATACGCTTTTGCTATCACCGCGAGCACGTGGCGACCAAGGCCGAACGTTGGCTCGAGCACGTGCGGTACGGACTTTTCGTTCGTATTAGGATCCATATACCGCAGGTCGGCACCACTATGCTCGATGTGATTTTTAAGATCAAAGTCGGTGCGGTACGCAAGCCCGCCTATCTCGTCGAACTTGTGCGGATATTTAAAATGAAAGTCCACTGTGCGCTTGCTGTAGTGTGCACGCTCGCCGTCGGCGATCTCGACCTCTTTAATATCCTCTTTTGCAAAACCGAGCGATGCAAACCAGGCACGCATCTGCCCTAACCAATACTCAAACTGCTCCTGCCATGCCTTCTCGTCGAGAAAGTACTCGAGCTCCATGATCTCGAGCTCGCGTACGCGAAAGATAAAGTCGCGCGGCGCTATCTCGTTGCGAAAGTTGCGTCCTATTTGTGCAATGCCAAACGGTAGTTTGGGATGAAAGGTGTCGATAATATTTTTAAAGTTAACAAACATCCCCTGCGCCGTTTCAGGACGCATATAAACGGTCGTGTCAGAGCCGTCGACCGAGCCGACGGTCGTTTTAAACATCATATTAAATTGCTTGGTCTCGCCGAGCTTGCCACCGCACTCGGGACACTTCTCTACATTGTCTAAATGGTCGGCACGAAAGCGGCGTTTACATTTGCCGCACTCGACAAGCGGGTCGGCAAAGCCCGACACGTGGCCGCTCGCCTCCCACACTTTGGGGTTCATCAAAATGGCCGAGTCGATGCCGTACATGTCGTCGCGACTGTCGACAAACAGGCGCCACCACGCCTGCTCGATGTTTTTTTTCAGCGCCACACCCAAAGGGCCGTAGTCCCACGTGCCGGCGAGGCCGCCGTATATCTCGGAGCCTTGGTATACAAACCCGCGCCGCTTGCAGAGCGACACCAGCTTTTCCATCACATCATTCTTTTCATCCATACTCATTTTTACTGTTTTGCAACGACATTGTCTACCGTAGTAGGTGCCTGTGCCGAGGCGTTGACCGCCACCCCCGCAAAGCGATCGGTGCCGCTTAAGAGTGCCGAGCCGGTCAGCGCGGGGGCCGACCCGGCCTGCGAGGACGACGGTGTGAGGCTCACGGTAAAGCCGCTCGAGAGCGCCGCCGTGGTGTACCCGACACCGGGTTTAACATCGCCAATACTCCAAGTAACCGTGCGGCTGCCGGTGTCGTAGGTAACCCCCGTCTGTCCCGACACAAACGTGACATAGGGCGGCAGCACGGTCGACACCAGTGTGTTGCCAATGGTGTTAGAGGCGTTTTTGACGGTCCACTGCACGATATAGGCGGTTGCCGAGTCTACAACCGGCGGCTTAGGCCCCGAGACATACTGGGTAGTGGCCGCGAGCGAAAGTTGCGAGGCAAACGATATCTGGGTAGTGGCCGCGGCCGTGACCGCCTGCGGCGTGCCGCTGCCATCGCCCGGATTTTGCCCGGCTACCGACAGCGCCAAAGTTGCCTGCGGGTTGGTATACACCACGCCCCCCTGCCCCGGCGGCAACGTATTAAACGAAAAGTTGAGTTGCACCGTACTCCCCGCCAGCATCTGCGCCAACGTTGGGTCGGCATCGGGCGTCCACACGATACTGTTGTCGGACGAGCGATAAAAGCCGGTACCCGCGCTTATCGAAGCTTTGTCTATCATCGGCCCCGTAAGTTTGAGCGTCACCTGCACATTTTGTACCGCGGTCGAGAGGTTGTTTTGCAAAGTGACCGTGCCCTGCACCGCGCCCCCCGCCGTTGCCGATATGCGCGCACCGCTCTGACCGTTGATGCTGATGCTGCCGCCGATAAACGGCCGCGTGACCGTAACCGTGGCCGGCATAATCAAGAAAGGCACTTTAATGGTCGTGTCGGTCGGATCTGAGTCTTGCCCCACTAAAAACTTAAACACGCGCTGGTCGCCGTCTTGCCCGTCGATAGTACCGACCAGGTGGATAGTCTGCGTATCGCCGGGGTTAAGCGTGCCCAACTGCCAAAGCGTGCCTGCCGTAGCCTTGGGGTTTGAGCTGGTCATCGAGTAGCCAAACGGCAGCTGGCCTTGTACCACCACACTGTTGACCGGCGAGGTGGCGTTGCTGCGCACCACTACGTCGATGGGGAACGACTGCCCCGCAATAGCCTCGGTGGGTGTGTTAACCGTTACCGACACCGGTGCCGAGCCGATGGTTACCGTTACTTCGCCGCTGCGGGTAAAGACAGCGTTGCTCCCCTGCACGGTGTACTCGATAGTGGCACGCAAAGTTTCTTGAGCGCCCTCAGAGCCGTAGAGTATCGCGCTTGCGGTGCGCTTAACTTGGCTTGCGGCCTCTACCGTACCCAGCGATTGTCGCTCGTGCAGCAAGGGCTGTGTCGGATCTTTAGGGTCGCGGCTGCCTTGGGGGTAGTCGATGATAAGGTCGGCCAGCTGCAGCGGCGCGGGATTTTTGTTGTTGATAATAATTTGAAACTGCGCCTCTTTGCCGCCGTCGACCAAAGAGGGCGCGACTATTTGCACGTCGATGTTGTTAGGCGAGATAGTGTTGGGTCCCCAAAAAAAGGCGATAGCCGCGACCGTAAGCGCAACTAAAAAGAACCCGACCGATATGATAAAAAACTTGGTGGCAAAACTCATCCGTGACTCGTGCGTCGGCACAAACGGCTTGGGCTCACGCGGCGGCAGGTCACTCCAGGCCTTTTTAACCTCGGTCTCGTCGTGACTCAGCGGTGCGCGCACATCGTGCATGGCACCCTGGTTGTGCCGAGAGTAGAGCTGATCCTTAAGATTCTCGACGCCGGACTTGTCTTGGGGCATCCTGCAATTATAGCCTAAAGCCCGGTGGCTTGGAGTGACTCGTTTATCAGCTTTATAAGCAGCCTGCGCGAGGCTGCTGCTTGCAGCGCCAACTCGGGGGTAAAGCCGTCGTCCTCGACAAAGGGCCGCAGGGCCGGCAACTCGGGCAGGTAGCCCAGGTGCGCCAAGATCCGCAGCACGAGCACGCACTCGACACTGTCGGCATTGTGTTCGGTATGAGCCAAACTCTCAAACCCGCCGCGCACGGTTTTGTACAGCTCGGGCGCGTGCTCGGCGCCCAAGACCAGCCGCTCTAAAAGCTTTGATACCTGGCCCAAACGTTTAGCCTGCGCGGGCATCGTGTTTAAAAACTCACGCGATACCTCGTCGACACCGGTTAGGAGCCACTGCCCCTTGCCGCGCACAAAGGTGTAACGGCCGCATGACAACGCTTCGAGCCCGTAGCGCAGTTTGGACACCTCGCGGCGCGAGCTTGTAGCCTTGGCGCGCACCAGCCCCAAGTCGCGCGTCAAAATAAAAACGAGCGTGTTGGCCTCGCCGACGCCGCGCTTACTGAGCACAATCCCCTCGGTGATATGTTTGTCGTGCATGCAGGGTTAGAGCCTCTCGAGTTTGACCTCGCTGTCCTCGCGCACCTCGAGCGCGAGCAATCCCGTTGCGTCTTTAAGCGCCTCTTTAAACTTTTTGAGGAACTCGAGGTCGACGTTGGTGCGGATCAAAAGCCCCGGTCGGTCGCCGATGGAGAACTTTTGCTCTTTGCGCCACTCTTGTATGGTGCGCACGTAGTCGCGGTACATCCCCTCTTCTTTTAACTCAGGAGTTAACTCCGTATCGAGACGATTTTCTTTAAGCGCGGGGTTATGCCGTATTTCTTTGACGTTGAGTTCGTCGGCAAGAATAGGTTTAAGCTCATCAGCAACCGGCACGGTCGTCTCAAAAAGCCCGAGCGGTTGGCGCACCTTAATCCCCACCTTTTCGCGGAGTTGCAACCCCTCGCTCGCGAGCACGCGCACCGTGGCCATATCTTTAACCAACTGCGTATCCGCCGCCGGTGCCTCGGGCCACTGGCACAGGTGCACACTCTCGGGGTCGCTGTCCGTGCGCAGGCGGCGATACAAATCATCGGCAAAAAACGGCATGAGCGGTGCCATTACTTTGGCGGTGGTGATGAGTACGTGGCGCAGTGTCGCGAGCGCGGCGTCTTTGTCGGGGCCGTCCGCCTTAAACCGGTCGCGCGAGCGGCGCAGGTACCAGGTCGAAAGGTCATCAATAAAACTTGCGAGCGGCCGCGCGGCAACATCAAGCTCGTAGCCCTCGAACCCGCGCGTAGTCTCTGCTATCAACTCACTAAGGCGCGAAAGTATCCAGCGGTCGAGCGCAGGCAAATTCTGCGGGGGAAAAGTCTGGCCTGCCGAGGCGTTTTTGGCCTCGGACAGGAGATCCGAGGACTTTTTCTCCGGAGAATTTGCTGGAGCGTAGAGGTCATAAAAGCTCCGCACGTTATCGAGCCGCATCAGCAACTTTTTACTCACCTCCTCGACCCCACGCTCGCTAAAGCGCAAGTCTTCGGCGCGCACCACCGGTGACGAAAGCAGGAAGTAGCGCAACGAGTCGGCCCCGTACTTTTCGACCACCTCCATCGGGTCGGGATAATTTTTGAGCCGCTTGCTCATTTTTTGGCCGTCTTGCGCGGTGATAATGCCGTTGACGATGACATGTTTGTACGGCGCGCGCCCAAAGAGCGCCGTGCCAAGCACGATCAACGAGTAAAACCACCCGCGTGTTTGGTCGAGCCCCTCGGCAATAAAGTCGGCCGGGTACCCCTTGGGGGCGTAGCCGAAAAGCTTTTTGGGGTCAAACGTACCTTTGGTGCGCGGGTACCCCTTGCTGGCAAACGGCATCGAGCCCGACTCGAACCAGCAGTCAAAGACATCCTTTTCGCGGCGCCACTCCCCTGTCTTAAAGTCGTCGATGTACGGTCGGTGCAGGTCGAGCTCGTAGGCGGCATTGTGCGGGAATGGGGTAAAAGATAGTTCAAATACGCCCGCAAGCGCGGGCAACCCCGCACGTGTGTACGACTCGGACGTTTTGCGCTCGGCGATATTGCGCAACAACCACATAGGATAGCCGTGCGAGACAATCAGGATATTTTTATTGACGTACCGCTGCTCGATGTCAAACAAAAAGTCTCCCATACGGCGGCGAACCTCGGCAGCATCGCGGCTGCCGCCCTCACGCAGCCGTTCATCAACCATCATCACACTATCGGGGAGCCCCAACTCGCGCTGTACCAGCTTGGCCGTCTCGCGGGTACGCACAAACGGTGAGAGGATGACCAGGTCTATTGACTCTTTTTTTAGGTCGAGCGCTGCGTGTTTGACCGCAGTGATGCCCGCTTCGGTGATATGGTTGTCCGGATCGCCCGAGAGGTCGTCGGTGTCTCGCACATTGCTCTGCGCCTCGCCGTGACGCAAACAGAAGTAACGATTGCCGCTACGCTTTGCCATCAACAGTAACTCGTTGACCGAGCCGACCACCTTAACCTCTTTGGTTGTTTCGTTGCGCCACACCGGTATCGGCGCGCCCCAGTAGCGGCTGCGTGACACGGCCCAGTCGCGGGCGCCCTCAAGCCATTTGCCAAAGCGACCCTCACCCACATGCCCCGGCACCCAGCCGACGGATGCATTTTGCTTGAGCAGTTTACTTTTTATTTTTTGGACGTTTACAAACCACGAGTCGGCCGCCCAGTTGAGAAGCGGCGTGTCGCAACGCCAACAATGCGGGTAGCTGTGTTTTATTTTTTCGTCTTTAAACAAAAGCCCACGCTCGCGCAGTGCGTCGATAATTTTGGCGTCGGTCTCTAAGTGTCGACCTTTAGGTTTAACCGGCAGGCCCGCAAAGTCGCGTACGGTCGCGATAAATTTACCCTCGTCGGTGACGTGGTGGATAAGCGGGATTTTGTTTTGTTGCGCCAACGCAAGGTCGTCGGCACCAAACGCGGGCGCCAGGTGCACAATACCCGTGCCGTCCTCCACGGTGACGTAGTCGGCGGCATATACCCGCCACGCATGGGTTTTGTGCTTGTGCAGCTCGTCGGCAAAATAATCAAACGGCGGCAGATATCGCTTGCCCACCAACTCTTTACCGAAGAACGTCTGCGTCGGCTGAATGTTTTGTTGTGAGAAATATTCAGCCGAGGCTATCAAATACTCCTCCCCCACTTTTACTTTTACATATGTTGCATCGGCATTAACCGCCGCAGCGGTGTTGCCCGGCAATGTCCACGGCGTCGTCGTCCAAATCAACAATGAGGTGTCGGGTTCGTCGACCAGCGGCAACTTAACCGTGACCGCAAAATCCTCAATATCCACATACCCCTGCGCCACCTCCATGTTGCTCAGTGTCGTGCCGCAACGCGGACAATAATGCATCGCCTTAAATCCTTTGTAGGCCAAGCCGCGATCGTACAAGTTTTTAAACGCCCACCACACGCTCTCGGTGTAGCTCGCGTCCATTGTTTTGTAGTCGCGCTCCATGTCGGCCCAGCGCCCGATGCGCGGGATGATGCGCTTCCAGTCTGCGACATCCTTCATAATCGAGGCGCGCGCCGCGGTATTAAACTTTTCTATCCCGTACTCCTCGATAGCGCGCTTGCCGCCGCGCAGGTCGAGCTCCTTCTCGACCAAGTTTTCGACCGGCAGGCCGTGGCAGTCCCACCCCCACTGGCGCGGCACGCGATAGCCTTGCATGGTGCGATAGCGCGGGATAGCGTCTTTGATGGCGCTGGCGAGGATGTGCCCGTAGTGCGGCAAGCCGTTGGCAAACGGCGGCCCGTCATAAAAGATAAACTCGCCCTTGGGCGCGGGTTTGGTAAGCGACTTTTCAAAAATCCCTTCGGTGTTCCAAAAATCAAGCACCGCCTCCTCGCGGGCGGCCAAAGGACCTTTGGGTTTGGGGGTCGTGTGCAAGAGCTCCTCCCCGCCCTGCTTTCGATCATCTACCATAGCAAAAACTATAGCATTTAAGGGCTATTTTGTACTACATCTCCTCGGGGACCGGGATGCCCAGGGTTTCTAGACCTTCGCGCAGGGTGCGCTCTACCGCTGCCGTCAGCAGCGCGCCGTAGTGCGGGTGTTCGCCGCCGATGACCCGCTCGCCGGCGTACCAACTGTTAAACGCCGCCGCAAGCTCGGTCAAAAAGGTGGCGAGGTAATGCGGCTCGAGCTCTTTGGCCGCGCGACTGACGGCATCACTGTAGTGCACCAACACGCGCTCGAGCGTGCCCACGGTTTGTGGAGCATCTGATGCCCCCGGCTCGATACCGGCCTCGTGTAGTTTTTTAAGCAGCGATACCGCGCGCACGTGCGCGTACTGCAAGTACGGCCCCGAGTCGCCCTCAAGACTCAGCGATTTGTCGGCGTCAAAAATAATATCTTTGCCGCTCCCCTGCTTTAAAACGGCATACTTGATAGCCCCCACCGCCACCTGCTCGGCTATCTTTTCTTTGTTTTGTATATCGCGGTCCTGCATTTTTGCGCGCGACTCCTCCATCAGCTCGGCAATAAGCGACTCGCCGGTTATCACATTGCCAAGGCGCGAGGACATTTTGCCGGTGGTGAGTTTAAGGTACCCGTGGATGGTGTGGCGCAGCTCTTTGCCCTGCAACTGCGGCAAAACTTTTTTGGCGGCGGCGTAGAGCACTTTAAAATACTCCTGCTGCTCGGGGCCGGTGTCGGTAATAGTGACGGCAAAGTCGGGATACGCATCGAGTTTAAACTTGAGCAGCCCAAGGTCTTTGGCCTCGTAGGTCGGCAACCCCTGCGAGTTAAGAAAGACGCGCGTATGCAACCCGTCTTGCTCGCCGCGATATACGACTGCGCCGTCGCTGTCCTCAAACACGGTACCCATGTTTTCGCGGACAAGTGCCGTGCCGACCGGACCCGACCGACTTTCAAAAAACTCGCGGTCAAACGTGGTGCCAAGCCGGGCACACAGGTCGTCGAGATGCTTGCGCGAGGTGTCGATGCCGCGGGCGCGCAGCGTGCTTAGTTTGGGGTCGGTGTTTTCGTACAGCGCTTTGTTGATAGACTCTATCTCTCCTTTTGCCGAGCCGTCCTCGTACGCGGCATTGCCCGCGACATACGCTTGGCCCAGCTGCGCAATATCGCTCGGGTCGAGCCCAAGGGTGCGCAACCCCCACACCCCTTTGGCGACCGTGAGCCCAATGTCTGAGGGGTAGTTGATGCGTTTAACGGCCGCGCCACTGCGCTCGAGTAGCCGAGCGTTTGCCTCGCCTAAAATATTGCCCACCAAGTTGCCAATATGCAACGGTTTAAAAAGGTTGGGGCTGGTGTACTCGATTAAAATCGTTTTGCCCGCATTGTGTTGCGAAGCTTGTTCCTCTTTTGGCACCAGGGCACTCCTTAATTCTTTTGGCGACAAATAAAAGTTAATGAATTTGCCCGCGACTTCAACCTTTTCTACCTCGGTACTACTGAGTAAACTACGTAGTTTACTACCGAGTTCCTGCGGGTCGACTTTGCCGACCAACGCGGCGTTGGTCGAGTAGTCGCCGTGCGCCATGTCGCGCGGCCGCTCAATCGTCCACGACGATTGCCCTTCGTAGCCTTGGCGAAGTAGGGCTTCTCGGACAGCTTCTTCAATCCTCTCCCTGATCATAAATGTCAGACTATCACCTAAAGCGTTGTTTGCGAAAGTGTCGGCGTGCCGGTGACCACATCAAAGGTCACGCGGCCGATAAGTGCGCCGCTTGCGGTCTCGACGTCGCAACGCCACTGCCCCGGCACCACGGTCTTGATGCTATAGCCCTCGTAGCCCGCGTCGCGCCCACCTGTTATAGGAAAAGATATTTGTGCCATGGTTTGCCACGCGCCGGTTGTCGGATCGAGCTCCTCCCACCGGTGGTACACGGCCGTACTAAGCCCCGCCGGCGCAAATACGGACGAAAAGCACGATGCGGTCGCGCCCCCCGGCGAGGCTACGGTGTACGTCGCGCTGGTGTCGCGCCAAAACACGTACCAACTCGGGTCTTCGTAGGTGGCAAAGTACCCGCCGCCGGACTGCTTGAGCACGGTGTGGTAGACGCCGATATTTTTGAGCGAGAGCGGCACCGGCGGAATAATATCCAAAAAGTAGAGGCCGCTAAAAAGGCAAAAAATGGTGACGATTAAAATCGACACGTCGTACAACCCGCGCGCGGTCTTGCGCAGCACGGTGATGTACAGCAGCGACAGGTATGCGGCAATAGCGCAGAGGCTGACGACGCCGCTGCCGATAAACTCGAGCGTCCCCACAGAGTGGAAGATAAACGTCGGCACCGCAATAATGCAGTAGGTCAAGAGCAAAAAGTAATACACCGCGACGTTAAAGCGCAGCAGGCTGTAGCGATTGCGCAAATATTCGTTGCCAAAGACAAGCGCCAGCAAGAGCCCCAAAAAGAGCGCGCTGCCGGCTAGGGTGCCGCTGTGGCCGTACAGCACCAGCAGGTTGCTTGCCAATCCACCAAAGCAAAACTGTAAAATTAAAAGGAGAAACAGCGGCTCGGCACCCGCGTCTTTGCGCCGAGCTTGGCGCAGGTTGAGGATGATGATAAGCGCGCCCGCGACAAACAGGTAGGTGAGCAATAAAATATTGTCGACGACACTGTCGGGCCGCTTAGCTAAAAAGAAATCAAACGCAAAGCCCGTGGCAATAGCCCCCACCCCGATGTGGTGCTCGTACCGCTGCCAAAATTTAAATATTTTGTGCCACAACCGCCGCATACGGCTATTGTACTCTTTTTATACAAACACCTCGGGGATGGGGAATTTTTTACAGAGGTCTTTAACTTCCTGGTGGATGGCGGCGAGTTTAGTTTGGTCGGTGCGGTTTTTAAGCGCATCTACCATCAGCTCGGCTACGCGCGCACACTCCCCCTCTTTAAACCCGCGTGTGGTGATGGCCGGCGTGCCAAAGCGGATACCCGACGGGTCGACCGGCTTGCGCGTATCGTCGGCAATGACGTTTTTGTTGAGCGTAATGCCAACCGCGCCGAGCGTGTCCTCGGCCTCTTTGCCGCCAATACCGAGGCTGCCAAATACGTCGGCCAAGAGCAGGTGGTTGTCGGTACCACCGCCGATAAGCCGCACGCGCGCGTCGACAAAAACTTTCTCCATCGCTTTGGCGTTTTTTAAAATCTGCGCGGCGTACGTTTTAAACTGCGGTTGCAGCGCCTCGCCAAACGCGACCGCCTTGGCGGCGATGGTGTGCATCAGCGGCCCGCCCTGCAGCCCCGGGAAGACGGCTTTGTCTATTTTTTTAGCAATCTCTTCGTTGGAGCGGGTCAAAATTAACCCACCTCGCGGGCCGCGCAATGTTTTGTGTGTGGTCGAGGTCATCACGTCAAACCCAAAATCGAACGGGTTTTTAGCCACACCCGCGGCGATAAGCCCGGCTATATGCGCGATATCGGCCACGGCGTACGCGCCAACCTCGTGCGCTATCGACACAAACTTGGCGTAGTCTAACTCGCGGCTGTAGGCCGAAAAGCCTGCCAAGATAATTTTTGGCTTGTGCTCAAGCGCCAAGCGGCGCATCTCGTCGTAGTCGATCTCGCCGGTCTCGACATTGCTCATCGTGTAGCGCACAAAATTAAATATTTTGGTGATGTAGGTGACCGGGTGCCCGTGGGTCAAGTGCCCACCATGGCTGAGGTCCATCCCCAACACCGTGTCCCCCGGCTCGAGCAGGGCCATGTACATGGCAATGTTGGCGTCGGCGCCCGAGTGCGGCTGCACGTTGGCAAACTGCGCGTTAAAAAGCTTTTTAGCGCGCTCAATCGCCAACACTTCGACCGCGTCGGTAAACTCCTGCCCGCCGTAGTAGCGCTTGCCGGGGTACCCCTCGGCATATTTGTTGGTGAGGATAGATCCGGACGCCTCGCGCACCGCGCGGCTGACATAATTTTCAGAAGGAATTAATTCCAACCCGTCGCGCTCGCGCGCCTCCTCACCCACAAGAGCGTCAAAAACGTCTTTGTCTTGTTTGCCTAAGAAGTCGTACATGACTGTAGCCTAACAGACTTGACCCATAAGCTCCACCGAGTAGGATGGCTTTAGACTGATCTACATTCATACGGGAGGACAAGGTGGAGGACTTCTACAAACCCCTAGCGCGGAGAAAGCCCGACAGTCAATACAAAAACGTACTTCGTTTCGTGTTGGAACAGGGTGAACTCGTAAAAGATACGCCGCAAGGCAACGGTGCATGGACTTGCTTCGGCAATGCGCCGGACATGGTCTTCGATCTTAGTAACGGTATCCCCATGATTACCGAGCGCAAGATCGGCGCCAAGATGCCTATCGCCGAGATCCTCGCCTTTATCCACGGCGAGCGCATCATCGACAAGATCGAGGAGTGGGGCTGCCCGTTCTGGAACGACTACAAAGGTAAAGGCACCGAGCTCGGGCTCGACCCCAACGACCTTGGCCCCGGCTCGTACGGAGCGGCATTTGCCGCCTATCCCAAACCGGACGGCACCACACTCGACCAGTTTAAACAGCTGGTCGAGCAGATACGGCACTACCCGACCGTACGTACACTGCGGGTGACATCGTGGGTGCCCTTCTATACGGCGCGGGGACCCGACCGCAAAGTCATCGTGGCCCCTTGCCACGGCGACACCTACTGGCGCGTGATGAACAACCGCTTGCACATGACCATGGTGCAACGCTCGGCCGATTTGCCGATCGGGGTGCCACACAACATGGTCCAGTACGCGGCAATGCACCTCATGATGTGCCGGGCAACCGGCTACGAGCCGGGACTCTATGTCCACAAGTTTGTGGACGCGCACATCTACGAAAGCCAAGTTGGGCATGTGCATGAGATCCTGACGCGAGCGGCCCGGCCCTTCCCCATCTTGCAACTGGACCCGAAGGTAAAGGACTTCTTCGATTTTCGTCCCGAGCACTTTACAGTCGAGGAATACAACCCGCAGCCGGCCATCAAAGGGATACCTTACTTCCCCTAACGGCCGCCGGCTCTCCCCTGTCGGGAGAGCTTTTTCTTTTGTATAGTTGGCGCATGGCAAAAGAGTTTGTTAACCGCAAAAGCGCCGCCGGCCGCAAAGCCTACGCCAAAATACTCAAGCGTATAGCCGAAGACAGTGTATGTCCTTTTTGCGAACCAAACTTTTTGAAATATCACACACTCCCCATCCTGAAAAAAGGTGTGCACTGGATTGTGACCGAAAACATGAATCCGTATAAAGGTACAAAGACTCATGTCCTGTTTGTGCATCGCGGACATCTCGAGGACATAACTAAACTCTCGCCGGCCGCCGCGGCCGAATTGTTTAAGCTCGCCCGGTGGATCAAAACAACCCGCAAACTCCCAGGAGCCGGTCTCTTTATGCGCATGGGCGACATGCGCTACACCGGAGCCTCAGTGGCTCATTTGCATGCCAACCTGATCAGCGGAGCGGTCCAAGACACACACGAGCCTATCGCCGTCACTCTCGGTTTTAAAAAATAAAAAACCCGCGCTTAAACAAGCGCGGGGGTAGGTTGCATATCGACCCGGATAATCTCAACCCCGTAGGCGTTGAGTGTCTCGGCGCCGGCGACCAGCGAATAGCCGTCGGCATAGTAAAGCCTGCGGATACCGCTTGCCGCGATACTGTTGGCGCACGGCGGGCACGGAAAGGTGGTGACATAGAGGTCGCACCCGGCCGTAGCGATACCGCGACGCGCGGCCTCGGCGATGACACCCGCCTCCGCATGGAGCGCGAGCGACGCATCGATGTGCTGGCCGGGGCCAAAGTTACTCCGCGGGTCCCCCTCAAGATAGGCGGACTGCTCGGAGGGTTTGTGGGTGTTGTGCGCCACAATCAGCATAGTGCCGTTGCGGACCAATAGTGCGCCGACCTGGCGCCACCAGTCCGGACTGCGCTGTGCTTCAAGCGAGGCCTTGGCCATCAACTCGCGGTTGAGAGTGTCGACCGACACAACACGCTCCCCTTCGGGACGGCGTTCGTGGGTGGTCGCTTGCCAATCCCAGCGCAAACGCCAACTCCCGTCGAACTCGACAGCCGCGCCGGCGAAATACTTTTCCGCAAGCGCCCGCGAGACATCCTCATCCGGCATAACGAGTGTGTTCTGCCCAATAAACGGTATGAGCTCGCGGGTGAGCACCCGCACGGTATCAAAGATGCCGAGCGAGCGCACCATAGTGGCCGCCTCTTCGGGCTCGACGGCGGGGAGATTGCGCACCAGCGGAGTAAAATCGCTGATGAGCTCCTTGCCCAACACATAGAGCATGCCACCTTCGTGCTTGCGAAACAGTTTCAGATATCCCGCATGCGGCGAAGCAACATAGGCGACCAAGATTTTACTGCCCGATTTGTTTGCCGAGTTCATCGGTCACCTCCTTGAGGACAGCGGTCAGCTTTTCGGTGACGTTTTTGACAACATCGAGGCTCCCGTCGATAGCGAGCCGCCTGATACGCGCCGTGGTCGACGTCTCCGCTTGTGGCGGCAAGTTGACCAGGTGTTGACAATAGCGTCTGATCTCGTCGTGCTCCGGCAGGTCGCCGGTCGATGTCGAGATAACCCGCACATCGTGCTCGACAAGGCAGTACAGCTGATCGGGCTCATACTGCGGCACGATCAAATCGACCGCCCGCAGATGACTCAGCACCTTTGAGCGCTCGCTCTCGGGCACGATCGGCCTGGTAGGGCCTTTGCGTTTTTTCGTCATCTCGTCGGTGTCGATACCGACCACCATGACGACATGGTCCGCCTCCGGATACAATTTGGCCGCCTCCTTCTTGCCGCGCGCGATGTACTCGGCGTGACCAATATGGAAGAGATCCCAATTGCCGGTGGTAAAGGCGATTACGCAGCCCATCGCACGCAGTGCGGCGATGAGCTCAACGACTTCGTTGTGGTTGGGGACAAAACGGTCCTCAAAGGTAGCGGTCCCTTTGATGACGCGCAGTGCCCGTTGGTGTTGCGGATTAACGCGAGCCGGTTCGTAGGTCTTGGCCGTCGCAGTGTCTGTCATGACCTTCTTCTCCATCAATGAACTGTAGCTGCACGCAGCCTACCAACCCCAAGCGTAGTTGCGCAAACGCCCCTTCCTGTGGCATACCTTAGGCAGACAGTAACGGGAGAAGATCATGCAGCACGTTAATTGCATCGTCGCCATGACGCCTAGGCGCGTTATTGGCAACCAACAACGCATGCCGTGGACGCTGCTGAGCGATACGGCGCGCTTTCGCAAACTGACCATGGGCCACCCATGCATCCTGGGATGGAAAACTTTCATGAGTATTGTCGAGATGTTGGGCCGCCCGCTCGACGGGCGCGACAACATTGTGTTGACCCGAAGAGCTGCGGCCGAGGTCCGCCGCTTGGGCGGCATACCCATGTCATCGCCCGAGGCAGCGCTTGTGTTTGCCAAGCACGAAAAGGCCGAGCCTTTTATCATCGGCGGTGCACAAATATACGAGCGCTTCATGCCGCGTGTGACCAGGCTGTACCTGACCCTCGTCTACGGCGACCTGGCCGGAGACACGTACTTTCCTCGGCTCGATACCGAAGATTGGACCCGGGTAGAAGGTACGCTGATACCGCGTGACTTCCACCACCCGGCCGACACGCACGAAACCTCGTTCGAGATCTTAATAAGAAAGTAGGCACCGCCCGAGCAATCGGGCGGTTTTTATTGGGGCAAGAAAAAGACCCGGAAGTTACTCCGGGTCTCGATTATGTTACCGCTTGTTTACTGCAGCACCGCGGTGGGTTGCGCTTGTTGCCCCGCCAGATGCTCGGCGAGGAGCTCGGGGTGCGCTGTGATATACGCCTCGAGCGCTTTCTCCTCGTCCGGCAAGAACTGCGCCGGTTTGAGCTTTTGCTCGTACCAGGGGGTGCAGAACTGCCACTCCGGCAGCAACAGTATGCGGCCGAGTAGTGTCATGCGAATCTGGGCATACTCAGGCTTGGCCGGGATGGCAACAAACGTGAGCGTCGCCTCGGCAGCCGTACCGTTGCGGACGATAAAATCGATCGTCCGCTCAAGATACGGCGAGGGGCGCACAGGCCCCGCCGCAAACCAGCGCCGCACGACCAGCGCAAGCTTGGCCGCTTGCGCATCGCGCGGTATGGTTTTTTTGTTCGACTTATCTGCTTTTACTGCCTTTTTCTTCGCCATGGCGAAGTGTCTCCGCTTTTTGCCGTTTTTGATTACGCGGTTGCTACAAAACGCACAACGCCACAGAACTAAGTCCGTGGCGTACAGTAGCACAAAAATATGATTTTAACAAGCAGCGCGCGTGATTACTTCACGTCGACACCCATCGAGCGGGCCGAGCCGGCGATGATCTTCATTGCTTCGTCCATCGAGTGCGCGTTGAGATCCTTCATTTTGCGCTCCGCAATTTCTTTGACCTGCGCCTTGGTGAGCGTGCCGATTTTGCTGGTGTTGGGCTTGCCGCTCCCCTTTTCTTTGCCGAGGGCCTTGAGGATAAGGCTCGAGGCCGGCGGAGTCTTGAGGATAAAGTCGTAGCTGCGGTCCTCGTACACGCTAATAACGGCCGGCACCATGTCGCCGCGCATCTCTTTAGAGGCGTCGTTAAACTTCTTCAAAAACTCGCCGATGTTGATGCCCGCCGGGCCCAAGACCTGGCCCATGGCCGGGGTCATAGCGGCTGCACCGCCCATCGCCATAATCTTTATTTTTTTTACTATCTTTTTTGCCATATA
>CAIWUA010000030.1 GCA_903915735.1 Candidatus Adlerbacteria bacterium
CAGCGCCGACACGAATGACCGCGACTCCTCCGGTTAATTTGGCAATGCGTTCATCTATTTTTTCAGCGTCAAATTTTGATTCAGTGTTTGCGCGCTGTTTTTTGAGAGCAGAAACTCGTTCTTCGATTTCAGCTTTTTTACCCTTGCCATCAACGATAATTGTTTTATCTTTGGTCGCAATCACTTTTCGAGCTTTACCGAGCATATTAAGCTCAACCGCCTCAAGTTTCAAACCCACTTCTTCGGAAATAACTTTTCCACCAACCGTTACCGCAATATCAGCCAGCAAATCTTTTTTGCGATCGCCATAGCCCGGAGCTTTGACCGCCACCTCATCGCAAACCATAACGATAGTCTCGGGGCTACCCCAAACGCCAACCTCTACACCTGTCGTTACGACCCCAACTCCTACCGCTACCACTACTGCCACCACGTCTGCACCTCAAACCACTACCCCGCCCAAAACCGCAAGCGGATATACGTTTACCAAATTTTTGGCGGTCGGTTCGACCGGTGCCGATGTTACCGCGCTGCAGCACATACTTATTACGGGCGGGTACCTAAGCGGCAGCGCCACCGGCTACTTTGGGCAGCTTACCAAGCGCGCGGTCGCGGCCTATCAATCGGCGCACGGGTTACCACCGCTGGGGTATGTCGGCCCCGGCACCCGTGCCGCTCTTACTAAAGGTAATTACTAGTTGCCATGCAAATCGCCGGACTACTTATTGTGTGCGTCGTGTTGGCAGGGTTGGTCGCGTTGTATTACTACTTTTTTGATCCGTCGAACATCGACGAAGAGGAAGAGCAGCATATTGAAGAAGAGAGTATGGAGGAGCGCATCGAGACAATAGCCGCACGCGAGCGCAAAATAGAGGAAGAAAAAATTAAAGAGGGACAGGACATGTACTCCGAGCAGTACTGCGCCGCACGCCCTTTATCGTCGCGGGTATTTTGCTTGGGGCCGCTTGGTCGCTGTGGTCTCTGGCCCTGGCGCCTGCACACGGCCGCCCCAAGCCGCTGTCGCTGACCACGCTTATCGAAGCGCCTATACAGCAACTTGCGGTGGCGGTGGGCGCAGCCCCAGCGCCGGTGCCGCCGGATTACTCGCCTGCCAAGCTCGACCTGCGATCCAAGGCGAGCGGTTGCCACGTTGCCGGCCCTTTGCCCGACCATGCGTGCACGCCGGGGGCTATCTTTGCCACCACCTCGGTCGATACCATTTGCACGCAAGGATACACCAAAACGGTACGCAACGTATCTACCACTTTAAAAAAGCGCGTCTACCAAGAGTACGGCATTGCGTACCCGCAGCCGACCGGCAGTTATGAGGCCGACCACCTGGTACCGCTTGAGCTTGGCGGCTCCAATGATATTGCAAACCTCTTCCCCGAGGCGGCATCCCCTCAGCCCGGCTTTAAAGAAAAAGATTTGGTCGAGAATTACTTACACCAACAGGTGTGCAACGGCGACCTACCGCTGCCGCGTGCGCAAGAAAAGATAGCCACCGACTGGGTAACCGTGTACAACTCACTCTCACCGGATGAGATTACTCAACTGAAGGCGCAATACACCAGCTGGGCCAATAAAAATTAAAGTATACCTATCGCCTTGCGCACTTGACGGGCTGTTGTTAGTATGGGCATCCCATGGCATCCTGGTATAAAAAGAGTGAGTACTTCATAAAGCTGGCGGTACTCGCTGCCACTTACGGGATTCTCGTTTATGTAAGCCTTTTTTTGGTGCCCGCCGGCTCGAGCGCTTCGCTGATATGGCCACCGGCGGCGCTTGCGGTAGCGGCACTTTTTCTATTTGGGAGCGAGTTGTGGCCGGCGCTTTTGGTCACTCTTTTTGTCATACTGCTCGTGCGCGGCATTGTCCCGCCGCTTGCGGCTGCGATTGCCATAGGCAACACCCTCGAGGCATTAGCGGGCGTCTCTATACTGCGGCGGCTTGACTTCCATCCGATGATTAACCGGCTGCAAGATGCGATGGTGTTTATCCTTGCCGCATGTGCACCCACCCTGCTGTCGGCAACTATCACCACCTTTTCGTTGTACAAAACGACCGGTATGATATTCGACCCGCATCTGTGGGTAGGGTTGTGGATAGGCCACACGGTCTCGCTCCTTTCGTTTGGGCCGGCACTCATACGCTGGACATACAAACCAACGTTTATCCGCAGCGTCTCCAAATTAAACGAAGGGGTCGTCATTTTTGGGTTAATAGCGGTGTTTAACATATTAGTGTACTGGACACCCTACTCGACGTTTGGCTCGGTGTCGCTGCTGTATTTGTCGATAGTCCCGCTTATTTGGGCGGCGTTGCGCACCGGCCCGCGCGGCATGTCGTTGGCACTTTTCATGATGGCGCTCATCGGCGCAACAGGCATACTCTTTAGCAACGGACCACTCGCCCACTCGACCAATTTGCCGCAAGAGTTGTTTGGCTTGCAGCTCATTATCGGCGCAATCTCGCTTATATTCCTTATCTTTTCGTCGATCGTCGAAGAGCGTAAAGAGGCCACCGGCAAACTAGTTACCAACGTCACCCAACTGCAAGACGCACTCGATAAGATCCGCGCCGACGACCAGGCCAAGGCCGACTTTATCGCCATACTCGCCCACGAGCTGCGCAACCCTCTCTCGCCGCTCTTGTCGGGGGTCGAGTTGATGAAGGCGCGCGGCCAAGGCGCCCCCGACATACTCAACATGATGGGCGCGCATCTTAACACCATGGCGCGCTTGCTCGACGACCTGCTCGACATGTCGCGCATCACGCAAAAAAGGTTCAAGCTGCAAAAAGAGCCTGTCACGATTAGCGTCGTGGTGTCGCAAAGCCTCGAGATGGTGTCACCGTATCTTGCCGAGCGCGACCACACCCTTACCACCGTACTGCCGCCTCAGGATATCTGGATCAACGGCGACCAAGTGCGGCTCGTGCAAATTGTGGTTAACCTGCTTACCAACGCGGCCAAATATACTAACCCCGGCGGGACCATACGGCTCGAGGCCACACAACGTAACAACCAAGTTATCATAACGGTGACCGACAACGGTATCGGCATCGAACCGGCGCGGGCTAAAAAAGTATTCGAACCTTTTGGCATTAGCGACAGCAGCCACACTAACCGTGCCGGCGGGTTGCATGTTGGGCTTTCGCTCGCCAAACGCATGGCCGAGATGCACGACGGCACCATAGACATGTCGAGTAAGGGGCTGGGGTATGGCAGCACCTTTACCGTTACGCTGCCGCTTGCCCCCATAGCACCTTTGATACAAGAGGAGGTGGGTCCGCGTGGACGCCGCTCGCGCTTTAACAAAGAAACCCTGGGGAAAAGCCACCAGCTTGGCATGCTCGAGATACTGGTTGTCGACGACAACGAGGCCGCCGCCGCAAGCTTGCATCAACTGCTCGAGCACAACGGCCACCGCTCTATCGTCGCCTACGACGGCACCCGCGCGCTCGCGCTGTGCGAGACCCACACCCCTACCGTGGCACTGCTCGACATCGGGCTCCCCGACATAGACGGTTACGAGCTGGCTCGCCGCCTGCGGCAAAAATTTGGCGATACTATCATGTTGGTGGCGCTCACCGGCTATGGCCAAGACGAAGACAAGCGCAAAGCCTACGAGGCCGGCTTTGACGAGCACCTCACTAAACCGGTCTCAATAGTCGACATCGAGCGCGTGCTGCTCGACCTTGGCAAAGTAAGCCAGCTTGGTACTAGGGTATAAAATTTTCTTTATTGAGTGCGGCGCGCGTTTGCGGCCCTACGGTGCCGGTTTGAGCAATCTTGTTTAATTTTTGGTACGCGATGACGGCCTTTTGCGTAAGGGCGCCAAAGTAGCCGGTAGCCGAGTCGGGAGCTAAAAGTTTTTTAGCAATAAGCAACTTTTGCAGGTTGGTGACCGCATCACCGCGCGAGCCCCGCACGAGATAGTTGGTAAAGCGATAACTCTCGGCACCCAAGACTTCGCCGGCTTGTACCGTGGTAGAAACTTGCGGGACGATAGCGCTAAAAAGAACCGGCCCATTGCTGCCACCCCCGCCCCCACCACCGCCACCCGACGCCGGCCGAGGCTGCACTATCGAAAAACTTTGAGACACGCTGGACGCGGCATACTCGTCATTGCCAGGTTGAGTGGCTGTGACCGTGCATGACCCGGCGCCGGCGATACTCACTGTTGTCGTGGCAACAGAGCAACTGCCCGAAGCCGCAAACGTGAGCGGGAGCCCCGAGCTCGAGGTCGCACTCACATCAAACGCGGCATCGCCCACTGTTTTGTCGACAAGAGTGTCAAACGTTATACCCTGAGACTTTTTAACCACGGTGACCGTGCGGGTAGTCGATGCAGTGTTGCCGGCAGCGTCGGACACTTGGTACGTAAGGGTGTACACGCCAAGTGTCGACGTATCAACCGAGCCGCTCGTCCGGACACTGGCCGTAAGATCGCCACTAAAATTGTCAGACGACGTGGCGCCGGCGTCTGTATACACACTGCCAAGCTCGACAGTTGGGGTCGAACTCCCTAGTACTGCAATAGCGGGCGGCGTGATGTCATAGGTTGTCGCAAGCGCGTTGGTGGCCAAATTGCCATACCCCATAGCAACAACACCGCCGGGGAGCGACACTGACACCGCGCCCTCTTGCTGCGGCGTCACTACAAACGAAAAGATATTGTTGCCTCCCGACTGGCTGGTGGTCGCAACGTCGCTAATGGTGGCATTGGTAGCAGCAACGTCGCCGGCGGTAAAATCGGCAATCGGATTTGAGGTGTTAAATATCGCGTACGCGGTAAACGGAGCGTTAACATAGGCCGGCAAACTGTGCGTGTCGTTGACGTCGGTCGACGCC
>CAIWUA010000031.1 GCA_903915735.1 Candidatus Adlerbacteria bacterium
AGTACGGCGGCTCGCAAAAAATAATCGCCAAGATAGAGCGCTCAGTCGCGGTCGAGCACATCGACGAGATACTCGCCGCCGCCGACGCGGTGATGGTCGCGCGTGGTGACTTGGGCAACGAGGTGCCGCTCGAAGAGATCCCTTTTATACAAAAAAGTATCGTCGATAAAGCCAACGCCGCCGGCAAGCCTGTGATCGTCGCCACCCAAATGATGCTGTCGATGACCGCCGCCGCCCTGCCCACGCGCGCCGAGGTGACCGATGTCGAGGCGGCCATTACGGACGGTGCCGACGCGGTGATGCTGTCTGAAGAAAGCGCCTCGGGCAAATTCCCCACTGAGGCGGTTGCCATGATGGAGAAGATTATCGTCGCAGCCGAGCGGCGCGAAAACACTCCCCTGCATTTGCTATGACGCTACCGGGCACCCTTATCATCGCGCGCCACCACGAGTCGGAGTGGAACAAAGAGGGCATGTGGACAGGCACGCGCGACGTGCACCTAACCCAATACGGATTTCAAAAATCTACCGAGATGGGCACCCTGCTTAAGGGTATGCGCATCGACAACGCGTTTGCCTCGATGCAGGTGCGCGCTATCGAAACATTGTCGTGCATGTTGACCGCGCTCGAGCTGTACCATGTGCCGGCCGAGTATGTGCACGCGCTCAACGAGCGCGACTATGGCGACTACACCGGCAAAAACAAATGGGAGATGGAAAAGACCATAGGCGCCGAGGCGTTTGAGGCGATGCGCCGCGACTGGGACTACCCTGTCCCCCACGGCGAGACGTTAAAGATGGTGCAAGAGCGCGTGGTCCCTTTTTATATGTCGGTGATACTGCCGCTCTTAAAGGCCGGGCGCAACGTGCTGGTGGTGTCGCACGGCAATGCGCTGCGCGCGCTCACCATGTACCTCGAGTCTATCCCGCCGCAAAAAGCGCGCGAGGTCGAGATGCTCTTTGGCGCAACCGTGCTCTACCACGTCGACGAAGAAGGTAAGATGATGAGCAAAGAGGTGCGCAAGGTCGAGTCTAAAGTTAATGCATAATGACACTATGAAGCTTGTATATATAGCCAAAGAGGAGTGGGAGGTCGCCTACATGCAGGGCAAGTTGCCGGGCGTCGAGCTGGTTGCCGAGGGCGACCCTGCGGCCGAGGTGTTGTCGGTGTTTGTTAACCACCCCGTTGATGCGGCCGAGATGGCCAAGTATCCGGCGCTTAAACTCATAGCCACGCGCTCGACCGGCGTCGACCATATAGACGCAGCCGAGGCCAAGCGGCGCGGCATCGCTATCGCCAGCGTGCCATCCTATGGCGTCAACACCGTGGCCGAGTTTGCCTTTGCGCTCATTTTGGCGCTCTCGCGCCGCGTGTGCGAGGCAAGCGCTCGGGTCAAAGGCGGCTCGTTTTCGCAAGAGGGCCTGACCGGATTTGATTTGGCGGGCAAAACGATAGGCATACTCGGGTGCGGCAAGATAGGCCAACACACCGTGCGCATAGCTAAAGGGTTTGATATGCGCGTGCTGGTGTCCGACGCGTTTAAAAACGACGCGCTCGCGCAAGAGTTGGGATTTACCTATGCCGAGCTGCCCGAGCTGTTGGCGCAGTCAGATGTAATATCGATCCATGTCCCCTACCTACCCGAGACGCATCACTTGATTAACAAAAATAATATTTCGCAGATTAAAAAGGGCGCGTACCTCGTTAACACCGCGCGCGGCGCCGTGGTCGAGACTGCCTGCTTGGTCGAGGCGCTGCAAAACGGCACGCTCGCCGGCGCCGGGCTCGATGTGCTTGAGGAGGAGGGCGACATGCAAGACGAGATGCATTTGTTGGCGCACGGTCATCCCAAGCAAGAGGAACTTGAGGTCATGATGCAAAATCACTACCTGATGAGTCATCCGCGGGTTATCGTGACCCCGCACGTCGCCTTTGACACGCGCGAGGCAGTCGAGCGCATCCTTGCCACCACGGCCGAAAATATTACCGCGTTTGCCGCCGGCACGCCGACCAATCTTTTGGCATGAGCGCTCTCAAAACACTGCGCGACAAGATGTATATACACGAGCTGCCCTCGTACGGCAACAAAATATTTTACTCGCTCGGATTTTTAACGCTCACCAGTCTTATCTTCTTGGTCGGCAGCGGCATCGTGTTGGCTTTTATGGGCCAAACCTGGTGGCTCACAACCGGTTGGGGTATCTATGTGCGCAGCGTGCACCTGTGGTCGGTGCAGGCGTTTATCGCACTCATGGTGCTGCATATACTCATCGGCTTTTTGACCAGCGGGTTTAAGCCGCCGCGGCGCATGGTCTGGGTGTTGGGCGCTATCATTTTTTGCCTCGCGCTTATCCAAACCGAGTTTGGCTATGGATTACGGGGCGACTTTTCGTCGCAATTCCGTGCTGTGTCGGGCGCCGACTTTTGGAACGGATCGTACCTTGGCCACTGGCTCAATCCGCTCAGCCAATTGCAGACCTTTGCATTGCACGTCGCCATCATTCCGCTTATTATCCTCGGGCTTTTTGTCCTGCACTATATCCTTGAGCACGCCTACGGCATCTCTAAGCCGTATCGCGACGATATTAAGTACAAAATGGTCCCTGCCGACCATGTGGCGATGTACCGCCGCGGCGGCGCACTTGCCGTATGCATTCTTGTGCTCGCGTTCTTTTTTCATTCGCCGTTTGTGCCGGCTGCAACCATCGCCGACACGGCCAACCGCAACCCGCAATTAGTAGCGACGACCTTGCAACAAGAGTACGATCGCACCTCGGACACCGCTACGTATCTCGACTCCATCGACCCGTATACCTTTGATACGCGGCAAGTGTATGTGCTCGGACCCTACGCGCAGTACGCGCCCACCAGCACCACGACTGACCCTGCCACTATGATTGCGATACTTGTTCCCGCGGCGCAAAGCGGCCTCTATGAATCACTACTGCGCAACGCTGACCCCGCCAACGACACCTATGTGCTGCGCCTCTTAAGCGACATGGGTGTGCCCGAGGCAAAAGCATCAACGCTCAACATGAGTACCGCGCAGTGGGGTATGGCCAAAGATGAAACCGGTCGCATACTCGGCTTACCGCCCGGCTCGTGGTGGTTTATGCCGCTCGCATTACTCAACAGCGCGTTTGATCTGCCCAACAACCCCAATGGCGACCGTATCGCGGCCGAAGTCTTGGGGCTCCTCATGCTTATATTCATAACTTTCCCGTATATCCCCTATCTCAACCGCCTGCCCGAGCTGCTGCGCCTTGCACCGTTTATTTGGAAAACGCGCGAGTAAGGCAATAAACCGCCCGCCGTCTGTGTATTAAGGTATGTAATAGGCTTTAGCTATGAAAAAATTCCTCTTATCTTTCTTTGTATTCGGCGCTTCGGCCGCGTATGTCGTATACCAATCGGTAACCGGCACCTCGGCCGGCACTCCCACACCGGCAGCCACTACGCAAGAGCAGACTGTACCAACACCGGTAGCTACGACAGCCCCCACGCCTGTACCAACGCCGACCCCAGCACCCATTCCTGTGCCCACACCGACTCCTAAACCTAAGGGTCAGTATGCCGACGGCAGTTATACCGGCTCGACCGCCGATGCCTACTACGGGCTGGTGCAGGTGCGCGCAACTATCCAGGGTGGCAAGTTGACGGATGTAACCTTTTTGCAATATCCGAGCGACCGCAGCACCTCGCGCTACATCAACAGCCAGGCGATGCCGCTCTTAACCCAAGAGGCTATCGCGGCACAAAGCGCCAACGTCAGCGGCGTCTCGGGCGCCAGCGACACCAGCGCGGCATTTGTGCAGTCTCTTGGCAGCGCGCTCGCTCAGGCCAAAAATTAATATGCGCCAAACCGCCGACATCATGGGTATGCCTGTCGTGGTCGAGATTGTCGGCGGCGACGCGGCCGCTATCGAGGCTGTGTTCGACTACTTTCGCGCGGTCGATGCGCGGTTTAGCACCTACAAACAAGAGAGCGAAATATCGCGCATCAACCGCGGCGAGGTTGCGCCCGCGCAATACAGCCCCGAGATGCAAAAAATCTTTGCCCTCGCCGCCGAGACTAAAAAAGATACCGACGGCTATTTTGACATCGAAGTACCCCGACGCCTGCCTGCCGGCAGGCAGGGCAGCATCGACCCCTCTGGCCTAGTTAAAGGATGGGCCATACGCGAGGCGACTCGGTTGATAGAAAAGATGGGATACAGCAATTATTTTGTGGATGTCGCCGGCGATATACAATCGCGCGGTCAGGACAGCAGCGGCCAAGACTGGACCATCGGCATCCGCAACCCGTTTAACCGTACCGAGATAGTCAAAGTGCTGCGCCCCATGGGCCGCGGCGTCGCGACATCGGGCACCTACATCCGCGGGCAGCATATCTACAACCCGCACCAACCTGCGCAACCAATCGAAGATATCGTCAGCCTCACCGTAGTGGCACCCGATGTGTACGAGGCTGATCGCTTTGCGACTGCGGCCTTTGCGATGGGGCGGAATGGTATCCTCTTTATAGAGCGCTCGCCCAACCTCGAAGGCTACGCCATCGACGCCGGCGGCATGGCCACACAAACCACAGGTTTTAAAACACTCACCATATGATTTCTTTTATCGACACCATTTTAAACCGCATCACCATGTACCGCCTCGTGCTGTACTATCTTGTTGCACTTGTGCTCGCGGCACTGGTGTTTGGCTTTTTTGGCCTGGTGCCCTACGACCCGACCGCGATAGCCTTTTCGACCCTGCTTATTTTACTGGTAAGTTGGGGCACCAACTGGATATTTGCGCGCGTCTTTAAGGCACAGACCAACGTCGAGTCGGTCTACATCACCGCGCTTATTTTGGCACTGATTATCTCGCCCATTACCGCAACCAACCATGCCGGCGTAGCCTTTCTTATTTTTGCCGGTGTGTGGGCCTCTGCCTCTAAATATCTTTTTGCTATCGGCAAAAAACACCTGTTCAATCCGGCGGCCTTTGCGGTCGCGCTTACCGCGCTCGTCATCAACCAATCGGCAACCTGGTGGGTCGGCGGCAACCTCTACCTCTTGCCTATCGTGCTTGTCGGGGGCCTGCTGGTGGTGCGCAAATTGCGGCGCTTCGATTTGGTCGGGGCGTTTGCGCTCTCGGCGCTGGCGACCATTGCCTTTACTTCCTCGACAACCGACATCGTCACTCCTATCACGCAGACGCTGCTGCACTCGTCGTTTTTCTTTCTCGCGTTCGTGATGCTGACCGAGCCTTTGACGACGCCGCCCAGCCGCTGGTTGCGCATAGCCTACGGCGCGTTGGTAGGCTTTCTGTTTGCGCCTAACATACACGTCGGCGGGTTCTACCTGACCCCCGAGCTGGCGCTGCTTGTCGGCAACGTCTTTGCTTATGTCGTAAGTCCTAAAGGCCGGCATATGCTGACGCTTGCCGCCGTTGAGCAAAAGGCCAAAGATGTCTACGACTTTGTCTTTACGCCCGAGCAGGCCTTTGCCTTTAAGCCCGGGCAATACCTCGAGTGGACGCTCGGGCACCGCTACCCCGACAACCGCGGCAATCGCCGTTACTTTACCCTCGCGTCCTCCCCGACCGAAAAGGAGGTGCGCTTGGGCGTCAAATTTTATGCCCCGGCGAGCAGCTTTAAGCGCGCGTTGGCCGCAATGCCGGTCGGCAGCACACTCTCGGCCTCGCACCTATCAGGCAACTTTGTCCTGCCCAAAAATAAAGATAAGAAATTGGTCTTCATCGCCGGCGGCATCGGCGTCACACCGTTTAGGAGCATGGTCCAATACCTGCTCGACACCAAAGAGCGCCGCAACATCGTGATGCTCTACTCCAACAAAACCGCCGAGGATATCGCC
>CAIWUA010000032.1 GCA_903915735.1 Candidatus Adlerbacteria bacterium
TAGCCCCTATAGCCCTATAGCCTATATATCCCCTATATATGACGAACCACGGAGGAATAGCAAGTCCCCTGTCTATCCCTATCTAACCCTATATACCCCCCAATCTCACCCCTATCTCCCCCCAGGTGAGCTATGCGGACCTGGAGGCCATCGACCCCGACTACTACAAGTCCCTGCGCCAGACCCTGGACCTGCCCCTGGAGGCGCTGGGCATGGAGGACAGGTGCGTCCGAGCCCCCTTATGAACCACCCATACACACTATAATCCCCATATACTCGCCCCATATACTATCAACCCGCCTCAGGTGCGCCCGAGCCCCTTTATAAACCACCCAAACACAAAACGGTAGTACGTTTGGGTCGCTCGATACTAATGCGGTCAACACCAACAGCAACAATACCAGCAACACCAACACTCAGCCCAATACCCCGGGCGCGGCAGTGGGGCAGGTGTCGCAGCAAAAAGTTTTTAAAATCTCCGACGGACCGGTGGCTGGGGCAACGTTTATACAAACCCTGCGCCCAACCACGACCATTGCGCGCTTTGTCATGGCCGACAACGGCCACGCGTTTGACTTTGCTATCGACTCGCAAGGAGCGGTAGCAAAGCCTATATCAAACACTACTATCCCCGGCGCGCTTAGCACCTTGTGGGTAGAGAAGGGGGGCGCCACCGTGCTGCAATACATCGACGGCTCGACACCTAAGACGGTGTACCTTGGCTTTGTCGCCTCGAGCACTGCAGGCAACCCGGCCGTGCGGTTGCAGTTTTATCCGGACGGGATTATAAGCCTTGCTGCCGCGCCCGACGGCACGCAAGTGGCCTACTTGCTGCGCACCTCAAGCGGCGTCAACGGGTTTGTTACTAAAACAGACGGCACGGGCGGCAAATTACTGTTTTCTATCCCGCTTACCCAGGTGCAGCTGCGCTGGCCCTCACAAGGCACCTTGTTGGCCTACAGCAACGCGGCGGCCGGGGTGCCTGGCATAGCCTTTGCCATAGACGCAAAAACCGGCGTGGTAACCCCGCTCTTGTATGCGCCGGGGCTCACCGCAACGGCCGACACCAGCTTTGCCCACGTGCTCTACCAAACTGTGCAGCCGGGCGCGACCACCCGCTCGACCTACTCGCACGATGTAAAGGCGGGGGCCGACCGAGCGCTGTCGTTTGACCCGAGCCCCGAGCAGTGTGTACAAAGCCCCCTTGCGGCAAGCGTGATGTACTGCGCGGCGCCGCTCTCGTACGTGCCGGCAAATTATCTCGACCTGTGGCACCAAGGCACAGCGAGCGTGGCCGAGAGTGTTTTCTCTTTTAATCTTGCCTCGGGCACCTCGACCTTGCTGGCCAGCCCCGGCTCTGCAAGCGACGGGGGAGTTGCCACCGACATGCTATCGATAGCCGTCTCGCCAGACGCCCACTACCTGTTGTTTGTATCTAAATTTGACCGTTCGTTGTGGGGAGTGCGACTTACGCAGTAGCGCCAACTTTATACTTTAAAACAATATGGCGAAATTTGCCTTCGCCGGCTGATTCGGTTTTTATCTCAGGATCATCGGCAAACAGCTCGTGTACCACCAGCCGCTCGTAGGCCGACAGTGGCGGCATCTCGACATCGTGTTTAAACAACCGTGCGCGCTGCGCCAACATGCGTGCTTGCCCCCGCACCGTCTCCATTTGGTTTTCGTGATAGCTGTTGATATCGATAAGAAAACTCGCCGCCTCGACGCCGTGCTTGGCCTCTATCATGCGGCGCGCTACAGCGTTGAGCGCGCGCAAATGATCGCCGTTGGGGCCAATGAGCTTTTCGGACTCGGGCGATGACACCTTAACCACCGTGCGATGACCGGTTAGCACCTCAATCGAGTCGACCTCAACGCCGAGTTTGTCAAAAAGTTCTGCGGCAAAAGATTTGAGGTCGGGCATGGGTTTACCATACCCCAAAGGCAACTACTTCTGCAACTGCCGCTTAATTAAAACCTCTTGTACTAAGGAGAGTAGGTTACCGGTCACAAAATAGAGCCCCACCGCCGCGGGGAAAAAGTACCCAAACACCGTCAGTAGTGCCGGCATCATATAGAGCATCATCATGCTTTGCATCTTTTGGGCGGCGGCCTTGTCGGGGGAGAGGTTGCTTTGGGCGGCATTGGTGCGCACAAGCGTAAGGCGGATAGTAAAGTATTGGGTCACCCCAACCAGTGCCGCCAACACTATGTGGTGCGGGGTCAAAAGATTGAGCAACCCAAAAAAGTTTGTATTAACCACCGCGGGCGCATGCACAAACGAGTACAGTAGGTGCTCGGCAATAGCGGGAAAGCCCTCGCGAAACATCGCGTAGTACAACGAGATAAGCACCACCAGCTGTATCACCAGTGTGCCGATGCCGGCAAGCGGGTTAACTTTGTGTTTTTTTAAAAGCTCGAGGCGGGCCTTGGTCAACTCGTCGGGTTTGTCTTTAAACTTTTTTGTGGCGGCGTCGAGCTCGAGCTGCATCGCTTGCATACCCATTTGGGTGCGTATCGACGAGGAGAAGACCGGGTAGAGCACTACGCGCATGACCACCGTAAGCGCAATAATAGCGAGTCCAACATCACCGTGCGGGACTATCCCGATAAGAAACACGAACGCGTTATATATCGGCTGGATAAAATAGGTGGTAAACATAGGTCTATTTTCGCACAAAGACGGCTAGTGCGCCCTGTGCGGGGAGGGGGAGCGTTTGTAACTCGCGGTAGGCTTTGCGGCGCAGCGTATTGCGCTCGGTTGCTTTTTTGGCTGTTTTTTTAGAGACAATGACCGCAACCCCCAATAAAGAGCGCCCCTCAAGATATTTGCCCACATAAGGGCCTACTTTAAGGCTTTTTCCTTTAGCTAACACCTCCTTTACCTCCGCTGCACTGAGGCGTGAGCGTTTGGGGAACATAGCTGCTTAGGCCGATAGGCGAACACGGCCTTTGCGGCGGCGGCGGATAAGCGTAGCGCGGCCCCCAGGGGTCGCTGCACGCTTAAGGAACCCGTGTGAGCGGGCGCGCTTACGCTTTTTGGGCTGGTAGGTTTGTGACATGCGTCAACTATACCTTATCCCCTTATTGTCCACAATATGCGCACAGGGTGGTCTCTTTTGACGCAGGGAGCAATGGCAAGTATCCTGTATGGACCACAATGACTACCACGAAAGAACTTTGGGAAAACGCGTTGGTAGAACTCGAGCTCACCATATCAAAACCCAACTTTAATACGTGGTTTCGCGACACCCATATAGTCCGTTTTGAA
>CAIWUA010000033.1 GCA_903915735.1 Candidatus Adlerbacteria bacterium
CCCTTCGCCCACTTCGCCTGGTAATTTCATGAGATTCGAAAAGCCCCGCAATCCGCGGGCCTTTTCTTTTGGCTAGCTACGATATATAGTGTGCCTAACGCCTTTGGCGCATTTTTTTAATCTATTTATATGGCTGATACACGAGACTACCCCCTAGAGAAGGTTCGCAACTTCGGCATTATCGCGCACATCGACGCGGGCAAAACGACCACGTCTGAGCGCGTGCTCTACTACACCGGCAGCCAGCACAAAATCGGCGAGGTGCACGAAGGGGAGACCACCACCGACTGGATGGAGCAGGAGCGCGAGCGCGGCATCACCATTACCGCCGCCGCTATTACCTGCTTTTGGACCAAGTCGCTCGAGGCCGACAAAAAGGACCCGGCTAAAAAGTATCGCTTTAACATCATCGACACCCCGGGGCACATCGACTTTACCGTCGAGGTTAAGCGCTCGATGCGCGTGCTCGATGGCGCAGTCGTCGTCTTTGACGGCGTCGCCGGCGTCGAACCGCAGTCTGAGACCAACTGGCGCTACGCCGACGAGGCCCAGGTGCCGCGCATTTGCTTTATCAACAAGCTCGATCGCACCGGCGCGAGTTTTGAAAAGTCATACCAGTCGATCCTCGACCGCCTGACCAAGTTTGCTGTGCGCATGCAGTTGCCTATCGGCGCCGAGGGCAACTTTGAGGGCGTTATAGACCTGTTGACCATGAAGGCCTACAAGTTTGAGGGCTCGATGGGCGAGGTGGTCGTCGAGATGCCCGTGCCCGAGGATATGAAGGCCGAGGCCGAAAAGTATCGCGCTCAGCTTGTCGAGCGCATCGTCGAGCAGGATGACCAAATGATGACCGACTACCTCGAGGGCCGTGTCGCGCCGCTCGAGCAGCTCAACGCCACGCTCCGCAAAGCGGTTATTGCCAACAAAATCTTCCCCGTGTACACCGGCTCGGCTCTTAAAAACAAGGGCGTGCAGCTGGTCTTGGACGCGGTGGTCGACTACTTGCCGTCGCCGACCGACATGCCACCTATTACCGGCATCAACCCCAAAACCGGCGAGCCTATAGCGCGCCGCGCCGCCGATGACGAGCCGTTTACCGCACTTGCCTTTAAACTCCAGGCCGACCCGTTTGTCGGGCAGCTGACCTTCTTTCGCGTCTACTCGGGCACCATCGAGGCCGGCAGCTACATTTACAACTCGTCGACCGGCACCAAAGAGCGCCTCGGCCGCATTGTGCGCCTGCAGGCCAACGAGCGCGAGGAGGTGAAGAAAGTTTACGCCGGCGAAATCGCCGCTGCAGTAGGCCTTAAAGACACGCGCACCAGCCACACCCTCTGCGACGAGGCCAACCCTATCATCCTCGAGACGATCAAATTCCCCGAGCCGGTTATTAGCTTGCGTATCGAGCCTAAAACCAAGGCCGACCAAGAAAAGATGGGTATGGCGATGAAAAAACTCGCCGACGAAGACCCGACCTTTAAGGTGTCGACCGATGCCGAGACCCAAGAGACCCTTATTTCGGGCATGGGCGAGCTGCACCTCGAGATTTTGGTCGACCGCATGAAGCGCGAGTTCGGCGTCGAGGCCAACGTGGGCAAGCCGCAGGTGGCCTACCGCGAGACCATCACCGCACCGGCCGAGGCCGAGGGCAAATACATCAAACAAACGGGCGGCAAGGGCCAGTACGGCCATGTGCGTCTGCGCCTCAAGCCGCTCGAGCCGGTTAACCCCGACAAAAAGCTGAGCAAAAATGTCACCCGCGAGGATCACTTTGAGTTTATCAACTCGATCAAGGGCGGCGTCGTGCCGGGCGAGTTTATCGGCCCGGTCGAAGACGGCGTCCGCGAGGCCATGGAGCGCGGCTTTGTCGCCGGCTTTAAAATGGTCGACATCTCTATCGAGCTGTACGACGGCTCGTACCACGACGTCGACTCATCTGAAATTGCGTTCAAAATCGCCGCGTCGATGGGCTTTCAAGAGGCGGTGCGCCAGGCCAAGCCGGTCTTGCTCGAGCCTATTATGAAGGTCGAGGTGGTGGTGCCCGAAAAGTTCATGGGTGACATCACCGGCAGCCTCAATTCTAAGCGCGGTCAAATCGAGGGTATGGAGGAGCGCGGTATGGCGCGCGCCATCAAGGCCAAGGTGCCGCTGAGCGAGATGTTTGGCTACACCACGAGCCTGCGCTCGATGACCGAGGGCCGCGCCAGCTTTACCATGGAGTTCGACCACTACGAGGTCGTCCCGCCCAACGTCGCAACCACAATTATTGCAGGGAGGAAATAACATTCAACAAAAAAGCCCGGGGAAACCCGGGTTTTTTTATTGCTATATACTTAACGAAAACGTAGTTACTGAATGTCATGCAAAACAAGCAAAAGAAATCACCGATTCCGTTTCTCTTTGTCGGCCTCCCGCTCGCATTTAGCAACGTGTTTTCAGCACTGCTCGGCGGCGGCGCGCTCGTGTGGTGGTTGTTCGCGAGTCAGAGCGGTAGCTCCGCTGCCGATACCGTTGGTACGCTCGGTTCGGGGCTGCTCGGTATTGCCGCGCTGGTTTTGGGCGGCGTCTACATGCGCCATTCGCGCAATCCTGCAAGCCCGTTGTACGGCAACTCGCGCGGCGCGCTGTGGGCTATCGTCGGCATCTGTCTTGGCATTGCGACGATCGCGTTTGCGGCCGGTCTGGTACATCAAGCTCCTGTCCCCAGCGCTTCGCAGCTCGATGGCACGTATGTATGGGACAGCAAGAGTCCGTACGAGACGAGCACGGTGCAGATATCGAGTAGTACTCCTGAGACTATCAGTTATGAGATCTCTACAATTAACTTGTTACACTTAGGGAACCTTGCCGGGACGGCGTATAGGATCAAAGGCACTGACGCGTATGCCTATACCGACTCTAATAGTAATGACGGGTGTCGAGTCACCATCGGATTCTCAGGGGATGGGGTGTCGTACTACACGTCTTCTGCTGCATCAACAAGCACAGCATCGTGCGATGACTATCACGGGGCGCACGGCAGTTTTTTTAACAGCGTAAAACATAAAAGAAACGTCACGGTCACGTTGCCGACCATTACAGAGCTTGGGTTCACCGACCAAGATCTCGCGCAGTTTGAAGGGTTACTCAAGGGGGTCGTCAGCGGGGCGCAGGGGTTCATTGGGCTCGACCTCGAAGAGGGTTCGACGACGCACAGGCTCACAAGTAAGGATATTCCTGATGCATTGGCATTTTCGATAGAAACGCCAAATCTGTACAACGGCAGCAGTGCGTGCGATTTTTCGCAGCAGGTTGGGTACTGTGAGTATGCCGCATTTATGAAAGATGGTGCCGGGCACTACTGGGTAATTGGCGGCAGCGATGGCGACACCTTCACGTACGCGACCAACGACCCGGCGTGGCAAAAGAAACTGCCTGATGTGTTTGCGAAAGAGCTCAAAAGGCTTGGACTGACTGCAGATAGTGTCGTGTTCACGAGCGCTGTCTCAGAGAGCGCACTTGTTGGCGGGTGGACCATGCCAATAGTCGGTGGCGCCAGTGCGGACGATAGCCAGGAAATAGATTTCGCCATTGAAAACGGCGCGCACACCTACAACTCATACATCCACAGCCGGCCGGACAACACCGACTGCACGTGGGCGCTTGCGGGCAGCACCGTCTCGATTGATTGTCCAAGCGAGAACATCAAAGACTCCTTCCAAATCAAATCGCTCACCAAGGATTCTCTCACCATCACTCATGACGGTAGCAACGAAACCTATTCGCGCGTTCCCGCTTCAGCAAATTAGCAGCCGAAAATTATGAAACCACCTATGCTCTACATCCTCATCGCGCTCGCAATTCTGATCATCGCCGGCGTATGGTTCTCGGTGCGGAAGTCTCAAGAGATATCGCCCGACCCGATTTATTTATACAAATCATCTGCCCAAGTGAACACTGTGCTTCGAATGATATGCGTGGCCGAGCAGGCAACGGCTCAGAAGTTTGGTGGTCTCGATATCCGTCGTTATGACAATGCGGAAGGCGGCGTAGGTGGGTATTGGATTGCCGGAAAGAACCAGGATGGCGGCACCGCGCGCCTCTATGATTGGGCGGGGGACAAAGTCATCGCCGTACTGCCGATGGGAATCCCGTTGTCCGGGTCTCAGGCCGCTCTCATGGCTCAGCTTAAAAAAGATTATCCCATCGAACGTAAACTACAATGTCCAAAATGAAACCACCTATGCTCTACATTCTCATCGCGGCCGGCGTCGTGCTTGTTATCGGGGCGGGGCTGTACTTCTTTACGGACCTGGTGAATAGCGCTGTTGCGAATGAGGTGCCTCCCCGGACGCTCGAACTCAAAAACGTCGGGCATTTCGAGGTGGTACCGCACACGGGAACGCCTAAAATAACCATTAGAGGTCTCGTCATGGAATCTGCTCTCTCAGTCGGCAAGCTTTACACGAGCAGGGAAGGGAACACACTCGTGTTGCGCATCAGTCTCGTACCGGCAAATGGCAAGAATTCAGGCTCATTCGAGTACGTGATTGATTCGCCCTCGGACAATGAGCGGATTGTATTCGGCAACGACCGTGTACAAATTTGGCCATAACTGCCTCCGCGAGCACTGATGCGGCGATCGAGATGTACGTCAATACCGCAACGGGGGAGGTGACTGAGTGCCGCGGCCGTTGGCTTAAATTAAAAAAGCCGCCCGAGTACCGGGCGGCTTTTGTTCAGGACTGTGATAATCATCACAGTCCTGTGATGAGTTGGCATTTGTGCTCGTGCGTTGATGTGCACTTAGATGTAGCACATCCGGCGAGCGTCAACGCAACGAAAACTACGAACAGAACTCTGACTTTCATCGTTTGCTCCCAAAATGAAATCTGTGCTAATCATAGCACTATTTAATATTAAAGTCAAGTATTCTCGCGGTAGATGCCAAATAGTTATCCACAACACGCGCTGGTGTAGCAGGCAATAGCTGTGTATAGTCAGAGCAACAGGGTACTGGCGAAAGCTGGTGCCCTCTCTGTTTTTATTAAGTAATATTTTAAGAATCGTTATGAAGTCAGCTGCCCTTGTCGCCCCGCGCTTTATTACTCCGGCCGTCTGCGCCGCTTTTGTAGCGCTTTATATACTGCTCACCGGCGCCCCTTTTGCTCATGCAGCGACGCCAACCAATACCACTTTGACTCCCAAGCAGATGCAGACCGTACAAATGCTCCTCGATACCTATGGCGTGCCCCAAGACAAAATCAAAGCAGTATCAATGATACTTGGTGGCCCGCGCTTGCAAGAGGGCGCAGCTAGCTCGACCGCTAGCTCGACGCAGTGGCGCATGGATGGCGAGCACGGGAGCTCGACCCGCCCCATGATGCCGCCTCCGCCGCGCCCGGGGTTTGAGGGTGGTCCGCAGTCGAGTGCCGGCTCGGTGGTACAGTTTGTCGCCGACTACTCGGATGCCTTTAACCAAAACATGGCCGCCGTTGCCAGCGCCCCGTTTAGCCTTTCGGTCGACTCGCTCACTAATATCTTTGTTGCCTTAGGGGTAGGGCAGTAGTCTTGCGCCAATAAACAGCAAGGCAGGTTGCACATATAAAGGGTGTTTGCTACTATAAGCCGCAATGCACTAGGGCGTGCTTTCCTGTGCTTGTTCGATTAATTAGTAATATTAGAGTAATTTATTTATGGCAACATTTGAACGTGCAAAGCCGCACATGAACGTCGGCACCATCGGTCACGTCGACCACGGCAAGACAACGCTCACCGCGTCTATTCTCCATGTGCTCAACATGGCTAAGGATCAAGGCTACGGTGCCCGCGTCGAAGGCGTCGACGGCATCGACAACGCCCCCGAGGAAAAGGCACGCGGTATTACTATCGCGCTCCACCACAGCGAGTACGAGACCCCTAACCGCCACTACGCACACATCGACGCGCCGGGCCACGCCGACTATATCAAGAACATGATCACCGGCGCAGCCCAAATGGACGGCGCAATCCTCGTGGTTGCCGCCACCGACGGCGCTATGCCCCAGACCCGCGAGCACATTCTCCTTGCACGCCAGGTTGGTGTCCCCAAGATCGTCGTCTTCCTCAACAAAGTAGACATGGTTGATGATGCCGAGATGGTCGACCTCGTCGAGGCCGAAGTAAAGGAGCTCCTGCAAAAGCAGGGCTATGCCGACTCTCCGGTCATCAAGGGCTCGGGCCTCAAGGCACTCGAAGCTAAAGACCTGAGCGACCCGTGGGCACAAAAGGTGCTTGACCTGGTTAACACCCTCGACAGCTACATCCCGATGCCGACTCGCGACCTCGACAAGCCGTTCCTTATGCCGGTCGAAGACATCTTCTCGATCGAAGGCCGCGGCACCGTCGTTACCGGCCGCATCGAGCGCGGTATCGTCAAAGTAGGTGAGGAAGTCGAGATCGTCGGCCTCGTCCCTACCACCAAGACCACCATCACCGGTATCGAAATGTTTAACAAGCAGCTCGACCAGGGTCAGGCAGGCGACAACGCGGGTATCCTCCTGCGCGGTACCGCCAAAGACGCCATCCACCGCGGTCAGGTGCTAGCGAAGCCGGGTTCTGTGACCCCGCACACCGAGTTTGAGGCCGAGGTGTATGTCCTCACCAAAGACGAGGGCGGCCGCCACACGCCGTTCTTCTCGGGCTACAAGCCGCAATTCTACGTCCGCACGACCGACGTGACCGGCGAGGTAACGCTCCCGAGCGGCACCGAGATGGTCATGCCGGGCGACACTATCACCTTTAAGGTCAAGCTCGTAGCGCCGGTTGCGCTCGAGGCTCAGACCCGCTTTGCAGTCCGCGAGGGCGGCAAAACCGTAGGCGCCGGCGTCGTCACCAAAATAGTTGCTTAAAGTTTTAAGTAACTATTTTAAATTAAAAAGACGTCGCAAATTACTAGGAGTAAGCTAATCGAGCATAGATTGCAGGCTCTGCCTGGTCACTAGGCTCAAACAATATATGGCTACCGAACCAAAGGAGAAGAAAGTTACTAAGCCCCGCGCTAAAAAGGCCGCCGCTGTGGCCGAGGTGCAGCGCTTGCGCATCAAGGTTAAGGCCTATGAGCACAAGGTGCTCGACGCCAGCATCAAGCAGATTCTTGATACGGCATTACGCTACGATGCCAAGATAGCGGGCCCTATACCGCTGCCGACCGAGATCAAAAAGTACACGGTCAACCGCTCGACCTTCGTCTACAAAGATGCACGCGAGCAGTTTGAGATGCGGATCCACAAGCGTGTGATCGACATCATCGACCCGTCGCCGAAGGTGATAGAGGCTCTGACAAACTTGTCATTGCCCTCGGGCGTCACCATCGACGTAAAAATGGCGTAATAAAGATTTAAAACAAAAAGACTAGCGATAATCGCTAGTCTTTTTGTTTTCCACAGTTTGATTTTTTACAAAAAATAAATATACTAAGAAAAAGGTGCTCTTTGTTCGCGAATTCGCAAAATAATTTCACGGCCTGATATACATCGGGTTTTTTGTTTGGCTTACAACAGGGGAACTCCTGCGGGCCAGGCAAAGAAATACGAAAAACTCCCCATGCATGGGGAGTTTTTCGTGCCCATTTGCATAAAAATCATACCTGAGATATAGTCCATGCAACGCAGAAATAGCGTTGGCCACGTCCCCTCGGGGACCAATAGACAACATATGAAATTTATCCTTGGCACCAAGGGCAAGATGCTCACTGTATATACCGAAGAGGGTCGGGCCTTTGCCGCGACCGTCATTGTGGCTGCCCCCAACACGGTCACCCAGCTTAAAACGAAAGAGAAAGACGGCTACAACGCCGTGCAGATGGGCGCCGTTGAGACGACCGACAAGCACGTTAACAAGGCTCAGCTTGGTCACACCAAGGGCAAGGCACTCCGCTTTTTTAAAGAGGCAAAAAACCGCGACGGCTCGCTGCCGGCGCTCGAGGTGGGTGCCGCAGTAGACGTGTCTATTTTTGCCGCAGGGGAGAAGGTGACTGTCTCGGCAATATCGAAGGGACGCGGCTTCCAGGGTGTGGTTAAGCGCCACGGATTCCACGGCGGGCCGCGCACCCACGGTCAAAAGCACTCTGAGCGTAGCCCCGGCTCTATCGGCGGCGGCGGTGGCCGCGCAGGCGGTCGCGTTGCCAAAGGTATGCGCATGGCCGGCCGCATGGGCCAGGAGCGCGTGACGGTGCGCAACCTCTCGGTCTTGCAAGTACACCCCGAGACCAACGAGATAGTCCTCGCCGGCGCGGTACCGGGCCGTGCAGGCACCGTGGTCGAAATTCGCGGCTAATCAATACCGATATGGAAACTAAACTTTACAACATGCAGGGCAAAGAGGCGGGCAAGGTTACCGTGCCTGAAAATATCTTTGGCCTGCCGTGGAACGCCGACCTGGTGCACCAGGTGGTAACCGCCATGCGCGCCAATATGCGCCCCAACGTCGCACACACCAAAGACCGCGGCGAGGTACGCGGCGGCGGCAAAAAGCCTTGGCAGCAAAAGGGCACCGGCCGCGCCCGCCACGGCTCGTCGCGCTCGCCTATCTGGAAGGGTGGCGGCGTGACCCACGGCCCGCGCAAGCAAAAGGACTATACCCAAACGGTGACCCAGCAGATGCGCCAAAAGGCCCTGTTGCTCGCGCTCTCGCGCAAGTACCGCGACGGCGAGGTTATCTTTATCGACTCGCTCGAGATGGCGGCCCCCAAAACCGCCGAGGCCAAAGCAGTGATGTCGGCCTTTACGAAAGAGTTTAAGGGCCTGGCCAAAGCTAAAAACGCCGCTCTTATTGCGCTCCCGACCCGCCACATCCCGACCCAAAAGAGCTTTGGCAACTTTAGCAATGTCAGTGTCGAGACGGTCGGCAGCCTCAACCCGGTGTCGGTCCTCTCGGCCAAGTACATCGTGATAGCGAGCCCTAAGAGCGCGTTTGAGACGCTCGGCAAAAAGCGTGTCGTTAAAGCCGCTAAATAATATTTATGCAAAAGCACACCGGACAAATACTCATATCACCCCGCATCACCGAAAAGGGCGCCTACCTGGGCGAAAAGGGGTGCTATGTCTTTAACGTCGATCGCGGCGCCAACAAGGGCCAGATAGCCGACGCTATCAAGACCATCTACAAAGTGACGCCGCGCAAAGTTACCGTGGCGAGCGTGCCGCGCAAGTCGTCGGTGGTGCGCGGGACCAACCGCACCGGCATGACCGCCGGCGGCAAAAAGGCCTACGTGTACCTCAAGGCGGGCGAGACCATCGACTTGTCGTAATTTAAAAAGATATGAAAAGCTACAAACCTTACACCAAATCGCGCCGACAAATGACCACCGTGTCGTTTAATAAGCACCTTACCGTGAGCGAGCCGCACAAGGCGCTGACGGGAGGCTTTCGCCGTGGCTCGGGTCGCAACAATGCCGGCCGCGTATCGGTGCGCCATAAGGGCGGCGGTCACAAGCGCAGCTTTCGCGATGTTGATTTTGGCTACACCAAGATAGTCCCCGCCAAGGTTGAGACGGTCGAGTACGATCCTAACCGCTCGGGCTTTATCGGCCTCTTGCTCTACAAAGACGGCGAGCGCCGCTACGCCCTGCTCCCGCAGTCGGTTAAGGTTGGCTCTACTATCGAGACTGCCGAAAACGCGCCTGCAAACCCGGGCAACCGCCTCATGCTCAAAAATGCCCCCATTGGCGCCTTTGTATACAACGTCGAAATCAAGCCCGGCCAGGGCGGCAAGCTTGGCCGCTCGGCTGGTGTGCACATCGAGGTAATCGCGCGCGACCAAGGCTATGTCGACCTTAAAATGCCGTCGAGCGAGGTCCGCAAGGTCCTCGAGACCTGCTGGGCGACCCTCGGCGAGGTATCCAATGATGAGCACCACCTGCGCACCATCGGCAAGGCCGGCCGCAGCCGCTGGTTGGGCATCCGCCCGACGGTCCGCGGTACCGCGATGAACCCGGTTGACCACCCGCACGGCGGCGGCGAGGGGCGCCAAGGCCGCGGTTTGCGCCGCGCCAAGTCGGCCTGGGGCAAGCCCACCGGCAAAGGTCAAAAGACCCGCCGCCCTAAGAAGTACTCCAACCACCTGATAGTCTCGCGCCGCAAAGTCGGCAAACGCGGGCAGGTCCAGTAAAAACTATAGAAATAACCCTACTTCGCTAAAGCTTCGAAGGGCAAGAAAAACGCCTCGGATAAATCCGGGGCGTTGTGCGTTTATTGGCTAAGAAGGTGGAGGTACGCGGGGTAGGGTGGCCACGATGTCATTATCTGGTCGTTGCCCTTGAGTCGCTTAGACTTGGTCCGGCGCGCCCGTTTGCGGGTGGTTTTGCGCATGACCCGGCTTAGCCTACGTTTTTTGGACATCCAGTGCTCCTTCCCGTTACGTTGCTAGTCTAGGCGGCACTCTAGCACGCCTATTTGACGGCGGCCAGCAGACCGTGTAAAGTGTCCCTACATCCTGTGCCGCAAGGTTTTAGCGCTCTCTGCTAAAACGGGCATGGGCTTTCATTTTGAACGGCGTCAGCATGGTCAAAATGAACAATAAAAAAGATTTGGTTTAAAAAACATGGCACGATCACTCAAAAAAGGACCCTACGTCGACGAAAAGCTCCTCAAGAAGATTGAGGGCAAAAAGCCTCAGACCGCTGAGCTTATTAAGACGTGGGCGCGCCGCAGCCAAATCGCCCCCGAGATGGTCGGCTTTAAGTTTGGTGTCCACAACGGCAAAACCCACATCGAGGTGTTGGTGAGCGAAGACATGGTGGGTCACCGCTTGGGCGAGTTTAGCCCGACCAAGAAGTTCCTCCGCCACGGCGGTAAAATGCAAAAAGAGCAGGAGGCCAAGGCCAAAGAGGGCGAGATTGCCGCAGCACAGGCAGCCAAAGCCGCCAGCGACGCAGCCGGCGCCAAAGCAAAGAAATAATTTTATATGTCTACCTCAACCGCATCACTCAAAAACTATCGTCAGGCACCGCGCAAAGTGCGTTTGGTGGCCGACTTGGTGCGCGGCAAGTCGGTGGTCCGCGCGCTTGCCCTGCTTGAGACCCTGCCCAAGCGCGCCAGCGAGCCCATGGCCAAGCTCATTAAGTCGGCTGTTGCCAACGCCAAAGACAGCGCCGCCGGCGACCTCTATGTCTCGAAGATCGCCGTTAATGGCGGTGTGGTCTTTAAGCGCATGATGCCGCGCGCGCGCGGCAAAGGCGCCCAGATACTCAAGCGCACCAGCCACGTGACCCTCGAGCTCGACAAATCGCTGCCTAAAAAGGCAAAGGCCCCGAAGGCCGAGGTCGCCACCCAATAATTGTATGTCTAAAGTAGTACACCCATTTGCACACCGCCTCGGCATTATTAAAGACTGGCGTCACCGCTGGTTTGCCACCGGCCCCATGTATCAAGAAAACTTGAAGGGCGATATCCTTTTGCGCGAATTTTTGCTTAACAAAGAGCTCCGCGGTATGTACGTGGGCGGTCTCGAGATAGAGCGCAACAAGCAGCTGCGCATTATCGTCAAGACCTCGCGCCCGGGCCTTATTATCGGCCGCTCGGGGGAGGGCTCGACCAAAATAAAGAACGCGGTCCAAAAGTTTTTGCAATCGCACAAGCTCCCGGTCCCTGAGATCAAGCTCGATATCGAGGAGATCCGCAGCCCCGAGTCCAACGCCGCTATTGTCTCGTACATGGTGGCCGAAGGGCTCGAAAAGCGCATGCCGTTTCGCCGCGTGCTCAAGCAAACGATCGAAAAGGTGATGGCCAACCGCGACGTTAAGGGTGTCCGCATCCAGATATCGGGCATGCTCGGCGGCGGTTCGATGTCGCGCACCGAGGGGCTCAAAAAGGGCCGCGTACCGCTGCAGACCTTCCGCTCCGATATCGACTTTCATCGCGAGCGCGCCAACTTGCCGCTCGGCGTCATCGGTATCAAGGTGTGGATCTACAAGGGAGAGATCTTTGCCAAGAATGCTAAAGAGACTAAATAAAAAGGCTTATGATGTTTCCTAAAAAAGTAAAATTTCGCAAGTGGCACACGATGCGCCGCAACCCCAAGTCGCCCAAGGTAGCGACCCGCGGCATTACTATTGCCTTTGGCAGCCACGGCCTGCGCGCCACGACCGAGGCGCGCGTGCGCTCAAACCAGATAGAGAGCGCTCGCAAGGTCATTGCCCGCAACTTGGGCAAAACCGGCAAGCTGTGGGTGCGCATCTTCCCCGACAAACCGTTTACCCAAAAGCCGGCCGAGGTAAAGCTTGGTAAGGGTAAGGGCGACCCGGTAGGGTACGAGGTGCAGGTGTGGCCGGGCCGCGTACTGTTTGAGGTAGACGGTGTCACCGACGCTATTGCAGTCGATGCCTTGACCCGCGCCGCCAAAAAACTGCCGCTTAAAGCCAAGGTCGTATCGCGCCACGCATAATCTATATCTATATGGCAAAGAAAATTAACTACAACGACCGCTCTAAAGAAGAGCTTGTAAAAATAGTAGGGGACAAGCGCGAAGAGCTGCGGGCCTTGCGTTTTAACGTCGCAGGGAGTAAAACCCGTAATGTAAAGGCCGCCCGCAACCTGCGCAAAGAGGTCGCTCGCGCGCTCACCGCCGCCAACAAACAAAATGGAAAC
>CAIWUA010000034.1 GCA_903915735.1 Candidatus Adlerbacteria bacterium
ATCAGCGTCAATTCGGAACTGGAACAGAAGGAACGGCTAGTCACTATGCTTCACGAATTGTTCCACATCATTTTGCACGACGAGGGACGCGATGACTTCTACTACCGGCAAGAGTATGACGACATTATCTTGACCAGAGTCGCGATTCAATTTATTCGACAACATCCACACTCCGCTTCCCTGCTGTGGAGAATGCTGAAAAAATAGAACACCCCAACAACTGTTGGGGAATTTTTATCTCGAAATTTTTTCAATTTTCGATGTCCGCGTAAGTTCCGCATAGTTCCGCGTTTGTTCCGCGTAGTAGATTACCAGGCGAAGTGGGCGAAGGCTTTGTTGGCCTCGGCCATGCGGTGAGTATCTTCTTTTTTCTTAAATGCTGAACCTTCGTTGTTCGAGGCGGCGATCAGCTCTTGCGCCAGCTTGTCGGCCATCGGCTTGCCCTTGCCACCGCGTGCGGCCAAAAGGATCCAGCGGAATGCGAGCGCCTGCTTGCGGCCCGGGTTAACCTCGCGAGGCACCTGGTAGTTGGCACCGCCGACGCGGCGGCTGCGAATCTCCATCTGCGGGCTGACGTTGCGGATAGCGGTCTCAAAGAGCTCGACCGGGTTGTCGGTCTTGGTCTTTTCTTTAATAATATCGAGGGCATCGTACACGACCTTGCGGGCGGTCGACTTTTTGCCGTCCCACATGACCGAGTTGATAAACTTTTCGACACGGACCGAGTTAAACTTGAGGTCCGGGCCGACGATATTACGATTTTTTACTGGGCGACGCATATATTAAATCTTATTTTTTAGGGCGCTTAACACCATAGCGACTACGCGAGACGTTGCGCTTCTCTACCGCGGCGGCATCCAAGCGACCGCGCACAATGGTGTAGCGGACGTTAATATCCTTTACGCGGCCGGCGCGCAGTACCACCACCGAGTGCTCTTGTAGGTTGTGGCCCTCGCCTGGGATGTAAGCAGTCACCTCCATGCCGTTGGTCAAGCGCACGCGGGCTATCTTGCGGATAGCCGAGTTTGGCTTGCGGGGGGTCGTGGTGGTCACCTTGGTGCAGACACCGCGCTTAAAAGGGCTCGGGTAGTAGACGGGGCGGTTTTTAAGCAGGTTAAACCCACGTGCCAATGCAGGCGACTTGGTTTTGTTGGGGCGCGCTTTGCGGCCTTTGCGGATGAGTTGTGAGATTCGAGCCATTTGTGCGAATTAAAAACGCGCCCGGCGCGTTAGGGACAATCTAACTTATATAGACGCGCCTGTCAAAAGGGAGAAGGCCCATTGGAGCAGGGGCGCGAATACCGGCCGCAGAATATAGTTAAACGTAATGAGGATGATTAAAATCATCGGCAGCATCCCAATACGCTGAAAGTTGATAAGAAACGTCTCGTATCCGCGCGACACCTTGGCCGAAATAGCACTAAACACCCCTCCGAGCACCTTACTGCCGTCGAGCGGCGGCAGCGGCACCAGGTTAAAGAGCGCGAGCATCAGGTTTATATACACAATGGTGGCAAACGCACTGACCAAGCCGGGGCCGAGCGCCGCCCCACCGAGGCGGATACTGAGGCCAAAAATAACCGCCAAGAGTATGTTGGTGGCCGGGCCGGCAAAGGCGACCAACGGCTCGTCGTACTTGCCCGGCAAGTTGTACGGGTTGTATGGGACCGGTTTAGCGTAGCCGATAAAAAACGGCGAGTTGGTGAGCACGAGGAGGAGCGGCAAAATGATACTGCCGATCGGGTCGATATGCACCAGCGGGTTGAGCGTCAACCGCCCGGCAAGACGCGCGGTCGGGTCGCCCAGCCAGTTGGCCATATAGCCGTGGGCCACCTCGTGCAAGATGACCGAGACAAAGAGTATGAGGAGGGTAAAGATGAGATCGGGTTGCATGCTTGGTAAATGGCGGGAATGTTTGCATTTCCGCAAAAGAATGATAGCATATTGCGACATGGCAAAAGTTTGTGCAATAACCAAAAAGACCTCGAAGGTAGCCGGCGGCTACTCTAACCGCGTGCGCGCCACCAAGTTCAACCCTACGGGCAAGGTGCGCAAGCAGCCCAATTTGCAGAAGAAGCGCGTCTTTGTCCCCGAACTTAACCGCTCGGTGGTGATTACCGTCTCGACACAGGGGCTCAAGACTATCGCTAAAAACGGCGCCTACAAGACGCTCAAGAAGGCCGGCCTAATTTAATACAGCGACTAGCCACTAGGGTTTAGTTAACAGAAAAAGGCCCCCGGATTGCTCCGAGGGCCTTTTGTATTTGTGCCGCGCTGGTCAGGCGAGGACCGACTGAAAGAAAAAATGTGGACCGCGATAGATTGGGGCGACCTTCACCGGGACGACCAACCGATCAGCCTTGTGCTTACGACTGACAGTCTGGCGCGCGAAGATGTCGTCAAACTCGTGTCCGTCGATTGGGCGACTAACCGAAGGGACTGGCACTCCGGTCGACGAGTAGGAAGGTTGAACACCAACCCACAATGCGTATCCCGCCACAAGCCAGAGACAGGCGAGAACAAGAAAGAGCCGAGTCTTCATGATTCCCTCCCCAGGGTTCGAGTTTGTATCAAAACAAGGGCCTCTGCCGTAAAAGTAGCACGAACTGCTATACTAGCAAGCATGCAATACACAGCTAAAAAGTTTACTTTGCCAACACTCGATGGCATCTCAAATAAATCAGTTGAGGAGCATCTGGGCCTGTACGCCGGGTATGTCAAAAATTTTAATGCGATAAGCGCCGCAATAGAGGAGCTTTTGGCCGACCCCACCAAAAACGCGCTCGCCATTGCCGAGTTGCGCCGCCGGCACTCGTTTGAGTTTGACGGGATGAAGTTGCACGAACTCTACTTCCCTCAATTTGAAGCTGGCGCCCAAGCGTTAAACAAAGACTCTGCATTTGCCCAAGCGGTCGCCGCACACTGGGGCAGCACCGAGGCAATGGTCGAGCGCGTGCGCCAAACCGCTATGATGCGCGGCCCGGGTTGGTCTGTGTTGTACTTCAACCCTGAGACGGCGGCCTTTCATATGAGTTTTGTCGGCGAGCAACACCAAGGACACTTTGCCACATTGCCGATTATCCTCGCGCTCGATGTGTGGGAGCACGCGTACCTGCTCGACCACGGCGCCGCGGGCAAGGCCGCCTATATCGACGCCTTTTTTAAAAATCTCAATTGGTCGGTGTGCGAAGGTAGATTCGAAGCGCTACAAAAGTAAGCGGCGCATACACAGCCACCACCAGCCAGCCCGAAAACGGCGGGATGGTTGCATGACTGAGCGGCAACGCGGCGGCGGTTTGTGCGACAAACATCATCCAGCGCAACACTAAGTCGCTTAGTAGCGCCGGCACCAACCCGAGCAGCGGATGAATAAACCCCAGTACGCCGGCGATAAATCCGGTCAACATCGCAAACGGTATAAACGACAGGGCGAGTATGTTGGCCGGCAATGCGGCGAGCGAAATAATGCCGGTGTAATACAGCAGTGCGGGTAATACATACAACTGTACAGAGATGGTCGAGGCGGCCACCGAAAAGATTTGCGGATGCTGTTTGAGCCAGCGCGGCAAATGCTTTTCGACCCATGGCGAGAGAGTTATAAGCCCAAAGGTCGCCAAAAAACTTAAAATAAACGATGGGTCGTACAACACTACAAGAGGATTCCACAACACCAGCACGACCGCGGCGGCTGACAAGCTGCGCATGGCCATGGTCGGTCGCCGCAAAAAGCGCGCCAGTATTGCCGTGATAGCCATGATGCAGGCGCGCAGCGATGTCGAGCCGGCACCAGTCATCAGCACAAACAACACCATCAGCACGACACCAATGCCGTAGCTGAACGTGCGCGGCAAAAATTTGGTCGCGCGCAACACCGCCTCGGACACGATCGAGATGTTGTAGCCCGACAACACCACCACGTGGATAAGCGACGCGATAATAAACGCGAGTGTGAGTGCCGCGCTAAGGCCGCGGCGCTCACCGAGCAAAATCCCCTCGAGCAATGCCGCGTCTTGCGCGGGAAAAATCCTTTCTATCGATCTTTCGAACGCGTGCTTGAGGCTGTAGAGCATGCCCCGAATCGTCACCCCGCTTGCGGTGCTGCTCGCCAATTTTGCCTTTTGCATCACGGCCGAGACACCCTGCACGCGCAAGTAGCCGGGGTAGTCAAATACACGCCCCGTGTCGGTGACAAATGTTTGCGGTGCCTCGACCAAGCCGTGCACAGTTACTGAGTCGTTGTACGCGAGAGTAATGCCTTTAGGCAACACCGCGAGCAACACGCCGCTGCCGGCTGCGCCGTTTATTGTTGCAACTTGGATATTGACGCGCACCGATGTGTCGCGTACATCGGGGTCGGTTGTGACCGTGCCAACCACCACGGCTGTTTTATTTATAAAAAGTGGCAGCGTCTGCGCCCGCTCGGCGGCAAATAAAAAATTAAGCCGTATCAACAGCAACGTAGCAAAAACAAGTAAAAATAAAATTTTGGTCGGCACGTGTACTACGAAGCCTTGGCGAAGTACGTATCGATAGCTTTGTTGACCAGCTCGTCGGCATGCGCGTTTTTGCCGCGCATCACGTGCGTAAAGATCATATTGGGCGCGTCCTCTAGCCGCAGCTGCGCCACCTCGGCAAACTTTAATTTAAGCGTCGGCTCTTTAACTTTGTAGAGCCCCGAAAGCTGCCGCACTACCAGCTCGCTGTCGAGCCGCGCCTCTATCTGCATGTCACGTAGTTTTGCACCGAACATTTTTTTGGCGGCCTTGAGCGCGCGTATAAGCGCCTCGTACTCGGCAAAGTTGTTGGTCTGCTCGCCGATATACTCTGACACCTCCTCTAAAACTTTGCCGTCCTCCCCCATCAAGACTGCGCCCACCCCAGCCGGCCCCGGGTTGCCCCGCGCCCCGCCATCGCTGTAAATAATCAACTTTTCCATTGCTTACAGTATATCAACAATGCGGATGCGGGCGCCTTCGCGCCAACCGGCTTCTACGTGACCTACTACATCTACCTTTTCGCCCGAGACTATTTTTTTAGAAAAAGATTCAGGCGTTGAAAAGAAGGCTATCGCCTCGGCGTTTACAAACCCATCGGTAAGAGTCAGGCCAAGATGGTTTTGTGTTTTGCCAAATGTGCGCACGCCCGACACAGACACTTGGGGGAACATAAACAGCGGCTTAGCGTTGCCCACACCAAACGGCGCGAGCTTTTTTAAACTTTGATGCGCGTGCGACAACTCGGCCAAGTCTAATACGCGTTCAACCAGTATCTCTTCTGCAACGGCATTTTTACTTGCGACCGTATCGTACGCGCTCGAGAGTCGCGGCCCCAACTCGTGCACCTTATCCTCAAGTACCGAAAACCCGCCCGACGCCGAGTGCCCACCAAAGTGGCCAAACACGTCGCGGGCGGCACCCATCAACTCGACCATATTTACCTGCCCGTTGCTGCGACAACTACCGCGCAGCTCGTCGCCCCCTTCGCGCCCCCACAAAAAGACCGCCTTGCCGTGCGCCTCGACCAACGAGTTGGCGACCAGCCCCAATATCCCCGGCCGCCAGTTGGGGTTACCCATCACAATAATCGGACTTTTGGTGAGGTCGCTCTCGGCGACGCGTTTGTTAACCTCTTTAACCGTCGCGGCCACCAGCCCTTTGCGCTCGTCGTTGATGCGGTTAAGGGTTGCGGCGCGCTCGGCAGCCTCGACCAGGTCGGTCGCAGCCAACAGTTCGGCGGCGATTTGCGGCCTGTCCATGCGCGAGGCCGCATTGATGCGTGGGCTGAGCATAAAAGTGACGTCGTCTTCGGTGAGCGTGTACGCACTAATGCGCAAAAGTTTTAAAAGCGCCGCGATGCCGGGCCTCCGCCCGCGCCGCATCACGCGCAACCCCGAGTGTGCCAACATCCGGTTCTCCCCCACCAAGGGCACCATGTCGCTGAGTGTTGCGATGCCGACCAAATCAAGCAGCCACTTTTCTTGCCCCTCGCCAAGCACAGTACGATCTTTAATCAACAACGCCTGCACCAACTTCCAGGCGACGCCCGCGCCGCACAGGCCATCAAACGGATATTTTGAGTCTGGCCTCTTTGGATTAATCAACGCAAACGCGTCGGGCAGGTGCTCGAGCGACGGGACGATGTGATGGTCGGTCACAATCACATCGACGCCTTTTTTGTTGGCGTGCGTTATCTGCTCGACATCGGTAGTGCCTAAATCGACGGTGATGATGACTTTGACGCCCGCACCAGCGAGTTCGTCTATCCCTTCGACATTTAATCCGTACCCCTCTTTGTGTCTGTGTGGGATGTAGTGTGCTGTGTCTAGCCCAAACGTGCGCAAAAATTGCGCGAGCATCACGCCGCCCGGGATGCCGTCGCAGTCGTAGTCGCTCCACACCGCAACTTTCTCATTGTTCTTTTTTGCACTTAATAACCGCTCAACCGCTTTACCCATGTCGGGGAGCAAAAAAGGATCGTGGCTGTCGCGGTCAAAGTCGGGGGTCAAAAAGGCGTCGTGTGCAGCGGGCGCGATACCGCGCGCCAAGAGTAGGTGCTGCAGCAAACTATCATGCAGCCGCTCCCCCACTCGATACGATTTCATGACTGAAGTATACTTACTAAATGGAAAACTGCATTTTTTGCAAAATAGGCACCGGCGAAATCCCCTCGCGTAAGGTGCATCATGAGGGTGACACCATAGTTTCGTTTCTCGATATTAACCCTCAAGCGCCTGGGCATACGCTCGTAATCCCCGTCGAGCATTATGTATGGTTTCACGAAATGCCGGACGAGCTGTCAGACAAACTTTTTAGAGCATCAAAAAAGATAGCTCAAGACTTAAAAAGCGAATACGGCACCGACTGTATAAAGCTAAGAATAGACGGCAAGGACGTGCCGCACGTGCATGTGCACCTTATTCCGCAGAAGCTCTAACGTGTCCCTTATTTGTTCGTCTTTTTTACTTCGGCGACGCCTTGTTTAAAACCTTTTTGCACTTCTTTTGCAAATTCGGTGGTTTTTTCTTTCAAAATACGCACACGCCCGGCAGTCTCCACAACCGCATCCCGCGTAGCTTTGGAAACGTCCCAGGATTTTTTGTTCGTATTTTTACTCATGTAGCCATCATACTAACAAGCAACAACTGAAAGGCAGGTGAAGCAGTTGGGTATGGGACGATGTTGGAACCTTACTTCAAAAGAACCTGGGTTAAATACGCGAAAAACGCCGCATTTGCCGCTAAGGCAGCAGCAAAAATCACGAAAATCCCCTTAGGGCTCATCAGTCGACTAAATACCATTCCTCTTTTGGGTGTCCAAGAAATAGACCACTTAACAATGACAATTAAAAACATCAAGAAAAATACTGTCCATATTATCCCTCCGCGTAAAGTACTGAACCAAAAAAGTATATCCAAGTAAATATTTGGCTTTAGCGTTGGTAGCAAAAATTTATTGATTAGATATGCAAAAAATTTAACAACTAACAAAGTGCTCCACAAGACAAAAAGCCATAGAAAATCCCTGTGTTTATACTTCATCCAAGACCACAAAGTAAAAAGAGCCATAGAAATTTCCAGAAGAATAAAAACTGCGGTGCTATAAGTATTTCCAAAAATGAAATCAAAGATGTTCATAAATTTGCTGGGAGAACAGGACTCAAACCTTTAAACTGCAGATGTTTTAAGCGCCTCTATCCCGGGTAAGGTGCCGTCGACTAAAAATTGGAGCATCGCACCGCCGCCGGTTGAGACAAAGACTTTTTCGGGGTCGAATTTAAATTTTTCTATCGCTGTGGCGGTGTCGCCGCCGCCGATGACCGCCGGCACGCCACACTCGGCCAATGTCTTGGCCAAGCCTTCAGTGCCGTCGACATAGCCGCGCTCGTACATCCCCAACGGGCCATTCCACAGTACAAACGGCGCTTTTTTAATTTTTTCGCTCCACTGGGCAGTGGTTTGGGGGCCGATGTCGATGACGCTCTCGTTAATACGGATATCAACCACGTTGCCCGACCGTTCGGCATTGCTGTCTACCTCGGCAAATACCGCGTCGGTCGGCACTACCAAGCGCTCGTTGATTGCCAAGTCGGTCGGTACCGGCTTGTCCGAAATAAGCGACGCGCCAAAAGGTAGCCCGCGTGCCTTGATGACATCGTTGCCGAGCGCCCCGCCAAGCAGCACTTCGGCGTATAACGAAAGCAGTTTGGTGATAAGCGGGAGCTTGGTCTCAAACTTGGCGCCGCCGATTACCGCAACTGCGCCTTGTGGTGGAGTAAGCGCATTAGAGAGTTTGGCAACCTCTAAAGTAAACTGCAGCCCCGCAAAGTTGGGGAGCAGTTTGGGCACGCCAACAATCGAGGCGTGCGCACGGTGCGAGTCGGCAAACGCCTCGTTAACATACACGTCGCCAAGGCTTGCCAGCTCTTGGGCAAACGCGGGGTCATTGGCCTCCTCGCGCGAGTCAAAGCGCAGGTTTTCGTGCATGACAAAGGGCACGGTCGTAAGCTCGCGCAGACGCGCCTCGATAGGCGCTAAGCGCATCGACTCATCAACCTTGCCGCCCGGGCGGCCCAAGTGCGCCAAGATAATTATTTGCGCGGCGCCGTTTTGGTGCAACAACTCGAGCGTTGGCAGCGCGGCGCGGATGCGCAAGTCGCCCGCCACCTGCGGCACACCGTCAACCGTGACCATCGGCACGTTAAAGTCGACGCGCACCAGCACCCGCTTACCTGCAACCTCGGCCTCGTTAACGTTTTTTATTTTTTGCATTGAGAAACTATTTCAAAAAAAGTAGCGACGTCCGCGCTTGCGTGCCCAACCAAAAATCCGGCTACATCGCCTTCTTCTATCAAACCGCGTGCATTATCAGGCTCGACCGAGCCGCCGTAGAGTACCGGCACCTTAAGTGCCAGTTTGCGGTCGAGTATGTCGGCCAGCGTTTTGCGTATAAATATCACCATCTCGCGCACCTCAGCAGGCTTCATGGCATCAGATGCTGTCTTGCCTATCGCCCACACCGGCTCGTAGGCGACCACCAACTTGCCCGCGAGCGACTGCGCGCCAACAAGCGCGCTACGAAGTTGCTCGGCTACAAAGGCTACATGCGCGCCATCCTCGCTGTGCGCAAGTTCGCCGACGCACAAGACAGGCATAAGCCCGGCCGATGCAGCCTGCACTAACTCGCGATGTACTTGCTCATTTATTTTTGGCTCAAAGGCTTGCCCTTCGTAGCCTTGGCGAAGAAGGGCGCGGCGCTCCGAGTGGCCGATGATTGCAAAATCAGCCCCCACACTGCGCGCCATGGCGGCGGACATTTCACCGGTATGGGCACCCGTATACCCTGATACCGTTTGAGCACCAATGCGCACAGGGGTGCTCTCTAAAATAGCTGCGACTTCAGATATAAACGGTGCCGGCGCGGCAATAGCCACCTCAACACCTGTTAAACCTTTCATTTTGCGCTTGAGCGCGCGAGCGTACTCCTTGGCGCCGTCGGCGCTCTCGAGGTACATCTTCCAGTTTGCGACAACGAGACGTTTGCGGGTCATGGGGCCAATATACCACTATTCGACGTCGGTCTGCTGCTGCACAAACCGCAGCACCTCGGCAACGCTGGTTAGCCCGGCGGCGGCCTTGTACAGAGCATCTTCGTACAAATTGAGTATCGACGAACCGTCTACCACAACCTCGTACACGCCCGTCATGCCGCTGTAGCCGGCGTCGCACTCGCTGCATCCGGTCACGTGCGGGTAGGCGACCTCCTTCCAGGCCAAGTCCTTAGCAACCCTCTCCTCTTCTTTAAGAGCGGCGAGTACTTTGGCAAAGTCGGCATGGGGCTCGAGCGACTCGAGATGCCGCCGCTCGAGCGTGCGGCCGGTGCGCGTTTGTTTTTGGCACAATTTGCGCACGAGCGCGCTGCGCACCACTACCGTGGCGTCGGGGATGACACTTTCGTGCGGGACACTGGCAAGGACAAGCACCCCGCGCGCGGCGGCCGCGGCGGCCAAGTCGGCGGTGTCGCGGTCGGTAATACTGTCGAGCATCACCACATCGGGGCTTTGGCGCAGGACCGCGCGCAGTGCTGCCGCCATCGTGAGCCCCTCTTGCACGGCTGTCTGCGCCACGTACGGCAACCGGGCAGAAACCTTTTCTTCAATACTCGCCAACGAAAGTTCGGGGGTATTAAGCAAGTCGAGCAGTGTATATAAAAGCGTCGTGCGCCCCGAGCTTGCCGGCCCCGCCACGGCCACCAACCCGCGCCGCGCGTGCAGCAGCGTCTCGAGCGCCGCGACGCCGGCACCGTGGAGCCCAAGCCCCTCGAGCGTAAATCCTTTACTGCCCGTGTCCTCGCGCAACAGGCGCAATACCAACTTTTCGCCATCGACGACCGGCACCGACGACACGCGGACCGTCATGCCAACCCCCGAGCCCAGGTCGGCCTTAAAGCGCCCCTCTTGCGGCAGTGTTTTAGACCCAACATTAGCGAGCGAGCGGATAGCGCCAAACACTCCCGCAACCGATGCGGGCAAGTGCATAGCCTCGCGCAAGGTGCGGCCGTGGCGGTAGCGCACCAACACACCTCGTGGAGTCGTCTCGAGGTGCGCCTCGCTCGCGCGCTGCGCGTACGCATGGCGCAGCAGCGTCTCGAGCGTTTTGTGCGGATGCGTCTCTTTGTGCAGCTTTTCGCCGTACGTTTCTTTTAAAATCTTTTGATACAACAGCAGCGCGCGGCGCAATGAGTCGCGGGTGGTCAGCCGCGGCACTATTTTTTTACCCAACTGTGCGCGCAGCGGCTCGAGCGCATCCAAATCGGCCAAGTCGAGCAGCGCAACCTCGAGCGTGTCACCGCTCTCTTTGTATGCCACCAGGTTGTGGGCGCGACACAAAGGCTCGGGCAGCTGCTGCAAAGCGTCGAGCGATATATCCTCGCGCTCTAAGCTAACAAACGGCACACCCAAGTCATGAGCCAGAGCATGACGACCTTCGTCGTCGCTCAAAGCCTCCCGCTTTAGCCACCCCAATTCGCGCTCCATTGACACTATTATATAGTATGAAGTACACTATGGGAGTCTGGAAACTGCCCTGAGGGGGCGGTTATTTTTTTACCAGGCTTTTTACTAAACCCTAGTGGCTAGTCGCTAACAACTAAATTTATGTTTGATCTTAAAGTAATAAACTCTGTTTTGGGCGAACTTGAAGAAGAGCGCGGCATACCGCGCGCCAAAGTTATCGAGGCTATCGAGGCCGCTTTGGCGACCGCGTACAAAAAAGAGTACGCCAAAAAAGGCCAGGTGATCCGCGCACAAATAGATTTGAACACCGGCACCACCGAGTTTCAACAAATCAAAACCGTGGTCGACGACTCGACCGTGCGTTTTGTAACAGAAGGTGAAGAAGAAGATGCCCCCTCCGTCGCTAAAGCTATGGAGGGCGAGGACGGCAACCCGGTGGCACCGCTCCCTGTCTATAACGAAGAGCAGCACATCAAACTCGAGGACGCCAAGTTTATCAAGCGCGACGCCAAAGTGGGCGACGAGTTAGTCTTCCCGCTCGAGGCCAAGGGCGACTACGGCCGCATCGCCGCGCAAACCGCCAAGCAAGTGATCATCCAAAAGATCCGCGAGGCCGAAAAGGTCTCGGTCGTCGCCGAGTACGGCGCACGCCAGGGCGAGATTGTCTCGGGCACCGTGCAGCGCATGGAGCGCGGCAACATTTATGTCGACCTAGGCCGCGCCACGGGCATACTCCCCTACGACGAGCAGATCCCGGGCGAGCGCTACCGCCAGGGCGAGCGCATCCGCGGCCTTTTGTACCAAGTCGAGGAGTCGCCGCGCGGCATTTACCTGCGCCTCTCGCGTGCGCATCCTAACTTCCTCGCCAAATTGTTCGAAATGGAGGTCCCCGAGGCCGCACACGGCACGGTTATCTTTAAGTCGATTGCGCGCGAGGCCGGCAGCCGCAGCAAGGTGGCCGTCGCCTCGACCGATCCGCATGTCGACCCGGTCGGCTCGTTGGTTGGCCAGCGCGGCGTTCGCGTTAGCACGGTAACCTCCGAGCTCGGCGGCGAAAAAATCGACATCATCGAGTGGAACGAAAACCCCAAAGAGTTTATCCAAGAGGCACTCTCGCCCGCCCGCATCCTCGAGGTCAAACTCGACGAGGACGAGCACAAAGCGACTATCCAAGTAGCCGATGACCAGCAAAGTTTGGCGATAGGCCGCGGCGGTCAAAACGTCCGCCTCGCCGCCAAACTCACCGGTTGGCGCATAGACATCCAGTCGGTCGGCGGCCCTAAAACTGCCGAGGCCGAGGTTGCCCCCGAGGCTGAAGCAGTTGCCGAAGAGACTCCCGAAGCAACCGCGTAATTAAAAAGTAGTACAATACTTCATATGAATTTGTGGCACGACGTACCGTTGGGTAAAGACGCACCAGAGGAAATCAATGTCATCATTGAAATTCCGAAAGGCTCTAACAATAAGTACGAGATAGATAAAGACACCGGACTTATTAAGCTCGACCGTGCCAACTACACCTCGTCTGCGTACCCATTTGACTACGGTTTTGTACCGCAGACTTTGTGGGAGGACAACGACCCACTCGATGTTATTGTGCTCACCACTTACCCACTCTCCCCCGGCATTTTGGTCGCCGTACGTCCGGTGGCGGTTATGGACATGATTGACTCGGGCGAAGGTGATGCAAAAATAATCGCCGTACCGGTCGACGACAAACGCTGGGACGATGTGCAGGATCTTGCCGACCTCAACAAGCACATGCTCAAGGAGTACCAACACTTTTTCGAGACGTACAAAGACCTCAAAGGTAAGCCTGCCCCGGTCGAAATACGCGGCATCCAAGGTAAGGCAGAGGCACTCGCGGCGGTCCGCAAGTCTATTGACCTCTACCAAAAAAAGTTCGCCAAGTAATCCACACTTCTTCAGATTCGAAGACGTGCCATACTGGCGGTATGGAGGAGGAAAAAAGCGTCGGACCAATCGTTGCAACTGTCATTGTCGTCGTACTGCTGGCGCTCGGCGGCCTCTACTTTTTTATCCAAGGTAAAGCGCGCTTTCATACCCCGCCGGTGCAAGAACAGTTAAACGCTTAACACTTTTAACCTTTTAGTGTAGTATCGCGTGATGTCATTTACCGAGCTAGCGAAGCAATTCGCCAAAAAAGAGCTGCCCGAGTCGGAGATTGAGTTTAGCGGCGAGGTGCCCGCGGCCGACATCGCCGCCTACCAAGACACCGCTTTGGCGCATATTGCCGAACATTTGGAGCTGCCCGGCTTTCGCCCCGGCAAAGTGCCCAAAGATATGGCGCTCAAAAAGGTCGGCGAGTTGGCCGTACTCGAGGAGGCGGTCGAGCTGTTTGTTAAAGACTTTTACCCTGAGTTTATTTTGTCCCAAAAAATAGAGGCGGTCGGTCGGCCCGATATACGCATCACCAAACTCGCCCCGGGCAACCCGGTGGCGCTTACCATGCGCGTTACGCTCTACCCCGAGGTCGTAGTGCCCAAGGATTGGAAGAAACTTGCCGACAAAACCCCGCTCGAGGCGGCCGCCCCCGCGACCGACGAAGAGGTCGCTAAAACACTCGAGGATTTGCAAAAAAGCCGCGCTAAAAAAGGTGCCGACGGCAAAGAGGTCGTGCCCGAGCTAAACGACGAATTTGCCAAGTCTATCGGCGCTTTTGACAGCCTCGAACATCTTACAGAGCAGCTCAAAAAGGGCATCGGTGAGGAAAAGGCGCGTAGTGCGCGCGACGCCCGCCGCGGCAAACTCATAGATGCCCTACTCGAGGGTACTAAGGTGGCCGTACCGCGCCTGTTTATCGAGAGCGAGCTGGAGAAAATTTTGGCCCAGATGCGCGAGGACGTGCAGCGCTTTGGTATGACCTTTGATGACTACCTTAAGCAGTCGGGCAAAACCGAGGAGGCCATCCGCAACGACTTCCGCGAACAAGCCAAAAAGCGCGCCAAGCTGCAGCTCACCCTTAACAAACTGGCCGCCGACGAAAAGGTCGAGGCCGACCAAACCGCCGTGGCCGCCGAAATGAAGCATGCGTTAGAGCACTTCCCCGACGCCAACCCCGAGCTGGTTAAGGTGCATATAGAAACCGTGCTGCGCAACGAGTTAACGCTCAAAATTTTGGAGGGCGAGGTCAAAAACGAGACACTCAAATAGCGCCTAAGGGACAGATTTGATATAGTGCCCACATGGATAAAAACATCTACAACCAGCTTGTGCCTATGGTCGTTGAGAAGTCGCCTCTTGGCGAGCGCGCCTATGACATTTTCAGCCGCTTGCTTAAAGAGCGCATTATCTTTTTGGCCGGCCCTATCGAAGATTACACAGCTAATCTGATTATTGCCCAACTACTCTTCCTCGAATCTGAGGATCCTAAAAAGGATATCCAGTTGTACATCAACTCACCCGGCGGCTCGGTGACGGCCGGTTTGGCGATGCTCGACACGATGAACCACATCAAGCCCGACGTCGCGACGGTATGCGTCGGCATGGCAGCTTCGGCGGCAGCAATTATTTTGGCCGCGGGGCAAAAGGGCAAGCGCTATGCCTTGCCCAACGCCGAGGTGATGATCCACCAGCCATGGGGCGGCGCGCAGGGCCAGGCCACCGATATCGAGATAACCGCCCGCCACATCATCGCCACCCGCGCGCGGCTTAACAAAATCCTCGCCAAGGCGACCGGCCAAGACCTCTCGAAGATCGAAAAGGATGTCGAGCGCGACTACTTTATGTCCGCCGAAGAGGCCAAAAAGTACGGCCTGATTGACGAAATCTTCACCCAAAAGGGTGTAGTAGCCGCCGCCAAAAAATAGTGGTACTCTGAAGGGGTTCGATTCTCATATATTCAAATTTATGTCCCCTTCATATGTCTACATTATTGCTGCTGTCGCTCCTCGGAGCGTCGGCTCTCGTGGGTGCGGTCATTGGCTACGTATTTCGTTGGCTCCTTCTTTTAGCGCGTAAAGGTTCGATCGAGGTCGAAATAAAGCAGATACTGCTCGACGCCCGCGAAAAGGCCGAGAAGATAACCGCCGAGGCCGAAGCGGCCGCGCGCGAAAAGGTTCTTACTGCTGAAACCTCTCTCAACGAAAAGGAAGAGAAGCTGCTCAAACAAGAGGAGCGGGTCTTTAAACGTGAGGAAACTTTGGACAAAAAGCAGGCCGACTTGGACGCCCAAGTCGAGGGTGTTAAGACAAAAATTGAGGAGGTACGCCACATCAAAGAGCGCGCCGATGCACTGGTAGCCCAGCGTGCCGACGAGCTCGCTAAGGTTGCCGGCCTCAGCAAAGATCAGGCGCTCGCTCAGCTGTACAAAGAGCTCGAGCGCGAGGCCGACGAAGACCTCATGATGCGCGCCCAAAAGCTCGACCGCGACGGACAAGAAAAGTTGGAGCGCCGCGCCCGCGAGATTTTGACCACCTCGATACACCGCCTGGGCAACTCGGTGGCCGCCGATACGATGGCGACCGCTATCACGATCCCCAACGACGACCTCAAGGGCAAAATCATCGGCAAAGAGGGCCGCAACATCAAGGCGTTTGAGCGCGCGACCGGTGTCGAGGTTATTATCGACGACACCCCGGGCTCGATCGTACTTTCGAGTTATGATCCGCTGCGCCGCGCCGTGGCGCGCATCGCGCTCGAAAACCTCATCGTCGACGGACGCATCCAACCGGCCAAAATCGAAGAGGCTGCCGAAAAGGCCAAGGCCGACGTCAACAAACTGATTAAAGAAAAGGCCGAGGCTGCCGCGTTTGAGACGGGCGTGCTCAACCTCGACCCGCGCCTCTTGATGATCCTCGGTCGGCTGCACTTCCGCACCTCATACGGCCAGTCGGTGCTGCAACACAGTGTCGAGATGGCCCACATTGCCGGCATGATAGCCGAGGAGTTGGGCGCCAACGTGCAGGTGGCCCGCGCCGGCGCATTGCTGCACGACATTGGCAAAGCACTCGACCACGAGGTCCAGGGTACCCATGTTGAAATTGGCCGCCGTATCCTGCAAAAGTTTGGTGTCTCCGAAGAGGTGGTCAAAGCCATGCAAGCCCACCACGAGGAGTACCCGTACGAAACGGTCGAGTCGATCATCGTGCAGGTGGCCGACGCTATATCGGGCGGCCGCCCCGGCGCACGCCGCGACTCGGTCGAGCAGTACCTTAAGCGCCTGGCCGACATCGAGGGCATCGCCAACTCGTTTACCGGCGTGGAGAAATCCTATGCCATCTCGGCCGGCCGCGAGGTGCGCGTGTTTGTAAAGCCCGAAGAGATGTCGGACTTCCAAGCCCGCGAGCTGGCCCGCAACATCGCCAAACGCATCGAAGAGGACCTCAAATACCCCGGCGAAATCAAAGTTAACGTGATCCGCGAAACGAGGGCCATCGAGTTTGCCCGGTAATCCCCTTGCGCTTAAAGCACAGCGGGAGTATGCTCGCCTCCAGAGGAACTTAACCAAGGGGGTTTGTAATGACGAAAATACCGCTCGTGATGCTCTGCCTACAATCCGGCGGAGAACTCACACCCAAGGCGGCCCGGGCATTTGTGGATGACTGCGCCAAAAGGCAACGTCGCCCGCGCTATACCGTCGAGTGTTACGAGTGCGAAACATCTACCCCTGCTTCCGCCAATCTTCAGGCTGTCGAAGTGGCTATCGAGTGCGCGCGGTGGGGGTTGATGGTCAACCCAAAGGCTGCCATCGGGCTGGGGTTTGCTTGGGGCAAACGAATTGTCCAGGTGCACAGCGTGACGGCAATCAGCCCGATCGTTACTGCAGCGCTTTTGTTACGAAACGACACCGGCAACCCGTTTATCCTCGAAGTAACCCGCTCGCAGGGCGAGTTTATATCCAAACACCTGCTCAAGGCCTGCGAGGCCGAAGGGCTTAGACGATTTCGTGATGGGCACATCATGGCCCACTACGCCGCCAAAGCCAAACAGAGCGCCTAAAGGCAGACCCCCACCTAAACTTCGGTGGGGTTTTTATTTGCTCGCCACGATAAAGCTCGTGTAATTAAATTTGAGGTCTTGGATGCTCTCCTCGAGGATGTCGAGCTTGTTAAGTGTCGCGGCGGCGCGCGAGGCTATCACCGCTACGGTGGCGGGCAACACGCCCTTGGCCAAATCCTCGGCGGCCTTGGCGGTGTCGGGGTACTCCTCGACCTTGACCTTGGGCCACTTGCGCTTGAGATACATGCGGCACTGTTTGAGCGCCTGGTCGTGCGACAGTATTCTTTTTATTTTTTCGGAAGTAGTGCCTTTTTTTACCAACAAATTCATCACCACCTCTATCTCGAAGAGTTTTTTGATATGAAAGCGGTGTTTAGCCATAGCGTGCACAGCCTCGATGACGATGCCGCCGTTGCTATTTTCTATCGGAAAGATGCCCAACGTAATATCCCCAGCCTCAAGCGCTGCAAGGACATTCTCCACAGTTACCAGGTAGTCTATTTTATAACTTTTAAGGCCCGCTTTATGCGCATAGGTGCGGGCCGCCTCCTCCGAAAAACTACCCCTAACCCCCGAAACACCTATACTTTGAGCCATTTTTTGCGTTTTTGCCATATTGGATACAATCCTAGCACAAATATATCCTTAGGCGCCAAGGCGGATGCGCCGCTCTACCTATAGTTTGGCTCTATTGCAAGGTTTTTTGAGGGGGGTATACTACCCGCACAGGGTTGGTAAGCGTTTTTTCATTACTCGTTAGCCACTAACATCCATGAACAAGCAAGACATTGCAGAAAAGGTGCACGGCATCTTGGGCACGACCAAGGCCGACGCCGAGCGCGCAGTCGAGGCCATGATAGAGGGCATCGTCGGCGAGCTTAAAAAGGGCGGTGAGGTCTCGATAGCGGGCCTTGGCATCTTTAAGACCAAGATGCGCGCCGCACGCCAAGCGCGCAACCCGCGCACCGGCGCAACGGTACAGGTCCCCTCGATGCGCGTGCCGAAGTTTCAACCGGCCAAGGCGCTTAAGGAAGCCGTTAAATAGTTGTTAGCCACTAGTGGCTAGGGACTAAAAACTAAAACCTAGTTAAGATCTTCTCGAGACGAAAGAATCCCCTCCGGGGGATTTTTTCGTTAGTGCGTGCACTTCGAAGCTCCTTTAGGAGCGAAGTAGTGCGGGATGGGAGAATCGAACTCCCAACTACAGTTTGGAAAACTGTCGTTTTACCACTAAACTAATCCCGCAATTCTGTATACTGAAGTATATATGGATTTTATTCTATCGCTACTGCGCACGATGGTAACTATAGCTATAGGCTTTTTTATTGCGCTCGGCAGCTTTTTTACCGGCACTACCAATACAGTCGTAATATCATCGCCTGTCTCAACCACGACACCTCCTTCCCTTTCGACCACCACCGGTACTGTTTCAACCACGACAAAAAAGATTACGGTACCAGCAACCTCAGCAGACTCAACAGTACCAGCAACCTCAACAGACTCAACAGTACCAGCAACCTCAACAGTACCAAAATTCGCAATCTTCAACAACCCCCGCATTCAAAGACTACAAGTCTGATAGATCCAATGAGCAGGTAATGGAGTCTTTAC
>CAIWUA010000035.1 GCA_903915735.1 Candidatus Adlerbacteria bacterium
AGGTGAGTGTCAACTTCCTGCTTATGTATTGCTTATTACTTGGAACAGAGAAGTTGAGAGACCGCAGAAGCCACAGGGGAGGGTAGTAGACATAAGTGCTTCTCTGTTTGAATTCCCCCCACATGACGGCTATGTAAGCCTCTCTTACAGCTCCTGCTTTCCCTTCCTCCAATTTAGCCTTTCCTCTTTCATCAAAAACGATGTCTTCCCTGACAAGGGCACCTACCAGGTCCCGTATCTTTTCTCTTTTCCTTAAAACCGCGGAATTGCCCATGTTAGCCCGCTCTCTCCTTCTGGGAGAAAACCTCACTCCAGTCGACTCTATCGACTGAGTACTTCTCTTCCCGGTGTGCACTCCAGGTAGCCTTCTTGGCTACGAAAAATCATTGCGAAGAGGCTCTCCATCCAAGGACACATAACGGCTACTCCCAAAAAACATTATCAACTTCGATATGCAAAAACAGAATCGTTGAAACTGCTCAAAAAGATGTACCGCCGCCCCGACTGTGTTTGTCTTTCGCGTAAACGATTGAAAATAGAGAAAATGCTCGGTATAATCGGCGAGCGTCTATAGTTGTTGGTATAACTATTGACAACCATCTGCCCAGGTGGCGTAATTGGTAAACGCGCTACCTTGAGGTGGTAGTGCCGAAAGGCGTGGAGGTTCAAGTCCTCTCCTGGGCACCTGTTAGAATTGGTCTGCAGAACATGGCGGCTATGGTGTAACGGTTAACACTGGAGCTTGTGGAGCTCTCAATCAGGGTTCGATTCCCTGTAGCCGCCCCAAGGTTTTTGTGCGATATACTTTGCCTATATGGATAGGTTTTTTAAGGCGCTTTTGTTTGTTATCCCGCTCGCGTTTGCCGCGGCGGCGGTCGGGGCGTCTCCGGCAATAATCTTTTTTACCAGTGCGCTCGCTATTGTGCCGCTCGCCAAATATATAGGCGAGGCGACCGAGGAGTTGGCCGCGCACACCAACACGGCGCTCGGCGGTTTGCTTAATATCACCTTTGGCAACGCGACCGAGCTTATCATCGGCTTTTTTGCGTTGCGCGCAGGGCTTATCGATGTGGTCAAAGCGTCTATCACCGGCTCTATCTTGGGCAACCTGCTGTTGGTGTTGGGCACGGCAATATTTTTTGGCGGTCTCAAGCGCGAGCGACAAAAGTTTAACTCGACCGCCGCCAAGGTGAGCGTCTCGACACTGCTGTTGGTTATGACCATCCTTGCGGTGCCGGCGATATTTATCTTTACCTTGCCGACCGTGTCGCCCACCGTGGTCGAAAATATGTCGCTCATCGGCGCAGGCTTTTTGCTGCTGGCGTATGCCGGGTCGCTGCTCTTTAGCCTGCGGACGCACACACACCTGTATATCGGCGAGGTGGCCAAGTACGAGCCGCACTGGAGCAAGGCTAAAAGTATTTGGATACTGGTCGTGGCCACCATTGGTGTCGCTATTTTGAGCGAGATACTGGTCGGCTCGATCGAGCCCTTGGTCACCAGTTGGGGATGGACGCAGCTGTTTATCGGCGTTATCTTCGTGGCGATTATCGGCAACGCGGCCGAGCATACCTCGGCCATCACGGTGGCGCTGCGCGACAAAATGGACCTTAGTTTGCAGATAGCGACCGGCTCGGCCACGCAAATAGCGATGTTTGTCACCCCGGTGTTGGTCTTTGTCAGCCTGTGGTACACGCCGCACATGACGCTGGTCTTCGACACGTTTGAGCTGGCGTGCATGCTCTTTTCGGTCTTTGTGGTCAACGCTATTATCGAGGATGGCGAAAGTAATTGGCTCGAGGGCCTACAGCTGCTTATCGCCTACGCCGTCATGGCGGTCGCCTTCTTTTTACATCCGTAGTATTTTTAGTATATGAAAGGATTTAGAGATTTTATTTTGCGCGGCAACGTGGTCGACCTGGCGGTCGGCGTGATGGTCGGTGCGGCGTTTGGCTCGGTCGTGACCGCGCTGGTTAAAGACCTTATGACGCCGCTCATCTCGGCGCTTATCAAGCAGCCAAACTTTTCGACGCTTACGATTACTATCAACGGGAGCGAAATTTTGTACGGCGACTTTCTCAACGCGCTGATAGCGTTCCTCATTGTGTCGGTGACCATCTACTTTTTTGTGGTGCTGCCGGTCAATAAGTTGATGACGCGTTTTAAAGGCGCCCCCGAATCGCCGAAGAAGCCCGACGATGTGCGCGTACTCGAAGAAATCCGCGATTTGATCAAAGCCAAGAACTGATATACTGGGGGCATGTCTGAACACAAATCATTTGAATTTACGACGCCGATGGCGGTCGTATTGGCGGGCGTCATTATTGCGGGTGTTATTTTGTACACTAACGCGCACCCTGCGGCGCCCACTGTGGCCGACGCTGCCGCGCAAAACTTGCCGGCTAACGTCAACGTACCTGCACCCTCGGCACAAGACCACATTATCGGCTCGCCCGATGCTAAAGTCGTGCTTATCGAGTACTCCGACTTTGAGTGCCCGTTTTGCAACCTGGTGTACCCGACGCTCAAGACTATTGTCGCCAACTCGGGCGGCCAAGTGGCGTGGGTGATGCGTAGCTTCCCGCTCAAATCTATACACCCCGAGGCCAACCCGGCAGCCAACGCAGCCGAGTGCATTGCCGAGCAGCTTGGGAGTACCGGGTACTTTAAGTTTGCCGACGCAGTGTTTGCTAACCAAGACAAAATGAACGGGGCCTACTATGCACAACTTGCAAAACAGTTTGGTGCCGACATGACCAAATACAATACGTGCTTTAGTTCGAATAAATATCAAAGCAAAATAGATGCCGAGACCGCCGATGCTCAAAACAACGGCGGGCAGGGGACCCCGTACACCATTGTGTACGGCGGGGGCAAGCAAATCCCTGTTTCGGGGGCGCAGCCGGCGGCCAACTTTATGTCGGTAATAAGTTCGATTAAGTAACGTCTGAACATTATATGAATGAATTTTTTAAGACGGGGTTGGGCAAGACGCTCGTTAGTATCAGTATTGTGTTTGTGGCAGTGCTTACGTTGGGGCAGTTGCAGGGGATGCGTTATATAGGCGCGGGCGTCGCGGCGGCCAACACCATATCGGTGTCGGGCCATGGCGAGGCGGTAGCCGTGCCGGATATTGCCACGTTTAGCTTCTCTGTTGTGTCTGACAAGGCGACCGTTGCTGAAGCTCAAGCCGACGCTACAGCCAAAGCAAACGCGACCACTAAGTACCTTACCGACGCAGGGGTAGACAAAAAAGACATCCAGACCAGCGACTACTCGGTGCAGCCACAGTACGACTACGTGCAGGGCGTGTGCACCAACGGCTACTGCCCGGGCGGCAAGCAGGTGCTGCGCGGCTACGAGGTGCGCCAGTCGACCACAGTTAAAGTGCGCGACACTACCAAAGCGGGCGACCTACTCGCGGGGGTAGGCACTAAGGGTGCGACCGAGGTGTCGGGACTACAGTTTACCTTTGATGACCCAACAGCGGTCCAAACCGACGCTCGCACCAAAGCTATTGCCGACGCCAAAACCAAAGCCGACGAGCTGGCCAAAGAGCTTGGGGTGAGCCTGGTGCGCGTGGTCTCGTTTAACGAGTCGTCGGGTGGCGTGCCGCGCCCGATGATGTACGCGATGGGTGCCAGCAGCGCCACCGACGCAAAGGCGGTCGCCCCCGAAATCTCGACCGGCCAAAACAAAGTCTCCGACGACGTCACCGTTACCTACGAAATTAGGTAATCCCGCCTTGCCATTCGGGCAGGTTGACTTCAGTCCAAAAAAGAGTATAGTTAAGAAAAGCCCCCGGAAGGGGTTTTTTCTTAGGAAAATCAATAAATCTATGAGCATCACAAGCTACTTTAAAGAAGTTCGCGCCGAGATGAAGCATGTCAGCTGGCCGAGCCGCCGGATGGTTATCGTGTACACCGCGGTGGTTATCGGCATCTCGCTTGGGGTGGCTATTTACCTTGGGCTCTTGGATTATCTGTTTGCCGCTATCATCAAAAAGATTGTCTAATCTTTTTTACAAAAAATTATGAAACAAGACACTACAGTTGGCCGGGCTTGGTACGCGATACACACCTACGCCGGGTATGAAAATGCGGTTGCCCGCAACCTCAAGCAGCGTATCGACTCGCTCGGACTTACCGATAAAATATTTCAAGTGATTGTGCCGACCGAGCGCACTATCAAAATTAAAGGCGGCAAACGCGTCGAGGAGGAGGAAAAGGTCTACCCCGGCTATGTGCTGGTCGACATGATAGTCGACGACCAGTCGTGGTATGTCGTGCGCAACACACCGCGCGTGACCGGCTTTGTCGGCTCGGGTGTTAACCCGGTGCCGCTTAAAGACAATGAGGTCGCGGTCTTGCTTGGCCGCATGCAGGCGACCGAGGGCAGCGTCAAACACGCTATCGACATTGCGGTGGGCGACCAGGTGACCATCGTCGACGGGCCGTTTAAAGAGCTCGACGGCAAGGTGGGCAGCGGTAGTGACGAAGTTCTGGAAGGCTTCATTGCGTGCGACGAAATCGGTCTCGGCATTGACTTCGATCATGCCG
>CAIWUA010000036.1 GCA_903915735.1 Candidatus Adlerbacteria bacterium
GCCGCTTTTGCTCGAGATAGCGACCCAGGGCACATCGCCACCCATCCCCTCTAAAAATACCTGATGCTCGAGCATCGACATTTTGGCGCGCTCGAGGTTGGCGGCGGGTTTGTCTATTTTGGTAAAGGCCACGACGTAGGGGATTTTTGCCTCGATAATAAGTTTAAGTGCCTCTATAGTTTGCGGTTTAGCACCCTCTTCGGCCGAGACCACCAACACCGCGACATCGGCCACGCGCAACCCGCGCGAGCGCATCGCGGCAAAGGCCTCGTGTCCGGGCGTATCCAAAAAAGTTATCAAATGTTCGCCGGCGGCGTTTTTGTGCGTCGCCTGGTAGGCCGACAGGTGTTGGGTAATGCCGCCCGCCTCCTGCCTGCCGGCAGGCAGGCGCCCGCCGTCGACATGTGTGCTGCGGATATAGTCGAGCAAGGTCGACTTGCCGTGGTCGATGTGGCCCACCACAGCAATGATTGGAGGGCGGCCTGCCCCGAGCAAAGTCGAGGGGCCCCCGTTTTGGGGAGAGTTATTCATACTAGTTACAACTTCTTGCGCGCGGCGACCTGTTGTTTGGCCTTATCTATAGCCTCTTTCTCCTCGTTAGAGAGTTCGTAGGTCGAGACCCAGGCCTCAACCGGCTTGGCATAGATGCCGACCCGGTCGCGGGCGTAGAGGCTCGACAATACCATGCCACGGCCCCCTTCGTCGAGAAAGGCCACCGCAAAGCTTTGGTTGCCGCCCGAGCCGTCGCCGGCAAAGGGGTTAAAGCGCACGATACCCAAACCCTGTACTGAGCCGCGCAGGCGCCCCTCGGCGTGTTTGAGATACTTTTCGAGTTCGGTACGAAACTGCTGCAGCTCTTTGGTGTCGCGCAGCAGTATCCCGATCGTCTCTTCGATCGAGCCGTTGCGACCGGTCATAAGCCGCTTAAACCGCCATTTGAGCGCCACGGCATAACCAACTGCAATAAGCGCAATGAGTAGCGCCCCAAACGCCACATAGGGCGCGGCAATAAGAACGTAGCTATGCAGTATAGCCAACGACATGTAAACCAGTATACTCTAAATATATATGTTTGGGACTAAGCGCATTTATGCCGATGCAGCCGCCGCGACCCCGCTGTCGCGCCGCGCCGCGCGCGAGTTGGTGCGCCTGCTTGGCAATTATGGTAATGCCGGCGCTTTGCACCACGAGGGGGTTGCCGCCAAAAAAGAGCTTGAGGCGGCGCGCGCGTCTATTGCCGAGAGTATAGGCGCGCACGCGGACGAAATTATCTTTACCGCCTCGGGCACCGAAGGCAATAACCTGGCGCTGCAAGGGCTTTTGAGACCTCTCCTCCTAGCTGGTAGACACTCCATGTCTACACATGCGATTACTATTGTCATAGAGCACCAGTCGGTGTTAGAGCCGCTGCGCCAGCTAAAACGCGAGGGGCTCGAGCTGACCGAGGTCGGTGTAAACAGTGAGGGGCTCGTCGAGTTAGAGAAAATAAAACAGGCCATAACGCCCGACACCAAACTCGTTTCGGTCCAGTTGGTTAACAGCGAGGTGGGGACCATAGAGCCGGTGCGCGACATTGCAAAACTCCTTAAAAAAAATACTACCAAAATTTATCTGCACACCGACGCGTCGCAGGCGCCGTTGTGGGTGGACATTAATGTCGACCGGCTCGGCGTCGACCTGATGACGCTCGACGGGCAAAAGGTGCTCGGCCCCAAAGGTGTTGGCGTGTTGTATATTCGCCGTGGTACGCCGGTCGAGTCGGTCTTGTGGGGTGGCAAACAAGAGCAGGGGCTGCGCGGCGGCACCGAAAATACGCCGCAGGCGGGGAGCTTTGCGGTGGCGCTTGCCGACGCTCAAAATGGCGTTGAAAAAAGAGTTAAAAAAATGACAGCCGTGCGAGACCTATTGTGGAGCGAAATAAAGAAATTAATTCCGGATGCCATTTTAAATGGTCCCCCTAGTGGCGATACCCGAGTGGCTAACAACTTGAGTGTGTCCGTGCCCGGGCTCGAGGCCGACATGGCGGTGGTGTCGATGGACGCGCTCGGGGTCGCGGTGTCGACCCGCAGCGCCTGCAACATCGGCAGCGACGAGCCGTCGCATGTCATCAAGGCGCTCGGTGTCCCCAAAGAGCTGGCCGGCACCGCTATCCGCATAACCCTCTTGCCCGACACCACCAAAGCCCAAGCCCGCCGCATTGCCAAAGCCCTTTTTGAGACAGCTACACGCTACAAAAAAGCTTAGCGTCGGGCTTTTCTTTGTGTTTGAAATATCTTATACTGGCCGTACGTATGGATATAGAGAAGCTCACTAAACATCAAATAGTGCTTCTCACGTTGCTGGTGAGCTTTATGACGTCTATTGCGACCGGCATTGTGACGGTCAGCCTTATGAACCAGGCCCCGCCGGAGGTCACTCGTACCATCAACCAAATAGTCGAGCACACGGTCGAAAAGGTCGTCCCCGCGGCCGCCGTGACCGTCGCGACCCCGCAAGGTCCGGCCACCATAACCAAAGAGACAACCGTGGTGGTTAAAGACGACGACCTGGTGGCACAATCGATAGCCAAAGCGCAAAAAAGTATGGTGCGCATGGTCAGCCTTAACGACCCCGACACGCTGCTTAGCCGCGGCATCATCGTGAGCAGCAAAGGTGTCGTGCTTGCCGACCGCGGCTCGCTCGAGCCTATGGGCACGGTTAACTTTATGGCTATTTTGCCCGACGGGTCGCGCTTGCCGGCGGTGATGCGGGTGCCGGTGGGTACCTCGACGGTCGCCATTCTTGATCTTAAACTCGCGACCTCTACCGTGCTCACCCCCATTACCTTTGCCGACCTAAGTAAGTTGCAGTTGGGGCAGTCCGTCATCCGCATAGGCGGCAACGGCGGCGACACGGTAAGTGTGGGAGTAGTCGCCAAACTGCCCAGCGCCATGTCGGATACCCACAAAGACCTCATCAACGCGAGCGTACTGTCGAGTACGCCGGGCTCGGTCTTGCTGACGCTTTTTGGCGAGGCGATAGGTATTACTACCACCGACTCATTAAATCTTGGCTCCGACTTTTACACCGTTGTCCACTAAAAACTCATGCCCCCATTCAACCACTTCACCACTAAAGCTAAAGAGGC
>CAIWUA010000037.1 GCA_903915735.1 Candidatus Adlerbacteria bacterium
AACCGCGACGAGACCTTTTGGATCCACCAAAAAATCAACCCGCGCTTCTTTATGCCGATGCACGGCTACCACTACATGTTGCGCGTGCACGCCGACATCGCCAAGGCCTGCGGCCGTAGCGAGGACGAGATCATGGTCCCCGACAACGGCGCCGTGCTCGAGATAGTCGACGAAGGCCAGCGGATTATCCGCCGCAAAGAGAGCGCGCCCAACAGCCTGCGCCTCGTCGACGGCTTTGCCATCGGCGACCTGCAAGAGGTGGTCATCCGCGACCGCAACGTGCTAAGTGCCGAGGGCATGTTTGTAATCATCGCCACGGTTAACCCGCGCACCGGCAAGCTGCGCAAATCGCCCGACATCATCTCGCGCGGATTTGTCTACCTGCGCGAGAACCAAGAGCTGCTGCAGCAAGCGCGTATCATTGTTAAAAAGACGATCGAAGACGGCGCCAAAAATCAAAACCCGATCAACTTCGACATGATCAAAAACGACGTCACCGACACCGTAGCCCGCTTCCTCTTCGAAAAAACCAACAAAAGACCTATTGTCATCCCGGTGGTGCTGGGGGTGTAAGTGTGCTATTGTCTTTTACGGCTAGAACTTAACTTGAACCAAGGAGTGTGCCTGCATGGCTACCATGCGAAACCCTGTGCCCCGCTTTAAACGTATCGGGCCCCGCACCGACTATCCGGACTCGCCGCCAAAAAAGAAAGTAAACCCTCCGCCTAAAGCGCCCGTCGAGGCAACGGTGGTTATCCCCGATGCTCGGGTGCGTGTTGTCGAGACACGTAGCGGGATGGAGCGTTTTAAAAACCGCTACGCCGAGTACGAAGGAGTCATTAGCTGAGCCACAAAGCGAGCCACACGGCTCGTTTTTTATTTACAAATATTTTTTGAGTTCGGACTCGGGAGCACCTTCTTTTAGTAACTCACGCAGTTTTGCCGCGCGTTTTTGGCGGGTGCTGCCCTCAAACTTACTTTGCTTGGCGTAGTGTTTACTTTTGTTATTTAATTTAATCCCCTGCTTTTTTAAGTGCGAGCCGTAGTCCATCATGGCTGCATAAAACTCGCGCGGCTGCATTTTCGATTTTTTAAGCACCGCCGCTACCATCGGCAATAATTCTTTATCAGAAAGACTACGATATATCGTAGTCTTTTCCAGATGATAGAAAAAGACCGTGCGGATATTCGTTTCGACAAACACCTCAGGCTGGTTAAATGCAAAGGCCAATACCGCGCCGCGTGTGTATGGGCCTACGCCCGGCAATTTTTGGCCGACATACTTTTCTTTTGCCAGCACCTTGGATGCTTCGTGCAAATATTTTGCGCGGCGGTTGTAGCCCAGCCCTTGCCAAGCCTTTAACACCGCCGGCAACGGCGCCGCGGCGAGTTTTTTGGCCGTGGGAAATTGCTTGATAAAATTTGTATAAAACGGCACTACCCTCTCGACCTGCGTTTGTTGCAGCATGATTTCGGACACCAAAATTTTGTAGGGGTCGCGCGTCTTACGCCATGGCAAATAATCTCTTTTCTCCCACATGCACGCATGATACCAAAAACTCCGCCTCTTTCGAGACGGAGTTTTTGAGAGAGCCTTCGGGCCTTAGGCCTTCGGGCGTGCCTCCGAGACAGTGAGCATGCGGCCGCCGAACTCCTTGCCATTCCACATGGCAATTGCGTTCTGAATGCCGGCATCATCAGTCATCTCCACAAAGCCGAAGCCACGGGAGCGACCTGTCTCGCGATCAGTGACGACCGAGGCCGAGGTGACCTCGCCAGCTTTGGCAAAGGCATCGCGGAGCTCGTCACCTGTCGTGCGGTACGGAAGACCGCCGACAAAGAGTTTGAGTGCCATAATTACGATAAACTTGGTTTATACCGTTCTTCGTAAGGCGACCACTCCTGTCGCCTTTGGGGCACAAGGAGAACTTACTACTGAACAGCGCTACTCTAGCACTAGTACGCGGGGGTGGCAAGCACCACCAACCGCTGGTCAAACTGATGCTGCGAGGTGACCCACTCCCCTGCACAGGTGATAAGTACCAATCCTTGGGAGCCGCTGGTGGTAAATATCTGCGCCACCGGAGCCTCGTTTGCGGCATATGATTTGACCGAGGCGACACGGTAGACAAGCGTTTTGCCCGCGGCGTCGGCAACGGTAATGTAGTCGCCCTTTTTTAGTTGCGAAAGATGTTCGAAGACGCCCGCGGTAGTGAGCGCGTTGTCCACATGGCCCGCAAACACCGCGTTGCCGGGCGCACCCGGTTTAGAGCCGGGAGCGTACCACGCCACCTCACCAAACTTGCTTGGGGTGCCCATGGTGCCGTCGGCCTTTTGGCCGACCTGCTCGACCACTGCGTCGACGCCAATGGTGGGTATCTTTAACCGCGCGGGTACCAGTGCCGTAGAGGTGGCAGTCGCGGCAGACGACGAGTCGAGCAGCGATACTGCCGAACCAAAAGCAATAGCCCCGGCCGCACTGCCAAAGGCGCGGTGCGCGAGCCTTGTCGTAATGTCGGCCGCGCCCACAAGTACCACGACGACACCAACCGCATAGAGCGCAAGACGCAGGCGCGACTCGCTCGTAGGCACCAACACGCCGCTTTTAGCGGGAGAGAGCAGTAGCGGCTTTTCGTACATAAGGGGCAACCATAAGGCCGGCGGTAATAAGGAGCACGACCGCAAAGGCGGCGCCGGTTGCTATATCTTTAGGAGCAAAGCCGGTGCGCGGCAACTGCGGGTACGTAGTGTAGGTTGGGTATGCAGAGTACGTCGGATACGTTGAGTAGGTGGGGTTTGTGTAGCTAACCGGCGTCGGGTAATAGCTGTTGGTCACGGTTACCAAGCAGGTTGCGGTTTGCGAGGCGTTGGTCACCGTAACCGTTTGGCTGCCACTCGCCTGAAACGAGGTGGTAAGAGTCGGGCCAACGTTCGGATAGTTTTGGTATGCGGTCGCCCAGTTGTACGTACCGCCCTGACCGCCAACGGCGGTAAAGCTCGCCTGCTGACCAAGCCCCACAGTCGGGGTGAGCGTCTGGCAGGTCAACGGCTGGAGATTTTGATAGCTGTACGGGTATACGTTCGGGTACTGATTATAGGTATACGACGGCGTCATAGTGACGACACAGGTTTGGCTCCCGCCTGCGGCAATGGTGTTGTTGCAGCCGACCGAGTATGACGGCGCAAAACCGTTGAGTGCGTTGGTAATCGTCACGTTGTACGAGCCCGGGCTAAGCGATACAGCCGTGCCGCTTTGCGAGCCGGGAAAGTTGGTAAGACTCGGAGCCTGGCCCGATACCGATACGGTAAAATTGGCCGGTGTATAGGTTTGGTATTGGTAGTACGAGGTACCTGTTTGGTTGAGCACCTGCACATAAACGGTCAAAAGGCCCGTCGTCGACGTTTGAGCAAAGGCAAAAGCCGGCACCAAAGCGCCGATAACCACTGCGAGCGAAATAATGAGGTTTTTCATAGTAAAAATGAGTTAGTTATAAGAGCCCCGCCCCGAGTATCAATCTGGGGCCATCATACAACATATTTGTCAACTATGCAAATGTCTTACAAGCCGGCCCCAAGGCCTTGGCTGGCGAGGAATCCGGGTAGCACCAGCGGCAAAATAATGAGCGGGAGACGATAGCCCGATTGGCAACGGTGGGTGACTCATAACCAATAGCCACCCCGCTAATTTGCGCGACATAACTATTGCTGGAAATTCCCACAACAGAAAAACTCACCCCCGATGC
>CAIWUA010000038.1 GCA_903915735.1 Candidatus Adlerbacteria bacterium
GTTGGGGCTCAAGTCGCTGATGATTATCCCTATATCGGCGCTTGGTAAGACGCTCGGCGCGCTTTCGCTTGGATATGCCGAGTCGGGCCGGGTGTACACACAGGATGACTTTGAGTTTTTTAAAGAGTTTTGCAACGACCTTGGGGTTATCCTCGACAACGGCCGCCTGTCCAGCGAAATATTTAAACGCGATAAAGCCAAAGACCTTTTTCTTGCGTCACTGTCGCACGAGCTGCGCAACCCGCTTGCGCCTATTAAAAGCTCGCTCGAACTTTTAAAGTTGCGCGAGACAACGACCGACGTGCGCGAAGAGCTCGACAATATCGAACATCAGTTTGACCATCTCGCCAAGTTGCTCGGCGACCTTTTAGATGTGACGCGCTTTACGCAGGCAAAAATTGAGATAACACCGCACACGGTCGAGTTGCGCAAACTGGTCGAACAATCTCTTAAAGCCAGCGACGCCTTGTTGCGCGAGTCGGACATTACACTGCACGTGACCTACCCATCGACGCCGCTGCAGGTGTGGGCCGACGAGACGCGTCTTGAGCAGGCTATCACCAACCTGATGAACAACGCCGCCAAGTTTACCTCCTCCGGAGGCTCTATTTGGGTCGACTTGTCGAAAGAGGACGGGCGGGCGGTACTTAAAATTCGCGACAACGGCGTCGGTATCGAGCATGGCGATCTGACAAATATTTTCGAACTGTATTACAAAGGGAATAACCGAAACAACTCAGGCGGTTTGGGTATAGGCCTTTTGCTTGTGCACGAAATAGTGGGGCTACACCAAGGCACGATAGAGGCAAAGAGCGAGGGGAGGGACAAAGGGAGCGAGTTTATCTTGAGGCTCCCTATCACCGGTATGCTTAATTTTGCCTCCGAACCGGGGCGGGTACATATCGACGGGATGACCCAGCGCGTATTGGTGGTAGACGACAATATGCCGGCTGCCGACTCGCTTGTTAAACTCATTAACAAATTGGGCGGCCGTGCCGAGGCGGTCTACTCGGGCAAAGATGCTCTCGCGCATCCGGGGCTCTGCGATTTTGACATTATTTTGCTCGACATAGGTATGCCGCATATGGACGGGTACGAGGTTGTGCGCGCTTTGCATGCGCGGGGGATACCTCCGCCGCCGGTGATCGCACTCACAGGGTATGGGCTCCGCGAAGATAAGCAAAAAGCGCTCGACGCGGGCTTTTCGGCGCACCTTACCAAGCCGGTCAGTATCAAAGATCTTAGAGATGCGTTTAAAGATTTGCTGCCCGCAAGTGCTCCGTTACCACCCGGTACTCGCGCCAGATAAAGTACATTACGACAAAGTCAAAGAGCGTGAGCGCGATAATAAGCACCGAGTGTGTCAGGACTATTTGATACAGCTGGTAGAGCACAAAAAGCCCCAATACCCCGAGCGACACGGGGTAGGCCCACAACTTATTTTTAAGCAGGGCAACCACGAGCCCGAGCTTGATGAGCCCGCGGCTTAACAGATAAAAGGCGATAAACACGCTGCTGCTGAGCGCAAACTGATGCGCGAGCGCCGCGATGTGCGTGGCGATAAAGTCGCCCGGGTCTTCGATAAGCTCCGGTCCAGTGAGCGTCAACATGACGTTGGCGACCATCGCCGGTGGGATAATTAAAATAAGCAGCCCGCCGGTTATCTCAAAGGCCGAGATAGCGCCTTTGGCTATGACGCTGAGACGGAAAAATTCATATATATTTTTTTCCTTCATATTGGTGAAATAACTTTACCACGTGAGTGTATCAATATATGGAGCCTCATGCTCCGCCATGGCTTGATTACTCGCTTAACATGAACACTTACTAATGACTACATTGCAAAAATTAGCAGCACTACCTATTGCAGGAGCTCTACTCTTGGGCGGCGGCGCACTCGTCGGCTATGCCGGCCTCGCCAGCGCGCAGACTCCGGCAACGGGCAGCACTACCGCGACATCGACCCCGTGGGGTATGCACAAAGGTGCAGGCTTGCATGGCAAGATGGGCGGCATGGGACGCGGTGTCGTCGGCACCGTGTCGGCGGTTAATGGCAACACCATTACGTTGACCGACAAGAGTGGCAAAACCTATACGGTTGATGCCTCAAACGCCAAAATCAGCAAAGTTGTTGATTTGACCGTGGGCGACATCAAGGTTGGCGACACGCTCGGCGTGCAAGGAAGCGTCTCGGGTACTACCGTGACGGCCAAGCATGTCATGGACGGCGTACCGCCGACTCCGCAGGGGCCGCCGGCGCAGTAAGCTAGTTCTTTATCAAAGAAGCCCCGCCGAGGCGGGGCTTCTGTGTACCAAAGCGAAACGAGGTAGTATAGGCAAGTGGATACGACCGAAACTGACGAACAAATCGTCGCGCGGATACAGGCGGGGGACAAAGAGGCCTTTGGTACCATACTCGACCGCTACGAGGCTAAACTTGTGCGCTACGGTCACAAGTTCTTGGCCCGGCAGGAAGATATCCAGGATATCGTGCAGGATGTCTTTGTGAGCGCCTACCAAAACATCCAAAGTTTTGACACGACGCAAAAGCTTAGCCCGTGGCTGTACCGGATAGCACACAACGCCTTCGTCAACGCGCTGCGCAAAAAAAGTCGCGCGCCGCTTAGTATCGACTTTGACACGTTGGTGTCACACCCGGTCTATGACGACCCGGCCGAGTCGGAGCGCGAGCAGCGCGACATGCGCGCGATGCTCGATAAAGGGCTCGACAAGCTGGCGCCGAAATATCGCGAGGTGTTGGTGTTGTATTATTTTGAAGAGATGCCGTACAAAGACATTGCCGAGGTGCTGCAGGTGCCGCAGGGCACGGTCGGCATCCGCTTGCGACGGGCTAAAGAAGCGTTAAAGGAAGCACTCCCCAAAAACCATGGATAATCTTAAAGAAAAAATCCTCAAAGAAATTCGCTCGGGCCAGGTCACTATGCGACCGCGGGCTTATTTTGTGCTGCAGGTGGCGGCACTTGTCTTGCTTGGGTTCGTGGTGCTGGTGGTGTCGGTGTTTATATTTAATTTTATAGTTTTTAGTATCCGGATTAACCGGGTCGACACGCTGCTCGGGTTTGGCCCGCGCGGGTGGGGCGCGTTTGTGCGCTTTTTCCCGTGGATGTGGCTAATTGTCGACGTTACCTTGGTGACACTGCTCGAGTGGCTGCTGCGACAGTTTCGATTTGGGAACAAAATCCCCGTGCTGTATTTGTTGGCGGGGCTTTTGTGTATGACGGTGTTGACCGGCGCGGTGGTAGACCGCGCAACACCCTTTAACGACTCTCTGCGCGAGATGCACGCCGGGCTCCCACCGCCGTTTGGCGACCTGTATGGCCATGCGCGCCACCACGACATCGACGACGTGCTGCGTGGGTTTGGTGCGCCGCCCGGTGCGGACGATGTGTACTCGGCGACCACGACCGAGTAATGAAATAAGCCGGCACACGCCGGTGTAATACTGATATATCCATGAAACTCAACCCCTTTTTTGGGACTCTTTTTAAAACGACGCGCGCGTATGTGGCAAAGCATCTTTTTGTTTCAAGCATCGTTGGCGTGGTGATGCTTGGTGGCCTGTGGTGGACATACAGCACGGTAACAGCCACATCCGCACAAACCATCTATGTGCTCGGTACCGTGGCGACGAGTACGGTTATCTCGTCGCTCTCTGAGTCGGGCCAGGTCTCGACCACCAACTCGGTTGATATCAAGCCGCAAGTCTCGGGGGTTATTACGTGGGTAGGGGTCAAGGCGGGGCAGAGGGTAGCGGCCGGGCAGGCGCTAGCCTCTATAGACAACACCACCGCACTGCAAAGTATCGCCGCCGCCAAGCGCACGCTCGCTGCAGACAAGTTGCTGTACCAGCAGTCGTCGGCACAAGCGCCTATTAATTATCAAAACGACCAGCAGGCGCTCGTGACCGCACAGGACAACCTTGCCAACGATTACAACACGGCCTATAACGACCTTTCAAACACCTATCTAGATCTGCCGAATGTCATGACACAGGCCAATGGGGTGCTCTATGGATATGACTTTGATACCCGTAAAAGTCAGTGGAACATGGACGTCTTGCTCAACCTCTTCCCATCGGCGGCCGCGCTCGATCTCTCTACGTTGCAGAGCTTTCAGACGCTGGCAAAAAATAATTTTGCTACCGCAAACAGTGCTTACACTGCGGCGGTTGCAACCTACAAGACCACCACGCGTGCCTCGGATGCTGCAACTATAGACGCACTGCTTGCCCAGTCGACGTCTATGACCACCGCTGTGGCGCAGTCGCTGCAGAGCGGACTTAACTTTTATGGCAATGCCTCTGATCTTGCGCAGACCTATACCAACAGCAAGCTGCCTACGAGTTTTTCGACCGTGCAGTCAAGCACCCGCAGCTCACTTTCGACCGTTAACAGCGACCTCTCGACGCTGCTCAATGATAAAAAGATGCTCGACAGCGCCAAGCAAGCTATCCTTACGGCGCAGCAGGCTATCACGCTCGACAAAGTAGGCAACCCTGACGGTACCAACCCGATTAGTCTGCAGGTTTCGCAAAACAGCATTCAAAAAGAGGAGGAGGACTTGGCTAACCAAGAGGCAAACCTTGCGTACTACACCACGGTGGCGCCGTTTGCGGGTGTTGTCTCGGCGGTCAATGTACAGCGGGGCGACAGCGCCGGTTCGGCAGCGGTAGCCTCTATAATTTCCAACCAGCAGATAGCACAGCTCAGCGTCAACGAAGTTGATGCAGCCAAACTAAAACTCGGCGACAAAGCCACACTCACGTTTGACGCTATCGATGGGCTGACGCTCACCGGCACCGTAGCCGAGGTAAACTCGGTCGGCACCGTCTCGCAAGGTGTCGTGTCGTACAGTTTGCAGATTGCGCTCGACACACAAGACTCGCGCGTTAAGCCCGGGATGACCGTTAACGCAAAGATACAAACAGCCGTCGCCCAAGATGTGCTCGTTGTCCCGTCGAGCGCGGTTAAGACGAGCAACGGCCAAAGTTATGTGTTGTCGTCTGATACTCCACCGCAGCAAATCCCTGTCACGACCGGCATATCGGACAACACCAACGTAGAAATTTTGTCAGGACTTACGGCAGGGCAACAAATAGTAGTGCGGACCATGTCGGCAACGACCAAAGCTACCGCTGTGTCCGCAAGTAGTGCTGCGGCGCGTGGCGGTAATGCCGGCTTTGGTGGCGGCGCGGCAGGAGGCGCGGTGCTGCGCGGGCTATGATCGAAATTAAAGACATAACCAAAACCTACGGGCAGGGCGAGACAGCCTTGCAGGCCCTTAAGGGCGTATCTTTTACTATTGAGGACGGGGAGTTTGTCGCCATTATGGGGCCCTCTGGCTCGGGCAAGTCGACACTCATGCACATGCTTGGTTGTCTCGACACGCCTACCTCGGGCACCTACAAGCTCGACGGTCGCGACGTGTCGACCTTTAGCGACGATGAGCTTGCCGACATCCGCAAAGACAAAATAGGCTTCGTCTTTCAATCTTTTAATTTGTTGCCGCGCACGACCGTGCTGCGCAACGCCATGCTGCCGCTCGTGTACGCTGGGGTGGGCGAGGAGGAGCGCGAACGTCGTGCAAAATCGGCTTTACGCGCGGCCGGCCTTACCGAGACGCACTTTTTGCACAAAAGCAACGAGCTCTCGGGCGGGCAGATACAGCGTGTCGCTATTGCTCGCGCGCTGGTCAACGACCCGTCGCTTATTTTGGCCGACGAGCCGACCGGCAACCTCGACACCAAAACGGGAGAGGTGGTGCTTGGGACCTTTCAAAAACTCAACGAGGAGCATGGCCGCACGGTCATACTGATTACCCACGAGCCGGATGTGGCAAGCCACGCGCAGCGCATCATCACCCTGCGCGACGGCAAAATCCTATCGGATGCTCCGACAAAAAAGCCATGAAAAAAGTCCTCGGATCTCCGTCCCCCGGACGGCCAGACTTTTTTCCTGACTTTTTTGTCTCCACATTATGAATCTCAAAGACACCCTACAAGAAACGTATACCGCGCTCTCGGCAAACAAAGTCCGCTCGGGGCTTACCGTGCTCGGCATCGTCATCGGTATTGGCTCGGTTATTGCGATGGTGGCGGTTGGGCAAGGGGCGGCCAGCGGTATCAACGCAAGTATCCAGTCGCTCGGCAGCAATTTGCTCGAGGTCACACCCGGCGCAGCGCGCACGGCTGGAGGTTTTGGTGTCTCGTCGGGACGCGGCTCGGCCTCGACCTTGCTGCAAGCGGATGCCGACGCCGTCGGCGCGCAGGTGGGCAACATTATTGCGGTCGCAAGCGAGGTGTCGAGTCGCCAGCAGGTGACCGCCAAAGGCACCAACACCAATACGACCATCGACGGCGTTACCAGCGCCTACGCAACTATACGCAATGTTGCCATAGACCAGGGGAGTTTTATCACCGATGCACAAAACCAGTCGCTCGCCAAAGTAGCGGTCTTGGGGCCTACCGCGGCAAGCGACCTCTTTGGCACCGACCTAGCGCAACCCGACGGTTTGCCCGCCGATATTGTGGGGCAAACAGTGCGCATTAAAGGTATGGAGTTTACCGTGGTCGGCATTACCGTTGCCAAAGGCGGCAGCGGCTTTAATAGCCAGGACAACATGATATTTATCCCCGCCGTAAGCGCGCAGCGATTTTTAACCGGCAACAACTCGGTGAGCACCATCGACATACAGGCGGCGAGCGCCGACACCATGACGCAGGTACAAAGCGATGTGACCGCGCTTGTGCTTGCGCGGCACAGTATCAGCGACCCGACCAAGGCCGACTTTAGCGTGCTCAACCAAAACGACTTATTGTCGGCCGTCTCGAGCGTTAGCCAAACACTTACTATGTTGCTCGCATCGATAGCGGGCATATCGCTTATTGTCGGCGGCATCGGGATCATGAACATGATGCTCACCACCGTGACCGAGCGTACGCGCGAGATAGGCTTGCGCAAAGCTATTGGTGCCAAGCGGGCCGACATTAGCCGCCAATTTTTGGTCGAGGCGGTGGCGCTTACGGTTATTGGGGGCACCATAGGCATCGCGCTCGGGGTCGGCGTGGCGCTTGGCATGAACGCGCTCGGCATCATGTCGACGAGTGTGTCGCTAAGCTCGGTGGTGCTCGCGTTTGGTGTGTCGGCCGTGATAGGTATAGCGTTTGGCTATTACCCGGCGCGCCGTGCCGCAGCGCTTAACCCGATAGAGGCGCTGCGGTATGAGTAGGATTACTAGAACTATTAACAACTAACGACAAGTACGATGAATAAAAATATAATTATAGGAGTTGTGGGCGGTTTGATTATAGGGTTTGGTGCGGGCTATTTGGTGCCGCACGGAGCTGCGCCGGTTGGCGGCGTCGGTCAAGGTCAGTTTAGCCGCATGGGCGGCGCAGGGGGTCGTGGCTTTGGCGGTGGGGCGGTCATAGGACAGATACTTTCGGCTGATGCGACCAGTATCACCGTCAAATCTGCTGACGGCAGCAGCAAAATAGTGCTTGTGAGTGGCTCGACACAAATTATGAAGTCCGCCGCAGGCACGCTTAAAGACTTGTCGGTTGGCACCAATGTCGTCGTGGCCGGCTCGGCCAATAGCGACGGCAGCGTCACGGCACAGTCGGTCCAAATCCGCCCGGCAGGGATGCTATTTGGCGGCCGCACCGCTACCACGACAGGGCAGTAATATCTCCACTAGAGCGCGATTTTACGATACACCGCTTGCGTGCACGACGCGCAGGCGGTGTTTGCGCCTTGGGTCGCCGATTGGTCGAACCATGACTCAAGCTTTTGGGTGTCGTTGGCGTGGTCGGCAGAGTCGAGCACGATGACCGCAACGCGACGCGCTTGGCCCCCAAGCTTTACCGAAAAGACCGATGCCTCAGAAGGCTCGTTAACGTTGGTAAAGGAATAACGCGATCCGTCGTCGGCCACGATAGACTTTTGTGCGGTGCGGGTTATCTTCCATACAAAAGATTTTTTGTCGGCCAAATAAACGGCAAGGCGGTACAGGTCCTCAGGTGTGGATTGATTGTCGGATGAAGCGCCGTTGGCATCGGCAAAGGTGGTCGAGGCCATGTCGAGCGCTTGCGCTTGGCTGTTCATCCACGAGATAAACGCCCGTGGGCCGTAATATTGTGCCAAAGTGTCAGCGATATAGTTATTAGACTCCATGAGGAGTGGGTACAACAGGTCGCCTACTACAAATGTCACCGGCACCGTGTCGGTCTCTACCTCGGTGGCCTGCAGTTTGCCGCGCGCCAAAGTAATCGGTTTGTCGAACATGATGGTCTCGTTGGCGACGAGCGCGGTCATGAGTTTGGTGACTGAGGCGATAGGCCGTTGCACTTGTGCATTTTGTTCGGCGTACACATCGCCGGTGTCTAAGTCGGCCACAAGGTACGATGCAGCTGTTATTGCGGGCAGAGGAGCGGGGGCGAGCGTGAGTGGAGATACCTGACTGGCGTTGCCCGGGTCATAGACAAAGACCCCGGTACCGCGGCCGGCAAAGGCAAATACTTTCGCCGCGTCGTCCGTGCTCAGCCGTATGCATCCGCCCGAGTAGTTTGAGGCAACCGGCGTACCGTTGGCATACACAGGCCATCCGTGGATAAAATAATTGCCATAAAACTCCATACTGTAGGGCATATGTACGCCCTCGCCACGGTTAAAGTGGTCTTCTTCTTTAGTGAGTACTCGGTAAGCGCCGGCCGGTGTCTCGTAGGGTGTGCCGGGTTTGCCCTTGGTGAGGATAGGGTATTGCGCGGTAGTGGTGCCATCCTCGTACAAATACAACTGCATGTGCACTAAGTCAGCGGCAATAAACTTGCCCTGTGCGGGGACAACGTCTTGTATAGATAATTTATTAATGACACGTTGCGAGGTCGAGGTGGAGATAGTTGACGCAGTGTCCGCAACTGGTGGTGTCGCGACGGCTATAAGGAGCGGCGGCGGGGGCGCAATCTGTGATACGACGTAATTAGCGCCCACCGGTGCATACAAAACAGTCGCCAACACCACTGCAAATATAGTGAGTACAAAAAATAGTCCCTTCCGGTCAAACTCGTGGTCGACTTTCACTGTGTAATTGTACGTCAACTTTTGACTGTCGAGGCACTCTACGAGCGAGCTAAAGTAACGGTGTGCACAACGCGCGCTCCCGCTTTGCGGAGCGCGCGTTTGGCCTCTTCGAGCGTGGCGCCGGTCGTCGCAACGTCGTCCACGACAATACACACTCTTTCCCGCACCAGTGCGGGGTTTGGTGCGGTCATGGAGTTTTTAATATTCTTGAGCCGGATGTGCCGCGGCAATCCCTGCTGGTGTTTGGTGTTGGTGGTGCGCACCAATGCCTTGGGTGCGTATTCGAGCACCGGCCCTACTTCGCTCTGCGAGCTTCGAAGGGCAAACAGAGCTGCTTTGCAAAGCAGCTCTGTTTGATTGTGGCCGCGTTCGCGTCGCCGCGCCGCGTGCATCGGTACGGGCACCAATAAAGGCGTACCTAACTCTTCGGCGGCTACCGCCAGTAACTTTTCGGCCAGGAGCGCGCCTGCCAGCGCCGCCGCGCGACGGTTGGCGTAGTACTTAAGCTCCCACACCAACGCGGTCACCCGCGGGTCGTGATAGGGGAGGCCGTCCTCAGAGGACAGAGATTCCAACATTTGAAGATTTAATGTGCGCACCACGCGCTCGCTTGGCCGCGGCGGGATAAGCACATCTATGAATAATTCCCAAATATCGGCTATCATTTGTTATATACTACTAGTATCGTGGCATTTTCTATCTCTCAGTTGTTCTCTAAAGAAGCAAAAAGTGTCCTCGGGGTGGACATCGGATCCTCGAGTATTAAAGTCGTGCAACTACGGCGCGACAAAGGTCGTGTCGTACTCGAGACCTACGGTGCTATAGCGCTCGGGCCCTATGCCGGGCTTGAGATAGGCCGTGCCACGGCGCTTGGCGCCGACAAGCTCGGCGAGGCGCTCAAGGATGTCCTGCGCGAGGCCAACGTCACCACGCAAGACGCGGCAGTCGCGATACCCTACGCATCATCATTGGTGTCGATACTCAAGCTGCCGCTGTCGGTGCAAAAGCAGCTCGCGACCGTGGTGCCTATCGAGGCGCGCAAATATATCCCCGTGCCTATCAATGAGGTGCTGCTCGACTGGTTTGTTGTCTCTGATACTAAAAAGACCTCGCCCGAGGGCAAGCTCGAGGTGCTGCTGGTCGCTATACACAACGACACCATTGCCAAGTTTCGCACTATCGCCGCCACGGCGCAGCTGCAAACGTCGTTTTTTGAGATAGAGATCTTTAGCGCAGTGCGCGCGGCGCTTGACCGCGGTCTTGCGCCGGTCGCGGTGGCCGACTTTGGCGCGGGTACCACCAAGTTTTATGTCGTCGAGCGCGGTCTTATCCGCGAGAGCCACATCATTAACCACGGCGCGCAAGACTTAACCCTGGCCGCCGGTCGGGCGCTCAACCTAACCGTCATGCAGGCCGAGGAGCGCAAGCGCAAGTTTGGGCTCACGGGCCCCTCTGAGGTTGCTGACCTTAAGAAATCGCTCGAGCTGTCGATATCGCCGCTTATTGCCGAGCTGGCGCGCACTATTGCCGCGTGGGAGCAGCGCAACAATCAAAGCTTAAGCGGATTGGTCTTAACCGGCGGCGGGGCGACACTTAAAGGTCTCAAGGAGTTGATGCAAGGCAAGATTAATGCCGAGATACGTATGGCCGACCCGTTTGGCAAGACGGCCGCGCCCGCCTTCCTCGAAAAGATTCTTAAAGAGGCCGGCCCCGAGTTTGCCGTGGCGGTAGGCCTCGCACTACGCCGTTTGCAAGAGTTGGGGTAATTCATCCTCCTTTTAGGCACACTTGCGTATTGTACAGGTATATGTACAATAGGAAGATGAAGACTATATTCCAAAAAGTGCAAAAAAGCGTCGATGTAAGCGATTTTCGAGCCGCGATGGCGTCGCATTTGGCCGGGGCAAAAAAGAAGCCGCTGATCGTGTCCGCACGCCGAGGAGGTGACTCGTTTGTTGTGCTCTCGATAGATGCGTACAACAAACTGGTTGAGGCGTGGGAGGACGAGCAGGACGCCAAAGAGCTAATACATTTGCGCAAATTGCAAAAAGGGAAAAAACTAGTACCGTGGGAGCGCATAAAAGCGCGCTATGCATAGTATATTTCTTACCTCAAGAGCAATCCGAGATTTGAATAAAATCCCGCGGGATGTGCAAAAGAAAATTGCCCATGTTTTTGAGACAAAATTTAAACTCGATCCTTTTTCTCATATCTTGGATATTAAAAAGCTGCAAAAGCCAGAGGTAGATTACCGGTTAAGAATAGGAGAGTACAGAATACTCTATAGCGTTAAAAAAGACATAATCACAGTATATAAAATCCGCCACCGCAAAGACGTGTATAGGTAGTCAGGTTAGGTGATTAGCTCACGGTAAAAATTGAACATCAGTAGTTTTTTGCCGTCGTACTCTATTTCGATATTGTGGTTAAAGTCACTATGGCGCAGATTAGGGATAGATATATTTCGTGCATCAGGCAGTTCTATCCTGCCAAGTCCTAAATACAAAACTCGGTTTGCAAATCGTAGATAGTTGTCGGCTTCAGAAAAAATATTGACGATCTCGACCGAGGGCGGCAACGTTTTGGTGAAGCGAGAGTGTGGCGTGACTATGTAAATCAGGCGCTTGATAGGGAGTTGCGTATCCAGTGCCGCTTTTTCGGCCACGGCACCTCCGAGACTTTTGGTAAATAAAATAATCTCTTTATCAGTATATTCGAGCAAAACACGCCGCAGCTCTTTTGCCGCTTTGCGGATGGCAAACGGTGATATGCCGCCGGACCAGTTAAATACAATAACGTCGGCCGGAATCTCAGCTAATGCGGCGCGCAATGGCTCAAACCACGTGTCCCCTTCGACTTGAACGCCGAAGTATGACGAAAAGAATTTCGAAAACAAAGGGCCAAACACCGGCACGCTGGTGCCTTTAGTCTTAGAGCCGGGAACTATAACCACCAGCATTTTTGCCATTATCGGCAGTATATCCCAAAAATATGTTGATATGAGGCCCCTTGCAAATTAAAAGGGCTTATACTAAAGGAGAAATGGATCCTCAGGTCAACACCTCGTTTATACCCAAAGCAGCGCTCACCGCCGAAAAGGCTCGCAGTGGCGGGGTAGGGCTGTTTATGCTTGTAGCGGTGCTTATTTTTGTGCTTTCGATCATCTCAGCAGGCGGCGCTTTTGCCTATACGGCCA
>CAIWUA010000039.1 GCA_903915735.1 Candidatus Adlerbacteria bacterium
AGCGTTTTTGGTTTGTCGGGAGTCTCTTTTAAAAGGGGCGGGAACTCTCTGACAGTGAGTTGGCGGATAGGGAAAGGCATTGTAAGATTATTCTAACCTCATATTTATGTTGGACCTCCAATTTATCCGCGACAACGCCGACATCGTCCGCGCGGCGCTCAAAAACAAAAACCGCGAGGGTGTCGACCTTGACCGCATTTTGGCCCTGGCCGACGAGCGCAAAAAGGCCGCCGGTTTGGTGAGCGAAATAAATAAAAAAAGAAACGACGCCCAACAGGCGCGCGACGCCGAGGCCGGCAAGCGTCTTAAAGACGAGCTCAAGGTCGCCGAAGAGAGTTATCAACAGATAGAAAAAGAGCTGGTCGCGCTGCTTATAAAAATCCCCAACATCCCATCGGCCGACACGCCGGTCGGCCCCGACGAGAGCGGTAATAAAGTTATTAGGCAATGGGGAGAGAAGCCTAATTTTAGTTTTATACCGAAAGCGCACTGGGACATCGGTCGCGACTTGGGGATTATAAATTCTGAAAAGGCGACCGAGGTTAGCGGCGCGCGCTTTACCTACCTGCTTGGTGACCTGGCGCTGATGCAGTTTGCACTCATCCAGCTCTGCATGAAGGTGCTCACCAATCGTGACGAACTTAAAAAGGTGATTGCCGAGGCGGGCCTTTCGGTCAGCGACAAACCGTTTGTGCCGGTCGTCGTGCCGGTGTTTGTTAAAAAGCAGGTACAGGTGCGCATGGCGCGCTTTTTGACGCCCGAGGAGCATTACCTCTTCCCCGAGGATGACACGATGCTCATCGGCTCGGCCGAGCACACACTGGGGCCTATCCATATGGATGAGACGCTGCGCGAAGATCAGTTGCCGCTACGCTATGTGGGCTACTCGACCGCGTTTCGACGCGAGGCGGGGAGCTATGGCAAAGACACCAAGGGCATTTTGCGCCAGCACCAGTTCGACAAGTTGGAGATGGAGAGTTTTACCAAACCCGAGGACGGCTTGGCCGAGCAAGAGTTGTTGGTGGCGGTGCAAGAGTATTTGTTGCGCCAGCTTGAGTTGCCGCACCAGGCGGTCTTGGTGTGCACCGGGGACATGGGCTTTCCTGACCAGCGACAAATAGACATCGAAACGTGGATGCCCGGCCAGGCGACCTACCGCGAGACGCACAGCGCCGACTATGTAGGAGGCTTTCAGGCGCGGCGGCTCAATACCAAAATTAAACGCGCAAGCGGCGAGAGCGAGCCCGTGCATATGAACGATGCTACCGCCTTTGCTATCGGACGCACCCTTATCGCTATTTTGGAGAATTATCAAAACGAAGACGGCTCGGTGACGGTGCCCGAGGTCTTGCGCCCGTTTATGGGCGGCAAAGAGAAACTAGAGAAGGTGCATATATAATAGAGGGCAATGGCTCGAGTCGATTTGCCCCCGTCAAAGTTACGCCAAAAGCGCCGTAAGCACCGCGTGGTGCTCGGTTTGTTATTTGTCTTTTTGTTTTTTGTAATATGCGGATGCTTGGTGTGGGCATCGTGGGTGCCTTTTTTGCGCGTTACCAGCGTGCAGGTCGAGGGTGCGCAAACTGTTAGCTCGAGCACTATCGAGCAGTTTGCCGAGCAAGAGCTGTCGGGCGGCTATTGGTTTGTCTTTGCGCGCAATAATATATTTTTGTATCCGCGTCAGGATATAGCTACAGGGCTCTTGCAGCACTATCCGACGCTGCGTATGGCCGAGGTACACGCGCAAGACTTCCACACCGTGCTTGTTAAGGTTGCCGAGCGACAGCCGGTGGCACTGTGGTGCCCCTCGGGTCAGGTGCCAACCGGGGAGTCTTGTTACTATATGGACGAGCAAGGGTTGGTGTACGCGCCGGCCCCCGCCTTTAGTGCCCCGGTGTATGCCACCTACCAAGGGCCGGTGACCAACGGCACCCAGCCCGGGTTGCGACAATATTTACATGCAGAGGAGTTTCAGTCGTTGGCGGCGTTGGTGGCGGCCTTTGCGCAAAAAATGCCCGACAATCCTATCGGCTCGGTAATGGTCGACCAAAACAACGACGTGCGCGCATCGTTTAAAGACGGATTTTTGCTTATCTTTAATCTTAAGGATGATGGCGGCGATGTGTTTGACCGTTTTGGCTTGGCGCTCGCATCGGATGCGTTTAAAGGCAAAACGACCGCCGACTTTGAGTACCTCGACTTGCGCTTTGGCGACAAACTGTACTACAAAGTAAAGTGATGAAGAATTTTTGGGCCGAGCTGCCAAAACCTATTTTTGCATTGGCGCCGCTGGCCAACGTCACCGACGCGGCTTTTCGGTGCATCATCGCCAAATATTCAAAACTCGGACATCGGATGTCCGAGTTTGTAATGTGGACCGAGTTTGTGTCGGCCGACGGCTTGTGTTTGGCCGACGAGGAGGGCAAGGCCAAGCTTATGCGCGACCTGCTGTATACCGAGGCCGAGCGGCCGATTGTCGCGCAGCTCTTTACCAGTAATCCCGAGCATATGGAGCAGGCCGCCGCGCTGGTACAAAAGTTGGGCTTTGACGGCGTGGACATCAACATGGGCTGCCCCGACAAATCGATAGAAAAGCAGGGGGCCGGCGCCAAGCTCATCATGACGCCCAAGCTGGCGCAGGAGTTAATTGCGGCGGCCAAACGCGGCGCGCCCAACCTGCCGGTGTCGGTTAAAACGCGACTTGGTTACAACAAAGATATTTTGGATGATTGGCTGCCGATGTTGCTTGCGGCCAAGCCGGCCGTAGTCACTGTCCACGCCCGCACCCGCAAAGAGATGTCCAAAGTGCCTGCACGGTGGGAGAGGGTTGCGCGTGCGGTCGAGATCCGCAACGAGCTTAAAAGCGATACGTTAATTTTTGGCAACGGCGATGTTAAAGATTTGGCAGATGCAGAAGAAAAAATAAAACAAACAGGCGCGGATGGCGTGATGCTCGGCCGCGCCATCTTTGGCCGTCCGTGGTTGTTCTCCCAATCTGTAGACACTCCATGTCTACAAACTCGGCTCAGTGTTTTGGTCGAGCACACCAAATTGTTTGAAGAGCTGCTGGGGGACATTAAAAGCTTTGCGATTATGAAAAAGCATTTTAAGGCGTATGTCGAAGGCTTCGACGGGGCAAAAGAGTTGAGGATGAAACTGATGGAGGCTACCAATGCGGCCGAGGTTGAGAAAATAATTAAAGAAGGGTATAGTCGCGGGTAGAAGAACGTTTAACACCAACGGGGGAGGACCCTATGGACAAGGCGACGTATCAAGTTGCTCCGGGTTTCGTGTGGCCGACTGTTGGTCATCCGGGTCGCGTGCCGCTCTGGGCTTTGGCGCCTTCGCCTAACCAGCCGAGAACCTACTTCGACCCCGACGAGCTCAAGGCGCTTGCGGAGACGATGTGTCCTGATAAAAAAGGGCATCAACGTGAGATTGTGACTGTCCGAGCATTGACGTCTCAAGAGTTGGAACAATACTTTCCTGCTCGGTACCTCATTAAGAGCGGGGAGCGTCGATGGCGTGCTGCCGACATCGCGGGTCTTGCCGACATCGAGATCCGCGTCAAAGAGTATGAAAATGCCGCGTTCGAAAAACTCGACATGTACATGCTCAACGAGAATCGGGTCGGCTTGAGCGATATCGAGGATGCTCACTACCTGGCCGGGCTTATGAGCGACTTCGCTCTTACCACCCAAGAAGAGCTCTCAGCCCTTACCGGCAAAAAGCTCTTCCACGTCTCTCAGCACTTGGCGTTGCTCAAACTCATACCTGAAGTCCAGGCGCTCATGCATCCGTCAATCGATGTGAGGTCGCGTTTGAGGATGGGCTCTGCTATTATCTTCTCGCGTTTGAAAGAAGATGCGCAGCGTGAGTTCGTTGACCGAATGCCAAAGGGAAAAGGGGTTACGACGCGTCGGCAGGTCGACTGGCTCAAGGCCGAAATAGCCAAAGGGGGAGTGCAAATCTCAACGCGTCAGATGAAGCCTGGAAAGTTGCGTCAGGCGGTCGTCTTCTTCATGGGTCAACTGTCCCGTCGAGCCGGGGAGATTGCACGCCTTCCCGAGTTTGATCGCCTCTTCGATAATTTGGAGCCCGACGAGGCGTTCAATCTGCTTGGGGATGTAAAAGATGCCCAAGCAGAACTGAGTGAGCTTGTTGCTAGGATCGAGGAGTTGTCTAAACCGTTCGATCCTCCAAAAGCTGCGTCAACTGTGGAGCGACAGAATGCGGCTTCCAAACCCGCCACTCCGCAGCCTGCAGCTAAGACTCCTTCAGCTGCCGCAGAAGCGTTTGCGCACAAGCACAACAAAAGCGGCACTAAAGCCACCACGCCCGCCGTCTCTCCTGAACCGATAGTCAAGCGGGTGCATGAACACGGTAAACAACTGCTTGGCATGCAAGCCGGCAACAGGGCAGCAGGCACGAACCAGCATGATCCCGTACCCTCTCCTCCAAAACGCTCGTTACCAACCTCGGGTAAGATGGGCGGCGAAAAGACCATCACTTACATGGGCGAGAATGGGCGAAAGGTGACCGACAAGGTTAACCAGGCCAAATACCTCGAACTCTGGGACAAAGGTTTGCTCGGCTTTCAGGTAGACAATAAAGACAGGCCTGCCTGGATGCCCACTCGCGAGGGTGCGGTCGAGGACTGGAAGAAGTTCTGCGATTAATACAAAGCCGACGGGTAATACCGCCGGCTTTTTTCTTTTTATACGTGCGGGCGGTATACTAACCTCATGGCCAAAAAGGCACAGGATGGGGATGGTACGCGCACGGCTATGGCCCTTTATCGCACCTACCGGCCCAAGACCTTTGCCGAGGTGCGCGGGCAAGAGGATGTGGTGAGTGTGCTCGAGGCTGCTGTTAAACAAGGCAAGATAAGCCACGCCTACCTGTTTGCCGGATCGCGCGGCACGGGCAAAACCAGCATGGCGCGCATTTTGGCGCGCGCGCTCGGCACGCACGATGAGGATGTATACGAGATGGACGCCGCCAGCAACCGCGGGATAGAGGAGATACGCGAGCTGCGCGACGGCGTCTCGACATTGCCGTTTAGCTCGGAGTACAAGCTATATATCATCGACGAGGCGCACGCGTTGACCAAAGACGCCTGGGGCGCATTCCTCAAAACACTCGAAGAGCCGCCCGCGCACGCGATATTTGTCTTGTGCACCACCGAGCTCGAGCGCGTGCCCGAGACTATCCAATCGCGCTGCCAAGTCTTTCGGTTTAAAAAGCCGTCGCATGACACGCTCAAAAAGTTGGCGCTCGACGTCGCCAAAAAAGAGGGTGCCACGCTGGTGCCGGCCGCGGCCGAGCTTATTGCGCTTATGGGTGACGGTGCCTTTAGAGATACGCTTGGGATTTTACAAAAAGTGTTGACGGTATCGACCGATAAACAATTAACCGAGGCAGAGGTTGCAAAAGTAGTGGGCGCCCCACAGGGGAGTGTAGTCAACGAGTTTTTGCGCGCGCTTGCCGCCAAGGACATTGGGGCGGCGTTGTCGACTTTTCATAAAGCGCTTGCGGCTGGGGCCGACCCTCGCGTGTTTGTCTTGCTGTGTGTCGCCAAAGTGCGCGGGGTGCTCTTGCTGCGCTTTGCCCCCACTCTGGAGGAGAGTCTTAGTGAGCAGTTTAGCCCCGATGACCTGGCGCTGCTTAAAGAGTTAGCGGGCAAAGAGGGTGCGCACATCAACGCCGCGCTGTTGGCCGAGTTGATTACCGCACTTATCGAAACGCCGCGCGCACCGCTGCCGCAGCTACCGCTCGAGCTTGCGCTTTACCGCGTCTTGGCTATTTAACCGGCGGCTGTGTGGCCCGGCTCGACACAGTTTGTATCAATGATTGCGAAGTAAAGGCCGCGCTCAAGAGCGCGTGCCAATTTTGTGCGCTCGTAGCAATAGTGGGCACCACGCCCGCGCCCTCTATCGGTGCATTGTCATCGCGCAGGGTGAGGTTGTTGACCAACAAGAGCGCGTAGGTAGCGCTGGGGTCGATAGGCGAGGCGAGCGGGTAGGTATTTTCGACGCTGCCCCAGCCGCGCGTCGTGCCGCCTACTACCTGCGCCAGGTTGTAGCGCTTGAGCGCGGCGGTCGTGACCTCGGCGGTCGACTGCGTCATGTTGTCGGTGAGTATGGCTATATTATTTTTGTATCGCGCCAGCTCGGGGTACTGCGACAGCGTTGTTCGCACCGGTGTGTAGTCGCCTTGGTGATAAAAGTCAAAGGCATATTGGTTGGCCCCGACAAACAGCCCCACAAACGCCGGCGCAAAGTCGAGTGCGCCGCCGATATTGCCGCGCAGGTCGATGACCAAGCTGTTAAGCGGTGTGGTCGAGGCGTTGTTGAGCGCGCGGCCAAACTCTTGTAGGGTCGTGGGCGCTATCTGCTCGATATATAAGTAGAGCGTATGGTCAAAAATATGGGGGAAGACCGTCGGCTGTATCAACGACTGGTCATACAAAACCTTGCTGTCGGGGTTGGCAAGCACCTGGTGCGCATAGGCAATTTTTTGTAGCTGCGCTTTGGCATCGCTTGAGGTTGCTTGGGCCAGCTCGGCGGCTTTTTGTTTGTACGCTTGGTTTACCTGATCGGTACTCGCGCCCTTTTGGAGCCCAAGGTTGCCGTACAAGTCGTCGGCCGGTTTGATATTGCTGACCTCTTGGCGCAGCGCGACCTCTTGCTTGTTCGAGAGTACTTGGTTGCGGCCCGCGGGGAGCAGTGTGTTGCTTACCAAGCTCACCGAGCTAAGCGCCCACTGGCGACGCTCGTCGGTCGAGGTGGCGGCGGCAAAGGCTTTGCCGAGCATCTGTGCCACACCGGTGCGTGTGGTGGTAGCAAGGGTCGCGTCGGTGCCACTCACTTGCTTGGCAGCCATGGCAAAGAGCGCCGGCAGCTCGGGCAGGCCAAACTTGGCGTATTGCCCGGGCTTCATCCAGTAGTTGGCGTTTATAGCGTCGTACGCCTCCATACTAAAACGCACATACGGGTCGGCCTCGGCGGCCGTTGCGTACTGCGGCTGCGGGGCCGTCGTAGCAAAATATTTGTGATACCCAACGGCCGTTGTCGCCGCGACAAGCGCCACCACAAACAACCAGAGGACCATTTTGCGCCACCGTGCAATCATTGGGATTTAGTATAACGCAGTCTCCGCTAGAGTATTGTGGATAAGTCGAATACCAATCATATTCTACGATAAAATATAAGCATGGTTCGATATGATCAAAAAAAGAAAGCAATCGATTTGCGAAAAAGTGGTCATTCGTATCGAGAAATTTTAGAACAAGTTCCCGTAGCCAAGTCAACTCTTTCTTTGTGGTTACGCTCGGTGCATCTTTCTGTTTCTAAAAAACAAGTTTTGACACAAAAGAAACTTAATGCCGCAAGACGCGGCGCCGAAAGTAGAAGAAGGCAAAGAATATCCAGTACAGAAGAATTAAAACGAATAGCTCGCGACCAAGTCGGGGCTCTCTCGGTGCGGGAGAAGTGGCTTGTAGGAGTGGCACTTTACTGGGCGGAAGGTTCTAAACAGCGGTCGAGTAGCCTGAGTGCTAGTGTAATTTTTAATAACTCAGACCCGTTGATGATGAAATTCTATAAGGATTGGCTGTTAGAGGTAATTAGAGTGGACCCGCTTGCTCTTAAGTTTGAAATTTATTTACATGAGACACATCGGCACCGCCTAGACGAGGTAAGGCACTATTGGGCCAAAATTCTTTCTGAACCAATAAATAGATTAGAAACAGTGTATTTTAAAAAGAATATTATTAAGACCAGTAGGAAAAGTACAGAAAACGGGTATTATGGTCTGGTACGCATACGCTTGCGCGCCAGCTCAGGCTTAAACAGAACTATTTCCGGCTGGATTGAGGGAATAGTACAAAATTGCGGGGTCGTCTAAAGGTAGGACTCGGGACTTTGAATCCCGCTACGAAGGTTCGAATCCTTCCCCCGCAGCAAATTTTGAAAAAGAAAAGGCGTTTTCGTGTGGTAAGTTTAGAGTATGGAAAATAAACACAAGGCGGCCGGTAAGGAGGCTATGGTTATTAAAAATCAGAAGCAAAAAGCGGTGGATATCAAAGCCAAGAAAAATAAATACTAGTTCCAATGTATTTTGTTTATGTACTCGAGTGCGGTGACCGGTCGCTGTATACCGGCATTACCACCGATCTTAAGCGGCGTTTTGCAGAGCACCAACAAGGGGATGGTGGGCACTATACCCGCGCGCGCGGCGCAAAGAAAATAGTTTATACCGAAAAGCAGCCCAACCGCTCGTCGGCGCTCAAGCGCGAGGCGGCGATAAAAAGGATGTCCCGGGCCCAAAAGGTGGCGCTCATAGGCTAGGGTTATACCCACGGCGGGGTTTGCCAAGAGGCCAGGCTCTGATAAAATGGCAGGATGAATGCAAAAAATATTGTAGCCGTATTAGTAGTAGTGGTTGTTATTGGTGGAGCTATCTGGTACTTGTCGTCGACCGGCAAGCTAGGGATGCCAACACCCAGCACCTCTACAACCGCGACCACGACATCTGACACGGTCGCCACGGTTAACGGCGAAGCTATTTCTCGCACCCAGCTCACAACCGCCGAGGGCCAGCTTGCTACGCAGCAGGGCCTGAGCGCCACCTCGAGCGCCGTGTTGGCACAAATGCAGACACAGGCACTCAATGCGCTTGTGTCGCAAGTACTCTTGCGCCAAGCCGCACAAAAGTCGGGCATTGTTGCCTCGAGCACTCAAGTTGATGCGCAGATAGCGGCCGACAAAAAGCAGTTGGGCACCGATGCCGCTTACCAGCAGGCACTTATCACGCAAGGCTTGACCGAAAATGATCTCCGCACCCAAATAGCCGCTGCACTTGTGATGCAGGGCTACCTCGACCAGACGCTTAACCTCTCGGCCGTGACCGCTACGGATGCCGAGGTGCAGGCCGCCTACAAACAACTTTCGACCGGACAAACCAACGTACCGCCGCTCAAACAAGTGAGCGCCCAGGTCAAGCAGTTGGTTATCCAGCAAAAGCAACAGCAACTGATTAACGCCTTGGCCGACAAACTGCGCACGACGGCAGACGTCAAGACACTTATCTAGTCGACCCGTCCGTTGAAACTGCTCATCATATCACCAGGTAAAGCACATGACCCCGCCATCGCGGGGTCTATTGCTGAGTATCACAAGCGGCTCGGCAAGCGCTTTGTGCTTGAGTGGGCCTTGCCGCCCGCGGGCGACAAGGACAAAGAGGGGGTGGCCATTCTTAAACTCATAAAAGAAGGGGATTTTGTAATGTTGCTCGATGAGCGCGGCAAAGATATAGACAGCCCGGGGCTAGCGGCACTACTCGATAAACACCTACAGTCCGGTACCAAGCGATTGGTGTTTATTATTGGCGGGGCGTTTGGCGTGGCGCCGACCGTGGCCGCGCGCGCCGACCGCACACTTAAACTGTCGTCGCTCGTGTTCCCGCACATGGTGGTGCGGTTGGTGCTTGTCGAGCAGCTGTACCGCGCGACCACTATCATCGACGGTGGCAAGTATCACCACGCCTAAAAGTAGTGGTATCGTAAAGCGATGACTAAGCATATCGAACCGCACGCCGACGGCTCGGGCTCGACTCTCAACTGGTTGCGCGCGGCCGTGCTGGGCGCCAACGACGGCATTACATCGGTGGCCTCTATTGTGGTGGGTGTTGCCGGCGCCATTGCCGATGTGCGCACCGTTGTCATCAGCGGCGTGGCGGGGCTTTTGGCGGGAGCCTTTTCGATGGCGGCGGGCGAGTACGTGTCGGTGTCGAGCCAGCGCGACACCGAGATGGCCCTGCTCGACAAAGAGCGTGCCGAGCTGCGCGATATGCCAGAGGCCGAGCTCGAGGAGCTTACTCATATATACGAGGACCGGGGGCTTAGCCGGGCGACCGCCGAGTCGGTGGCGCGCGAGCTCACCGCGCACGACGCGTTGCGCGCACACGCCGAGGCCGAGCTCAAAATAACGCCAGGTCAGTTTACCAGCCCGTGGCAGGCGGCGTTTGCCTCGTTTGTATCCTTTTCGGTCGGGGGGATTATCCCGCTCGTCTCCATTATCCTGCCACCCGAGGCTTGGCGTATCCCCGCCACCTTTATCGCCGCTATCGCGGCGATGGCTATCACCGGTGCGCTCAGTGCGTGGGTAAGCGGGAGCGGCTACTACAAAGTCATACTGCGCGTCGTGCTGTGGGGCGCACTGGCGATGGCTATCACCTATGGCATCGGTCGCGCCTTTGGCGTTGTGGGGTTGTAAAGTTTTTAATAAAAACAAATTCGTAAAAATGTAAAGCGTGTGGTAAGGTTGTATGAATGCAACGCGGAGAGGTTATAGTCCGGTTTGATAAGGCGTCATTTGATTTTGGCGTTAAGAAGCCCATCTTGCACGAGGTGGACTTTTCGGTGCGCCGCGGCACCAAGATAACCCTGATGGGCCAAAACGGCGCGGGCAAGAGCACCATATTTGGACTCTTGACCGGCACGTTTGAGCCGGAGTCGGGCGTTGTCCAGTTGCAGCACGGGCTGTCGGTCGCCACGGCGCGGCAGGTGATCCCGCGCGAGGAGATGACGCTTACCGTGAGCGAGTTTTTTCAAAATGTGTTTCCTAAAAAGGTGTATGATCTTGATCCTAAAATAGACAAAGTCCTTGCGGTGGTTAATCTAGTCGCCCCACATGACAAAAAAGTGGGGGCCTTTTCGGGAGGGCAGCAGGCGCGGCTTTTGCTCGCGCAGGCGCTTATCCAAGACCCCGACCTACTCTTGCTCGACGAGCCTACCAACAACCTCGACAAAGAGGGCATCGCGCACCTTACTAAATTTCTTATCGACTACAAAA